>NZ_JAGRQZ010000025.1:19087-212989 GCF_018223915.1 Klebsiella sp. 64
TGGTGCTCTAACCAACTGAGCTACGAACGCAATGTTGTGGTGACAACGGGGACGCATATTAGCGGCAGGGAGGGGATGTGGCAAGAGGTAAACGTCACTTTTCTTGCACATTGCATGCGATTGCGGAACTTTTACTCATTCCGGATATATTTTACTGAACCACAAGGATATTTCTTCGCCAGCGAGCATCACGGCTCTCATTTTTCAGGCAGTCCAAACCTGCGCGGAAGGGTTGCCGATGTGTTAAATTATCGGCCACCAGAAGAGAAGGAGTCATAACGAAGATGAAATCGATTGGTATTTTTTGCGGTTCTTCAGCTGGCGAACATCCGCTGTACCTCGAAACCGCCCGTCTGGTTGGACGTACGCTGGCGCAGCAGGGGTTGGCGCTTGTCTATGGCGGCGGCAAAGTTGGTCTGATGGGGGCGGTCGCCGATGCGGCGCTGGAGGCCGGTGGCGTGGTGATCGGCGTGATGCCGCGCGGCCTGGTGGAGCGGGAAATTGCCCACCGCGGCTTGACGGAGCTGCATGTGGTCGAGGATATGCACGAGCGGAAAACCAAAATGGCGGCGCTGGCGGATGGCTTTATTGCCCTGCCGGGCGGGGCGGGGACGCTCGAGGAGATTTTCGAACAATGGACCTGGGCGCAGCTGGGGATCCATGAGAAACCGTGCGCGTTCCTGAATATTAAGGGTTATTACGATCCGCTTCAGGCGATGGTCGATAACATGGTACAGGAAGGGTTTATGCACCCGCGCTACGCGGAAATGCTGCCGTTCGCTACCTCGGCAGACGAGATTATCGCCGGTTTTCGCGACTATACGCCGCCGGCCCGTAAATGGGTTCAGCAGCCAGCTATTTAAACATCAAGCGCAGGGTAAACAGCGCGCAGACGATGAGCAGTAACAGCAGCAATTCGAAGCGATAGCGTTGCAGCATGATGTCCTCCTGAAAAAAAACCGGCGCTGTTCAGCGCCGGTTTATCACCTTAACGCCCTGACCATTATGCCGCCGGTTTAACCGCCGGTTTAGCTGCGTGGTGTGCCGCTTTATGATGTTTCTTTGCAGCCTGGGCTTTTTGCTCAGCAGCCGGTTTTGCAGCGGCTTTGTGGTGTTTCTTCGCCGCCTGCGCTTTCTGCTCGGCTGCCGGTTTCGCGGCCGCTTTGTGATGTTTCTTATGGTGAACGGTAGTATGGCTGGCTGCTGCACTCGGGGTGGTGCTTGCCGCATCGGCAGCGAAAGCAACTGATGACAGACCCATAGCAGCGGCAACGACCAGAGCTAATACTTTTTTCATTCTGAAATCCTCGACTTGGTTTCTTGAGTAACCCCACTGCGGGGCTGTTGGCAACACTATAAGCGCCTGCCGGGAGGCTATCAGTGAGTCTTTGGTGTCAGGGAGTAACGGAATGTACAACGCGCCGTTATAGCGAAGAACGAAAAAGCCCGCCGGAGCGGCGGGCTTAGACAAGTTAGCGCGCAGCGCGCTGTAAGATGGTGCTGGAAGGCTGGCGCTGCAGAAAACGCATCCGCAGCATCATCATGATGGCGGCGGAGGTCAGACCGATGATAAATCCGCACCAGAAACCGGCAGGTCCCATGCGGGGCACAATCATATCGGTCAGCGCCAGCAGATAGCCGCTCGGCAAACCCAGCACCCAGTACGCGGTAAAGGTAATGAAAAAGATAGACCGCGTATCTTTATAGCCGCGCAGAATGCCGCTGCCGATCACCTGAATAGAGTCGGAGATCTGATAGATAGCTGCCAGCAGCATCAGGTGCGAGGCCAGCGTCACCACTTCGGGATTATCGTTATACAGCAGCGCAATCTGCTTACGCATCAGGACGGTAAAGATAGCGGTAAATACTGCCAGGCAGATCCCCACGCCCACGCCGGTGCGGGCCGAAACCTGGGCATCGATCGTTGAGCCCTGGCCAAGGCGGAAGCCGACGCGAATGGTGACCGCCGCCGCCAGCGACAGCGGCAGAACGAACATCAGCGAGCTGAAATTAAGCGCGATCTGGTGACCAGCGACGTCAATGATCCCGAGCGGGGAGACCAGCAGCGCGACGACGGCAAACAGAGTGACTTCAAAGAACAGCGCCAGAGCAATGGGCAGCCCCAGCTGCACCAGCCGTAACAGGACGGCAAAATCAGGGCCGCTGAAGCGCTCGACGCAGCGGATATCGCGCATCGTACGCGCCCGGCGCACCCACCACAGCATGCTGGCGAACATCACCCAGTAAACGGAGGCCGTCGCCACACCGCAGCCGACGCCGCCCAGCTCGGGCATGCCGAAATGACCATAGATAAAAATATAGTTCACCGGAATGTTGACCAGTAATCCAATAAAGCCCATGACCATCCCGGGCTTGGTTTTTGCCAGCCCTTCACACTGGTTACGGGCGACCTGGAAGAACAGATAGCCCGGCGCGCCCCACAGCAGCGCGCGCAGGTAGCCAACCGCCTTCTCTGCCAACAGCGGATCGATGTTATGCATGGAGCTGATGATGTATCCGGCGTTCCACAGCACGACCATGATCAGCACCGAGACAAAGCCGGCCAGCCAGAAGCCCTGACGCACCTGCGGCGCGATACGCTCCCGCCGCCCGGATCCGTTAAGTTGCGCCACCACCGGGGTCAGCGCCAGCAGAAGGCCGTGGCCGAAGAGGATCGCCGGCAGCCAGATGGAGGTCCCGATGGCCACGGCGGCCATATCCGTGGCGCTGTAGCCACCCGCCATCACGGTATCGACAAAACCCATCGCCGTCTGCGCTACCTGCGCAAGGATGACGGGTATAGCCAGAGCTAATAACTGACGCGCTTCAACGAAATACTTCTGCACGTGAACACCTTCGAATTGTTGTTATTTTGAGACTAAAAAAGCCGCCGTAACTGGCAGCAAGGGGATAAAAATGAGGAATTTCCAGTCTATTGTAGCGAGGATTGGCTATTAAGCCAGTGAAAAAAGAGTCGAGGCACGAAGCGCGCTGGCAACCGCTTTGCCCTCCTGTTATTGTTCCCGATAGCGAAAGCGGTAATGATACCGTCATGATTTTCAACAGGAGCCAAACATGTTTACTGGTATTGTTCAGGGAACCGCGAAAGTGGTCTCCATTGATGATAAACCCAATTTTCGCACTCACGTGGTTGAGTTACCGGCACATATGCTGGAGGGGCTGGAAACCGGCGCCTCGGTAGCCAACAACGGCTGCTGCCTGACGGTGACCGAAATCAACGGCGCGCGCATCAGCTTCGATCTGATGAAAGAGACGCTGCGGATTACCAATCTTGGCGATATTCAGGTCGGCGATGAAGTGAACGTCGAGCGAGCGGCGAAATTTAGTGATGAAATCGGCGGGCATTTAATGTCCGGCCACATTATGACCACCGCGGAAATCGTGAAGATTCTGACTTCCGAAAATAACCGTCAGATCTGGTTTAAAGTGCAGGATCCAACGCTGATGAAATACATCCTCTATAAAGGATTCATCGGTATTGACGGCATTAGTCTGACGGTGGGTGAGGTGACGGCGACCCGTTTCTGCGTGCATCTTATTCCGGAGACGCTGCAGCGGACCACCCTGGGAGCAAAAAAACTGGGCGATCGCGTCAATATTGAGATTGATCCGCAGACCCAGGCGGTTGTCGATACGGTCGAACGCGTGCTGGCCGCGAAAGAGATGGCGGCTAAGGTCAATGAAGCCTGAAATAAAATCCCCCGCCGATAAGCGGGGGAGTGTTATTTAACGGGCGACGCGCAGTCCATGTTCAATACCGCGCGAGAACACCACCTGCCAGAGCTGAATGTCGCGGGCGCGGAAGGCGCCGGCGCAGGCGTTCAGATAATAGGTAAACATGCGTTTGAAACGCTCAGAATAGTTATCGGCAATTTCCGGCCAGCTGGCGAGGAAACGCTCATACCAGGCCATCAGGGTCGTGTCATAATCGGCGCCGAAGTTGTGCCAGTCTTCCATCACAAAGTGCTTCTCGCTGGCTTCGGCAATGTGACGCACGGAAGGCAGGCAGCCGTTCGGGAAGATATATTTATCGATCCACGGGTCAACGTTATGGTCGGTGACCTTGGAACCAATGGTGTGCAGTAAAAAGCGGCCGTTGGGTTTCAAATTACGGTCGGCAACCTCAAAGTAGGTAGCGTAATTTTTCGGCCCCACGTGCTCAAACATGCCAACGGAGACGATGCGGTCAAAGCTGTCGTGCAGATCGCGATAATCCTGGAGACGAATCTCTACATCGAGATCGGCGCAGCGCGCCTGGGCCATTTTTTGTTGCTCGGCGGAGATGGTTACACCCACGACGCTGACCTGATAATTTCGCGCCATATATTCGGCGAGACCGCCCCATCCACAGCCAATATCCAGTACCCGCATGCCTGGCTCCAGCTCCAGTTTGCGGCAGATGAGATCCAGCTTAGCCTGCTGGGCGGCCTCGAGGCTCTGCGCCTCTTTCCAGTAACCGCAGGAATATTGCATATAGGGATCAAGCATCCGGCTGAAGAGATCGTTGCCGAGGTCGTAGTGCTCTTTACCGACAATCCAGGCACGTTTTTTACTTTGTAGATTAAACAGACGAGCGCCTGCGATGCGGAGTGTGTCTTTGAAATGGTGTGGGAGCTGCTTTTCCAACCCGGCGCGTAACACCTTGTGGAAGAATATATCCAGACGCTCGCATTCCCACCAGCCGTCCATATAGCTTTCGCCTAAACCCAGCGAACCTTCCTGCAAAACCCGTTTAAAAAAGAGAGGATTTTTAACCCGCAGGTCGGACGGCGCGGAGCCATTGATTTCAATTCCCGCACGGCCTAATAATTCAGCTGCAATCCGGTACCAGTCATCATTTGGTACACTTACTTCTTCTATACACGATGAACTCATAGCTTCTCCATCACGCCCAAGTGATCAGAACCTTAAAACAGCGTAGACGCTTTTTTGGCTTTGTGAGAAATCTCACGGATAATCCGTGAAGTCGCTATCCGACGTAAACAGAGGAAGGGAGATAACCCTTGCCGAAAGGCCTTCCATGGTGAAACGGAGGCATCCTGCATCCGTTAATCTGTAACTATTTTCTATTTATGTGAACCCGGATCCAGTATAGGACGCTAAGTACTGGCTTTCAATAAAAATTTCTTAGCATGCTAACGACTGGTCCGGGCCCTGGCGACGGGCATTACGCGTGGGAAGAGTGGGGTGTCAGCTCCGGCGTCTGCTGCAGGCGATAGCCTATTCCGGCTAAGCCAATCGAAACCAGCATTACGCTGGTGGTGGTCAGCAGCGGCGTGGCGATCAGCGCGGATACCAGCAGACTGGTCAGGAAGCACAGGCCAAGCTGCAGGGTATTTTGCAGCGCCGCCGCGCGGCCGGTCGCCTGCGGAAAAGGCTTCAGCGCCTGAGCAACCACGATGGGGTAGATCCCGCCGTTGACCACCGCCATCATGCAGAACGGGATCATTAACGCCACCAGCGAGGCATGGGTTTGCAGGCCCACCAGCCAGGTGGCGGCTACGCTGACGGCAAAAATCACCAGCAGCCACGGCAGCATCTGTTGACCGGACCATTTCTGCAGCAGCGCGCGACAGCCATAGCCTCCCACCAGAAAGGCGATGGTCTGCGGAATATAGCTCAGGCCGATAGCGGTTGGGCCATAGCCCATTTCATGCAGGATAAAAGGTGAACCGGTAAGCCAGGCGAAGAAGCTGGCGGAACAGGCGGCGTAGATCAGGACGTTGCCGCTGTATTCCCGGGAGCGCAGCAGCGCGAGAAAGGTGATCTTTTGCTGCGTCACTACTACTGACTTCGCGGCTGCCTTCAGGCGCAGGGCAGGCAGCATCAGCAGCAGAGTGATGGCGAACAGGGTGGCGAAGATGGCTTGCCACTCGAAGTGCACCAGCAGCCAGCTGCCCAGCAGCGGGGCCAGCGCCGGCGACAGTCCTACCAGCGGCATAATGGTGGCGAAGATGCGGTTCGTGCGCTGGGCAGGATAGTAATCGGCGACCATCGCCTGCCAGGTAACGGCCGCGGCACAGACGCCAATCGCCTGCAGAAAGCGCAGCGCCAGCATCAGGGTGGCGTTGTGCACCCACAGCATCCCCAGACAGCCGGCCGCGAAAATCGCCAGGCCGCCCAGCAGCACCGGTTTACGTCCATAGCGGTCCGACAGCGGTCCCCAGAACAGCTGGCCCAGCGCGAAGCCGGCGAGGAACAGGCTCAGGCTGGCGCTAATGGAGGCGGCGGAGGTGTTGAGATCCTGCTGCATGGCGGCAAACGCCGGCAGGTACATATCGGTGGCCAGAAAGCCCAGCACGCTCAGGCCGGCCAGCCAGACTAAAAATCCTTTCCCGGGTTGTGACATAACGTTCTCATAGTTGGTGTACAGGTACGATGCCGCAGAGTGTAGGGAGTGCATTGTGGCTTGTGAAACGCTAATATTTGTCACATGCATTCAAAAATTTTGCAGGCAGAAAATGTGGTCTGAATACTCTCTGGAAGTGGTTGATGCCGTCGCCCGTAACGGCAGCTTCAGCGCGGCCGCGCAGGAGCTTCACCGGGTGCCTTCCGCGGTCAGCTATACCGTGCGTCAGCTCGAAGAGTGGCTCGCCGTTCCCTTATTTGAGCGTCGCCATCGTGATGTGGAGTTGACCCCCGCCGGGGTCTGGTTTTTACAGGAAGGGCGCTCTGTTATCAAAAAAATGCAGATCACCCGCCAGCAGTGTCAGCAAATTGCGAACGGCTGGCGCGGACAGTTGTCGATCGCAGTGGATGATATTGTGAAACCGGCGCGGATGCGTCAGATGATCGTCGACTTCTATCGCCATTTTCCCGACGTCGAACTGATCGTCTTTCAGGAAGTATTCAATGGTGTATGGGATGCGCTGGCCGACGGCCGCGTTGAGCTGGCGATTGGCGCAACGCGATCTATTCCGGTCGGCGGTCGCTATGCGTTCCGCGATATGGGGATGCTGAGCTGGGACTGCGTGGTGGCGAGCGATCATCCGCTGGCAAAGATGGATGGACCCCTGAGCGACGACGTCCTGCGTAACTGGCCGTCGCTGGTGCGGGAGGATACCTCGCGCTCGTTGCCTAAACGGACAACATGGTTGCTGGATAACCAGAAGAGGGTAGTCGTCCCTGACTGGGAATCATCAGCAACCTGTTTGTCGGCAGGACTCTGCGTCGGCATGGTGCCGAGCCATTTCGCCCGTCCATGGATAGATCGCGGCGAGTGGACTGCGCTGGCGCTGGAAAATCCGTTCCCGGATGCCGCCTGCTGCCTGACGTGGCAGCAGAACGATGCCTCACCGGCGCTGAACTGGATGCTTGACTATCTGGGGGACAGCGACACGCTGAATCGGGAGTGGCTGCGGGCGCCGGAGAGATCCGCGCCCGCCAGATGCCTTAACGACGATAATCGACAAACGGGCCATCCGCTACCGAGCGGCGCTCAACCAGACGAGGGTGCACTTCGATAGACTGCGACTCTTCACGCTTGTTGACGATACGATCCAACAGCATGTTAAATGCGGCCTCGCCCAGGGAATCTTTCGGCTGATGAATGGTGGTTAACGCCGGGCTGAAATAGCGGGCGTTGCGCACATTATCATAACCGATCAGCGAAATGTCCTGCGGCACCCGCAGTCCCATTTCATCCGCCGCGCAGATAGCGCCCATCGCCATGATATCGCCGCCGCAGAAGACCGCCGTCGGGCGGTGCTGCTGGTTTAGGATCTGCTGCATTGCGCGGTAGCCGGACTCCGGCTCGAAGTCGCCCTGCACAATCCAGTTTTCCGGCACGCTGATATGCGCCTCTTTCATCGCCTGCATGAAGCCGGCCAGTCGCCCCGCGCCGGTGTTGCGCTCCAGCGGGCCCGGGATCACGCCGATTTCGCGATGGCCGCGTTCAATCAGGTAGCGTCCGGCGATATAGCCGCCCTGGAAGGCGTTATCGATCACCGCATCGGTGAAGTCGGCTTTCGCCTCGCCCCAGTCCATCACCACCATCGGGATATGGCGGTACTCTTCCAGCATGCTCAATACCGAATCCGGATACTCGGAACACATCACCAGCAGACCGTCTACGCGCTTTTGCGCCATCATCGACAGATAGGCGCGCTGTTTTTCCAGATCGTTCCACGCGTTACCGAGGATCAGAGTATAGCCCTTCTGGAAGCAGCTCTTTTCAACGGACTCAATAATTTCAGCGAAATAGGCGGCTTCGCTACTGGTCGCCAGCAGGCCAATCGATTTGGTGTGATTGACTTTCAGGCTGCGCGCCACGGCGCTCGGCGAGTAGTGCAGCTCTTTGATCGCCGCCCATACCGCATTACGCGTCTCTTCGGCAACGAAACGGGTTTTGTTAATTACATGTGACACAGTTGTAGTGGAAACGTTTGCGCGTTTCGCTACATCTTTAATAGTTGCCATTACATCTCACTCCATGCCTTGACCTGATCGCCTGATCATCGATACGTAAACGTTTGCCTACACACACCCTGAATACAATTTTCAACATTGCATCACGTCGGGAAAACGACACAGAACGACAGGAAGGGGTCAATGGCCGATACGCTTTTAAATTAGCGTGGGATTTTGTCCGATCTTGGGGCAAAGTGGAAGAGCAAAAATGTGCATCGCCCTAAATCCCGGAAGATTTTTGCGATTTTTTGTGCAAAAATGAGCAAGCTCACTTTTGGTGTGGGGATAACAAGAGGGAAAAATGATGGATACCAATTTAAAGTTTTCGCTGATCACCACGATTATTGCTCTCGGCGTGATTGTCGCTTTCAGCCTGACCGCCATACTGCACTAATGTTTCGCTGAGGGAGGAGCGCCGCTTCCTCCCCATATCCCGCTATTATTATCAATTCTGCAAAAATCTTTTGTCATTTCGTTCACTTTTGTTTTTTTGTGATTGATGTCATGCTTTTGACTTCTGATGTTACGCCGTCCTCTCTGACGGTCTGATGGAGTCATTGAATGAAAATCAACTTTCCTTTACTTGCGCTGGCGATCGGCGCCTTTGGCATCGGTACCACCGAGTTCTCCCCGATGGGATTGCTGCCGGTGATTGCGAAAGGTGTGGACGTCTCGATACCGGTAGCGGGAATGCTGATCAGTGCGTATGCCATCGGCGTCATGGTCGGCGCACCGCTGATGACGCTGCTGTTGTCGCATCGCGCACGGCGCAATGCGCTGATTTTTCTGATGGGGATCTTCACCGTCGGCAACCTGTTGTCATCCATCGCGCCGGATTACACCACGCTGCTGCTGTCGCGGATTATTACCAGCCTCAACCACGGCGCTTTTTTCGGCCTGGGATCGGTGGTGGCGGCCAGCGTCGTGCCAAAGCATAAGCAGGCCAGCGCGGTAGCCACTATGTTTATGGGCCTGACCATCGCCAACATTGGCGGCGTGCCGGCGGCCACCTGGCTTGGCGAAACCATCGGTTGGCGGATGTCCTTCCTTGCTACTGCGGGATTAGGCCTGCTGGCGATGGTTAGCCTGTGGTTCTCCCTGCCGAAGGGCAGCGCGGGGGAACGTCCTGATGTCAAAAAAGAGCTTTCTGTCCTGCTGCGCCCGCAGGTGCTCTCCGCGTTGCTGACCACCGTGCTGGGCGCCGGGGCGATGTTTACGCTGTATACCTACATTTCGCCAGTGCTCAATACGCTGACCCACGCTTCATCGCTGTTTATAACCGCGATGCTGGTGCTGATTGGCGTCGGTTTTTCGCTAGGCAACTATCTGGGCGGCAAATTTGCTGACCGGTCGGTCTCCGGCACGCTGAAGGGCTTTCTGCTGCTGCTGATGGCGATCATGCTGGCGATCCCGCTGCTGGCGCAATCCCAGGCCGGGGCGGCCATCAGCATGATTGTCTGGGGCGCAGCAACCTTTGCGGTGGTTCCGCCGCTGCAGATGCGGGTTATGCGCGTAGCGCATGAGGCGCCGGGGCTCTCTTCTTCGGTGAATATCGGCGCGTTCAACCTCGGCAACGCGCTGGGCGCCGCCGCCGGTGGGGCGGTGATCTCTGGCGGACTGGGATACGCTTTTGTGCCGGTGATGGGCGCGATCATTGCCGGTCTGGCGCTGCTGCTGGTCTGGTTTAGCGGACGAGCGCAGCCGGAAGAGGCCTTTGCTAGTCAGTCATAAACGGGTGGGAAAGCGCTAAAAAAACCGCAGCCGGGGGGACCCAGCTGCGGTTTGTCGTTTATGCGGCCAGGTTAGCGGCAACAAACTTCCAGTTAACCAGCGCCCAGAAGTGATCCAGATAGCTTGGACGGGCGTTGCGGTAGTCGATGTAGTAAGCGTGTTCCCAGACGTCAACAGTCAGCAGCGGCTTGGCGTCGGTGGTCAGCGGGGTACCGGCGTTGCTGGTGGAGACAATAGCCAGGCTGCCGTCGGCATTTTTGACCAGCCAGGTCCAGCCAGCGCCAAAGTTTTTCGCTGCGGCGTCGGTAAATTTGGCCTTAAACTCAGCGAAGCTGCCGAAGGATTTGGCAATAGCGGCAGCCAGCTCGCCTTCCGGTTCGCCGCCGGCGTTCGGTGCCAGGCAGTTCCAGTAGAAGGTGTGGTTCCAGACCTGCGCCGCGTTATTGAAAACACCGCCTTCAGAGGTGCGGACGATCTCTTCGAGCGATTTCCCTTCGAATGCGGTGCCTTTGATCAGGTTGTTGAGGTTAGTGACATACGCCTGGTGGTGTTTACCGTAGTGATATTCCAGGGTTTCTGCGGAAATGTGCGGCGCCAGGGCGTCTTTTGCATATGGTAATGCAGGTAATTCAAACGACATTGCTACTCTCCTTATAACTTTTTGTTTTATCTCACATTGACAGGATGAGGTTTTCACCTGAATCGTGTTCTGACCGCCCGACGCTGTCGCGTCCCGGGCGTGTTATTGTATTGAGAATGTTAACATTTGCCGCAAGCAGTGAAAAGCCTTACAACGATAAAGGCTATTATCTCCGGTGCATGTGGTGAAGGCTTAACCGTTTTCTGCAGGAGTGGGCAATAAGCCGCCAAAATTGTTGCAACCATGTATAAGGAGATGCCCTCTGCGGATTTGCGAACTCGCATGGCAATTAACTACTCTGCTTCGCCGCTGTCACGCAATGCGCTGAACAAAAAATAAAACTTTAATATCAAACGATTAATAAAAATATGCGCTCAGGCAATCGTCGCTATGCCAATAATTCATTGTCTATTTTTTAATTTGTATGACAAATATAGCCGCCAGCAGTAATTTCCCCAGGATGACGACGATGGCAAAAACAGATGAGGTGGTGAGCGCGAAAATGATCCCGGTGGTGCAGGGGATTGTTGACTGGATCGAAGCACATATTTTCGACACCCTGTCGGTGAGCGCGATTGCGAAAAAGTCCGGCTACTCACACTGGTACTTCCAGCGACAATTCGCCATGGTAACGGGCTGCACGCTGGCGAGCTACGTCAGCCGACGAAAGATGACGATTGCGACAATCTATTTAACGCAGACGCAGGCGTCGATACAGAGTATTTCTCAGTGCCTGGGATACGAGGGACAAGCCGCTTTCTGCCGGACCTTTCACCGTCACTTTGGCATGTCGCCGACCCGCTATCGTCGTGATACGCCGGGCAAAGAGAGCAATCTGCAATATCCCTTGCGGGTGGGGATGGAGATCGAGCAGGAGAGGCGGTCTGCCGCCGCAGCGGCAGACCGGGATCAGCGAATGGTTTTCGGCGTCATGACGCGACGAGCGCCGACATAATGGCGAACCCAGTAATCCTCGCTCAGGGAGGTGATTTGAATATCACGACCTGTGCGCGGCGACTGAATGAATTTTCCGTTGCCGACGTAGACGCCGACATGGTCGGCAGCGCCCCGTCCGCGGGTGCGGAAGAAGACTAAATCGCCGCTCTGCAGTTCATCACGATCCACCGGACGCGCATCGCGCAGGTGGTACATTTCGTTGGCCGTACGCGGGATGTGGATCTTGACCAGGTCCTTATAGGCGTAATAGACCAGCCCGCTGCAGTCAAACCCGGTGCGCGGCGAGGTGCCGCCCCAGCGATAGGGTTTACCCAACTGGCCCATCAGTTTGTTCATCGCGGTACTTTGCGCTTTTTGCACCCGGACCTTGTGGGCGTCGGCGATCGTTAAATTCGCTTCGCTGGCCTCGGGCTTACAGCGTTTTTTATAGCCCTTGCGCACCACGCATTTGCTTTTGACGCTGTTTAGCGCCAGGGTCGGCTCGGCGCTGGCGGCGACCGTTTTCGCGCACTGCTTTTTATAACCTTTACGCAGCACGCATTTTTTCGTCGCGCCGGCGGCCTGACGATGAAGTGCGGTTTGGCTTGCTGCGGTAGTGCGGGTAGGGAGCCGGGTGCGCGAGGACTTTTTACTGGTGGTTTTAGCGGTGGTTTTAGTTTTTTGACTGGTTGCTTTTTTCTTGCGCTCTGAGCCACTTTTCGCGGGCAACGCTTTTGGCGAAGCGGAGGCGTGCGTATGCCCTGATGCCTGAGCCAGTGGCGTGAATGAGATAGACGTGAACAGTAATGCACAGAGCGATATCGCGATTTTGTTTAGCCGCGCCACTGAGCAATCCCCTGATTAATTACAGACATGTACAAATGCCTGACGATGAATGACAAACCGGAATGATTCTAAAGCATAAAAAGCCGGAAAGTTAATATTCTTTTGTATCAAAAATGTCGATTGGTTAACGATTGCAAGAAAACGCGTCAGACATTGACCGCCTCGCACAGAAAATGCGCAATGAGTGCCCGCCTGCGATCGCAAAGTGATATTTTTAAGGCAACTTCGCGCAACAGAAGATAAAATATGAATAGTGAAAAAAATGTTATTATCCGTCCTGCCTACAGGACGCTACAATGACAAGTTACTGCCGTAGAAAGAAGTTTAAGGAAGCACGACAATGAGCTCGACTTTAGAAAAGATCCAACGCCAAATCGCTGAAAACCCGATCCTGTTATACATGAAAGGGTCGCCGAAGCTGCCAAGCTGCGGTTTCTCTGCCCAGGCCGTTCAGGCGCTGTCCGCCTGTGGCGAACGTTTTGCTTACGTTGATATCCTGCAGAACCCGGATATCCGCGCCGAGCTGCCTAAATACGCCAACTGGCCGACTTTCCCGCAGCTTTGGGTAGACGGTGAACTGGTGGGCGGCTGCGATATCGTCATCGAAATGTACCAGCGCGGTGAACTGCAGCAGCTGATCAAAGAGACGGCGGCAAAGTACCATACCGACGAGCCAAAAGCGGAGTAATTCCCGCCATCAGTAAAAAAGCGACTTCCTGGAAGTCGCTTTTTTTATCACTCCGGGGTGGCTACGGGCAGCGGCCAGCCGCCCAGACGCTTCCAGCGGTTCACGATCTCGCAAAACAGCTGCGCCGTCTGCTCGGTATCATACAGGGCGGAGTGAGCCTGCGCGCCGTCGAACGGCATACCCGCGGCAATACAGGCTTTCGACAGCACCGTCTGGCCCAGCGCCAGCCCGCTTAGCGCGGCGGTGTCGAAGGTAACAAACGGATGGAAAGGGTTGCGTTTAAGTCCCGCGCGTTCGGCGGCGGTCATGGTGAAGCTGTGGTCAAAGGTGGCATTGTGCGCCACCATGATTGCCCGGCTGCAGTCGCTCTCTTTCATCCCTTTGCGCACCATTTTGAAGATGGCATGCAGGGCATCGTATTCGCTGACGGCCCCGCGCTGCGGGTCATGCGGGTTAATCCCGTTAAAAGCCAGCGCTTCGGGCTGCAGATTGGCGCCCTCGAAAGGTTCAACATGGAAATGCAGCGTTTCATCGGGCATCAGCCAGCCGTGCTCATCCATCTTCAACGTAATGGCGGCGATCTCCAGCAGGGCGTCGGTTTTGGCGTTAAATCCTGCGGTTTCAACATCGATCACCACCGGATAAAAACCGCGGAAACGGTCGCACAGACCATTCAGTTGAGCGTTCTCGGACATCAGATTCTCTTAGCTGGAAAAAAGTAGCGCGCATTATGGCAAATTTTGCCGCGGCTTGCAGCAGGCAGGGGTGAAAACAACGGGCGCCGTAGCGCCCGGGCGAGACATGGCATTAAATATGCCAGCGTGGGGAAGCGTTAGTTGCCCAGACCTTTGCCGGCATCTTTCTCTTCAATGAGCTCGATTTTGTAACCGTCCGGATCTTCCACGAAGGCGATGACGGTGGTGCCGCCTTTTACCGGCCCGGCTTCACGGGTGACGTTGCCCCCGTTCTGACGGATCCGTTCGCAGGCTTCGGCGGCGTTATCGACGCTCAGCGCGATATGGCCGTAGGCGGTGCCCAGCTCATAGCTGTCCACGCCCCAGTTGTAGGTCAGTTCGATCACCGCGGTTTCGCTCTCTTCGCCGTAGCCGACAAAGGCGAGGGAGTACTTGTACTCCGGGTTTTCGCTGGTGCGCAGCAGCTTCATGCCCAACACGTTGGTATAGAAGTCGATAGAACGTTGCAGGTCGCCAACGCGCAGCATGGTGTGGAGTAAGCGCATAATGTCCCCTATGCAGTTTATTTGATAGATCAGAACGTTGAGTATAGCGGCGATACGTCGCCGCTATCAATGGAGGGATTACAGAGTCGGGTAATCGGTGTAGCCTTCCGCGCCGCCGCCGTAGAAGGATTCCGGGCGTTGCGGGTTAAGCGGCGCTTTTTTCTGCAGGCGAGCCACCAGATCCGGGTTGGCGATGTAATCGCGGCCAAAGGCCACGGCATCAATCAGCCCTTTATTGATAAGATCGTTGGCTTTTTCTACTGTGTAAGCGCCAGCGCCAATGATCACCCCCGGGAAGCGGTCGCGGACTTTCTGACGGAAAGCTTCACTGTAAGGTTTGCCGCCCGCCCAGTCCGGCTCGGACATGTGCAGATAGGCGATACCGCGTTTCGCCAGCTCGCTAATCAGATACAGCGCGTCTTCTTCTTCGTTCGGGCCATTATCCACATTCTGGAAGCTGCCAATCGGCGACACGCGGATGCCAATGCGCTCGGCGCTCCACTCTTGACTCACGGCGTCAACCACTTCCAGCACCAGACGGGCACGGTTCTCCACGCTGCCGCCGTACTGATCGGTACGCTGGTTCGCCGATGGCGAGAGGAACTGGTGCAGCAGATAGCCGTGGGCTGAGTGCAGCTCAACCAGATCGAAGCCGGCGTCACGGGCATTGCCGACCGCCTGACGGAAATCGTTGACGATCCCTGGGATCTCTGCGGTTTCCAGGGCGCGGGGCATTGAGGTGTCGACGCGAATGGCGTGGCCGTTTTGGTCACGCAGTGAGGTACGGGTGCCCGCGCTCAGCGCGGAAGGCGCTACCGGGGCGGCGCCGCCAGGCTGCAGGCTGCTATGGGAAATTCGGCCTGTGTGCCACAGCTGGACGGCGATATGACCATTTTCGGCATGAACGCCGGCGGTGATTTTCTGCCAGGCGGCAATCTGCTCCGGGCTGTGCAGCCCAGGCGCGCCGGCGTATCCTTTGGCCTGCGCGGAGATCTGCGTCGCTTCGGTGATGATCAGCCCGGAACTGGCGCGCTGGCGGTAGTATTCGCCCATCAGCGGAGTAGGGATATCGCCCGGCTCAATGCTGCGCAGACGCGTCAACGGCGCCATAAATACGCGATTAGGGACGGTGACCGCACCGACTTTCAGTGGGCTGAATAATTTTGCTTCCGACATAGTGACTCCTGAGTAGACCGGTCGTCTAGTAACTGATGAAATAAAAACGCCTGTTATACCGCAGGCGCCGCAATAATCTGTTTGGCGTGGGCAAGGGCGCTTTCCAGCGGCGTTGCGCTACGCGTAATTTTGGCCTGCAGGTTGGCCCCGAGCCACAGGGAATACAGCACCTGCGACAGGGTCATGGCCTCGCCGTCAAATGCGAGACTGCCTTCCTGACGTCCTTTCTCCAGCGCGTCGCCCAGCAGGGCGATAATCTGGCTGGCTCCGCGATCCATGGCGGCGCGCATATCTTCCGACAGATCGCAAACCTCCGCGGATAGCTTGACAGTAAGACACCCGCTAATAATCCCCTGCTGGCAGAACTGATTCAGCGTGTGCTGATAGTAGGCCAGCAGGCGATCGCGATAGTTACCGTCGCCATGATCGAAGTGGTCCACCAGGCGCTGCAGATATCCGGTGTAGTGATGTTCAAGCAGCGCGACGCCGAAGGCTTCCTTAGAGCGAAAGTAGTGGTAGAAGGAGCCCTTGGGCACCTCCGCCGTCTTCAGAAGTTCGCTCAAGCCCATTCCGGTAAAACCGCGATGCATGCAAAGCTGCTCGCCGGTGGCCAGGATATGTTCTCGGGTATCGCAATCGCTGTGTCTGTTCATGCTGCACACTGTAGTAGACCGATTGGTCTAATGCAAGCGTCGGCGGAAAAATGTTAGCTGACGCAGCACGTAGTGAACAAAATTTGCGTCGGCGCGGGGAAACGTCTTCAATGAAAGGAGACGAGGGGACAGGAGGCGTGTGGTGGCAGAGCAGTTAGAATTTTTCCCGGTGCAGAGCCCGTGCCGGGGAATATGTCAGACCGATGAGCGCGGCTACTGTCGCGGCTGTTTCCGCAGCCGTGAGGAACGTTTTAACTGGCAAACGATGAGCGATGCGCAGAAACAGGAGGTTTTGCGTCTTTGCCGCCAACGGCTGCTTCGCAAAATACGCGCGAACAGGCCGGAGCCGGCGGAAGAACCGCAGCAACCCTCACTGTTTTAAGCCAAAAATTACGTATACTCAGAGCACTTTTTTATTGAGGAAGCGGTTATGGTTCAGCGTATTGCTATGGCTCCCCAGGGGCCGGAATTTTCACGTTTTGTGATGGGCTACTGGCGTCTGATGGACTGGAAAATGTCGCCTGGCGAGCTGGTCAGCTTTATTGAGCAGCATCTCGATTTAGGCGTAACCACCGTCGATCACGCCGATATCTATGGCGATTATCAGTGTGAGGCTGCCTTTGGCGAAGCGCTGAAGCGAGCGCCGCATCTGCGTAGCCGGATGGAAATCGTCAGCAAATGCGGTATCGCCACCCGGGCGCGCGCTGAGAACACCATTGGCCACTACATTACCGACCGCGATCACATCGTGCTCAGCGCCGAGCAATCGCTGCGTAATCTGGCGACGGACCATCTCGACTTGCTGCTGATCCACCGGCCGGACCCACTAATGGACGCCGACGAGGTAGCCGAGGCTTTTCTCGCGCTGCATCACAGCGGTAAAGTGCGCCATTTTGGCGTCTCGAACTTTACCCCCGCCCAGTTCACCTTGCTGCAGTCACGTCTGCCGTTTACCCTGGCCACCAACCAGGTCGAAATTTCACCGGTGCATCAGCCGCTGCTGCTCGACGGTACTCTCGATCAGCTGCAGCAACTGCGTATTCGTCCGATGGCGTGGTCTTGTCTTGGCGGTGGTCGCCTGTTTAACGAAGAGGGCTTCCAGGCGCTGCGCGATGAGCTGGCGCAGGTGGCGCACGAGCTTAACGCCGACAGCATCGAACAGGTAGTTTATGCCTGGGTGCTGCGTCTGCCGTCGCAGCCGCTGCCGATTATTGGCTCGGGCAAAATCGAGCGCGTGCGCTCGGCGATTGTGGCTGAAAAACTCAGCATGACCCGTCAGCAGTGGTTCCGCATCCGTAAAGCCGCGCTCGGGTACGACGTACCGTAACGGGCATTTCCCCTCCGGAAAGGCGTTCCTGGTTTACACTTAACAGGGAGACAGCCATCCGGAGGTGTTATGCAACGATGTATTCTCGCGATCTTATCCCTCGCATTTTGCGCTGGCGCACAGGCCGTTAGTGAAGATGTGCAACTTAATCTCGTGACCACCCAGGGCGTCGGTCAGACCATCGGCAGCGTCAAAATCACCGAAACCGACCGCGGACTCGAGTTCGCCCCCACTCTGCGGGCGCTACCGCCGGGTAAGCACGGGTTTCATATTCATGCCGAAGGCAGCTGCCAGCCGGCGATGAAAGAAGGTAAAGCCGTGGCCGCCGGGGCGGCGGGCGGACATTACGATCCGCAGCATACCGGCAAACACGAAGGGCCGTTGGGGGCCGGGCATCTTGGCGACCTGCCCCTGCTGGTGGTCAACGATGCGGGCGTAGCCGACCAGCCGATTATTGCTCCGCGCCTGAAAACGCTGGCGGAGGTGAAAGGGAAAGCGCTGATGGTCCACGTAGGCGGGGATAACATGGCCGACAGTCCGCAGCCGCTGGGCGGCGGCGGCGAACGGTTTGCCTGCGGGGTGATTAAGTAGTTCCTTCGCCAATTGTGCCGGCCACCGGGGCCTGTTCCAGCTGCGACAAGGCGCAGTACAGTCGCCAAATCGCGGCGGCCAGTTCCCGCGCCGCCGGCTGATGATGGTGGTTCAGGGCGTCGCAGATCCGCTGCAGCTCCTGCAGGGTGGAGGCCAGCGGACGCTGCTGCACGCCGCGCTCGCTCATCACATCGCGTAACAGGTTGATGCACAGGTCGCGCACCTGGGCGAGAGGATCGGAGCGGGTTTCCCATTCGCGAAGCTGCCAGACGACGTGCGAGCAATTGAGCAGCACGACGCCCCAACGCAACAGCCAGCGGCGCGCCAGGGCATCCTTACTCTGGCTGAGCTGACTGACGTGGTGATATACCAGCGATTCAAATTCATGCTCACTGTGCTGAGGATGACGGCTGAGCTGATCGACAAAGTGACGCCGTAACGCTCTGATATGGCGTCGCCCTTTGCGGGCGTCAGAGCCCGGACTCAGTACCGCAAAGGCCAGCCAGGCAAAGCCTACCCCGACAATCTTGCTCAAATTATCATTGAAAAAGGCCGCATAATCGTACACCGGCGGGTTGGTGACGGCGATAAACGAGCCCATAAAGACGATAAGCTGTCCCCACAGGCCGGCGTATTTGGGCCACTGCAGTTTGAGTAACTGCATGGTGGTCAGGAGCGGGAACAGGAACAGCAGAAACTGCCACAGGTCGGTTACCTGCACCATCAGGCCGAACTTCACTACGAAACTGAATAGCGACAGCAGGACCAGAGTCTGCATCAGCAATGTCAGCGAGCGAAACGGCGAGGCGGATACGGAGTAGAGCACGCAGCAGATGGAGGCCAGGGTCAGGGCCGCCGCGCAGCTGGTCCACTGGGTACTGATCCCCCATGCGCCAATCGCCACCAGCGCGCAAAAGGTACGGACACCGTTGAGCAACGCCTCCGCCTGATCGGTATGGCGGGCTAACGGCGGGGCGGCGGGCACATTGAACTCGGCGATCGCCGAGGCATTTTCAACGCGGCGGATCCAGCGGCTGCTCTCCAGGTAAATGCGACAGAAATAGCGCAATCGCGCCCAGAAAGCGATGTGCCGGTAATCGGCATCCTGCCGCGGCGCCAGCGGCGCCAGGATCCGCGCAACGTGATAGCTGTCGGCATGAGGGGTGGCGAGCTCGGCGAGCAGCGACTCCAGTACCTGGCGAGTGTTCGCCGGCGCGTCAGGCCAGTTCAGCAGCATCCGTCGCAGACTGGAGATGACGCTGGTCATTCTGAGCTGCTGATGCAGGAGGTAGTTCAGCAGAGGATTCTGCCGACGGAAACGGTAGTGGCTCCAGAAGGCCTGGATACGCAGCAGGTTCATGGTCAGGATCTGGCCAATCACGCTCTCATGGGCGGTGCGAATGGCATCCGTCGTCTCCGGCACCCACAGCAGGCTGGCGTGCTCCAGCAGCCGGGCGTGCATGGTTTTCAGGGCCGTCAGCAGGTTGCTGCCGTCGGAGGTGCTTGGCAGGATCATCATCATTAGCCCGCCGCAGAGGATCCCGACGATGACTTCGCAGACGCGCGACTGGGCGATGACCCACAGCTCGTAGCTGTCGCTGATGTTAATCACCGGAAAGGCGATGATGGCGCAGGTATAGCCCGCCAGCTGAAAGGCATAAGCGACGTTGTTGGTGAACAGGGCGCAGGCCCAGGTGCAGAGCGCCAGCCAGCCGGAGATACTGAACAGAAACAGCCAGGGATCGTTGAGTGTATGACCGGCAAGCAGCAGGGCGGCGCAGGCGCCGAGCAGGCTGCCTGCGATGCGGCCAAAACTTTTACTGATCACGCCGCCGACGGTGGGAAAGCTGACCACCGCCGCGGACGTCATCGCCCAGTAGGGCTCATCAAGATCCAGCGCATAGGCGATACTCAGCGCAAGACACATCGCGATGCCGTTGCGCAATGCGTACCGCCACTGCGGCCGGGTGGCTTTAACCCAGGGGAGTGCGCGCCACGACAGGGTCTGCAGGTTCATTACTGCCCGCCAATTGAGACAGTGCAGGTGGTGCCGGAGACCAGGGTGACATCGGCCGGCAGCGTATCAAAGGCAATTCGCACCGGAACGCGTTGGGCGAGACGAACCCAGGGGATATTTGGTTTGATGTTGGCCACCAGCCCGGTTCCCTGTTCCACGCTCTGGTCGACAATCGCGCGGCCGATGCTCGCGACATGGCCCTTTAGCGTCTGCTGATTGCTATAGAGAATAATTTGTGCCGGATCGCCGATGCGAATGTGGCGCAGTTTGGTCTCTTCGAAGTAGCCCAGCACGTAAAACGAGTGGCTGTCCACCAGGGCAAAAACCGGATGGCCGGTGGTAGCGTAATCACCGACGCGGGTGGAAAGGTTGGTCACCCAGCCATCCACCGGCGCTTTGACAACCGTCTGGCTGAGCTGCCACTGCGCATGTTTCAGCGCCGCTTCGGTTACGCCGACCCCCGCTCTGGCGGCAGCCAGGGTGGTGGTGGCGGTATTCAGGGCGGTATTGACGTTCTCAAGGTCTTCAGCCGAGATGGCATTTTGCGACAGGCTTCGGCGACGGCGAGCCTCGCTGGCGGCCTTGCTTTGCTCCGCCTGCGCTTTCGCCACCTCCGCCTGGGCTTTCGCCAGCTGCGCCTGGGCGTTCAGCACCGCGATGCGATAGGGGGTGTCGTCGATGGTAAACAATACTTCCCCGGCTTTGACCCGTTGGTTATCGGTTACGTTCAACTGCAGAATACTGCCGGAGACCTGAGGGGTGATCCCAACCTGCTCGGCGCGCACTTTGCCGTCGCGGGTCCAGGGTGACTGAGTGTAGAAATTCCATAACAACCATGCGGCAATCAGGGCGACGGCCGCGACCAGCAGCGTTGACAGATATTTTAATCTTTTCATAACAGGGAGATCACCAGGCAATGAGCAATACCAGGGCCAGACAGACCGCGAGCGCGAACAGGGATAGATCCATTAGTAGCGGGTGCCAGATGTCGCCCGCATACATCCAGTCACGCAGCTGGCGATGTAAAAACAACCAGATAAAGAAACCCAACAAGACGGCTTTGAACAGCGGAGGGAAATAGACGGACGCGCCGAACACCAGGTCCTGCAGCGGCAATCCGGATGTGTTAAGACTCAGTTTCACAAGCAAAAATCCTTTGCCATTACAGGGGTAACCTCAGGACGTGCTACTCTTTAACAGTGTAAATCATTGTTTTGGTTTTTGTTGAATCAAGTAATTCATTTGTTTTGATAATTCAAATGCTGCACACTATTCTAAAATCAGTATAATAACTTAGCAAGCTAATTATAAGGAGATGAAATTGGAATCGCCACTTGGTTCTGATCTGGCACGTTTAGTTCGCGTTTGGCGCGCGCTAATCGACCATCGCCTGAAACCTCTGGAGTTAACGCAGACCCACTGGGTCACGCTGCATAACATCCACCAGCTGCCGCCTGAGCAGTCGCAGATCCAGCTGGCGAAAGCTATCGGTATTGAACAGCCGTCGCTGGTGCGCACGCTCGATCAGCTGGAGGAGAAAGGGCTCATTTCTCGCCAGACCTGCGCAAGCGATCGGCGGGCCAAACGCATCAAGCTGACGGAAAAAGCCGAACCGCTGATCAACGAGATGGAAGAGGTGATAGGTAAGACCCGTGATGAAATCCTCTCAGGGGTCTCGAAGCAGGAAGTGGAAACCTTGCTCCACTTAATCCGTAAACTTGAACAAAATATCCTCGATCTCCAGGCTAAAGATTAATTCTTTGCGGCCCGGGCTAATCCGGGCCTTTTTTCACCCTCCCTGCCGATGCCAGACGATCACCTGGTTACGTCCGTTATTCTTTGCTTCATACATGGCTTCGTCCGCGCGCTGAACGCACGCTTCCGCTGTCACGCTATTGTCGTAGGTGGTATACACCCCCATGCTGATGGTCATTCGCTCCGGTAAATGGCTCTCCCCGGCACTGACCGCCAGGCGGATACGCTCGGCGATCGCTTGCGCTTCTTTTTCACCGGTGTTGACCAGCAGCAGAGCAAATTCCTCACCGCCGATGCGTGCGGCGGCGTCATCTACCCGCGAATGGCTTTCCAGCACCGAGGCGGCGAACTGGATCACTTTGTCGCCCGCGACGTGGCCGTAGCTATCGTTGATGCGTTTGAAATGGTCGAGGTCGCTGATGAGCACCGACAGCGGATGCTGGGCATTCACCTTCGCCAGCTGTTGGTTAAGGGTGTCGTAGAAGAAGCTGCGGTTGTAGAGGCGGGTCAACGGGTCGCGGATCGAATTCTGATACGAATGAACATATTTGTGGTTAGACTCGCGATAGAGGATAAAGACGTCAACCAGTAGCACCAGAATCAGGAACAAGGTGCATAGCGTTTCGAAAAAACGCGCCTGGTACCAGGTCTGATCCAGCTCCCCTGCGGTGGAGAGCAGCTGGAAAAGCGTGAACAAATAAGCGCTGCAAAAAAAAGCGCCGCTGAACCAAAAAATATTACGCAGTTTACTCAAGCTAATTAATAAAATCAGCGTGATGAACCAAACTGCCATCAGCAGCCAGCCGATAATACTTTGCCACAACGGGGTAAAGGTATGGCTCAGATCGTCGATAAAATTGACGCTCAGCCACGGCGAATGGCTGGAGTATAGCCATGATAAAACAATAATGGTCAACGTAAAAAGTATACATGCTGTAAATGTAAGAACGTGTGCTTTCCACGAATGCATGATGCGCTGGCGAAAATAGTACAAAATAATAGATGACATGAATAACACAGCCATCATTATATTGCGGAAGAAATAATAGATAACGGCGTCATTTTGATTAACGACCGGGGCCGGATTGCAGGTAAGCCAGTCCGGATAGCTGCTGAGCGTGCCAAGCATCAGCAGCGCTGAGCAGGCAAACCCGAAAGAGACTGGAGTAAGGTAGAGACGCCGCTTGCTGCTCCAGTATTTCATGCCCATAAAACAGGCAATGGTAATATGAAAAACCATCAGGAAACTGGTCAGCAGCGGAAATAATATTGAGGAAGTACTACTGAAGCTGGTATGAAAAAACGCAGTCATCCCGGAAATGCCAATCCCGGCCAGTAAACAAATGCAAATATAAAGGATTAGACGTTTAACGATATGATGCACATGTTCGGGCATAGGCAATATTCCACATAAAAGGCAACGGCAGCGACGATGAGTCGCCAGGGCTAATTTACGTTCTTGAGGGTAATAGGGGCGGGCAGATAAGATATTGCGCAGGCGCAATGATTCATGGAATATTAAAATAAAGATGTCTGATGGTTACTACTAATTTATTACGGCGAAATAAACGTGGCTGAAAAATACGATGCGGCGCAACCGGCCGCATCGTAAGGGGAATTATCGCGGAGAGACGGTGACCTGGCTGCCGCTGCCGGCAATGGCCACGCGCTGACCAACGGAGAACGGAGTGCTGCCCTGTTTCTGCACTACCATAATGGTATTGCCATCGTCCTTACGGATTTCCAGTTCAACGCCCTGCGTTTTATTCATCGCGCCCTGAACGCCCTGACCGGCTACGCCGCCCGCGACCGCACCTGCCGCCGTAGCCAGAGAGCGTCCGGTACCGCCGCCGATGGTGTTTCCAAGGAACCCGCCCAGTACCGCACCGCCAATGGCCCCGATGGCATTGCTATCGTCGCCGCTCTGGATCTGTACGGCGCGCGTATGCACGATAGTACCGTAAGTCACGCTCTGCACCTGTTTGGCTTCAGATGCGGAATAAACGTCGCCGGACAGGCCGCTGCTGCTCACGCAGCCTGCGAGCGTAAAACCAATCATCGATACAGCCAAAACACGTAAAATCATTTATGAATCTCCTGTTCACCGAAGGTGTTCAATTGAACGTCCATACGGTTAATTATATGGCATTTAGTCGTCGGCGGGCATAGGTTCTCCCTGGACTATACAAAAAATAATAAACACTGGTGCTTCAACCTCAACTAAACGCCGGTTCTTTACGATGTTCTCTGATTTGTCGCTCTATTGTTAAAAAGTATTAGTACAACATAGCATTAGCCGACACTTTATGATGGAGTGAAGGGCATACAAGGGTCATGAAATGAAGGAAAACGTATGAGATCGGGTCGCTTTATTGGCGTTATGTCTGGTACCAGCCTGGATGGTATCGATGTCGTTTTGGCCACCATTACTGAAAACATGGTGGCGCAGCAGGCTAGTCTCACCTGGCCCATTCCACACGCGATAAAAGAAGAAATTCTGGCGATTTGCCAGGGGCAGTCGCTGACCCTTTCGCAGCTAGGTCGTCTGGACACCCGTCTGGGACGGCTGTTTGCCGATGCCGTACTGGCGCTGATGCGCCAGGAAAGTCTCAAACCCACCGACGTCATCGCCATCGGCTGCCATGGACAGACCGTATGGCATGAACCGCAGGGAGAGGCTCCGCATACCCTGCAAATTGGTGACAACAACCAGATCGCCGCCCACACCGGGATAACCGTAGTGGGGGATTTTCGTCGCCGGGATATGGCGCTAGGCGGGCAGGGAGCGCCGCTGGTGCCGGCTTTTCATCATGCGCTGCTGGCCCACCCCGTTGAGCGACGTATGGTGCTCAATATCGGCGGGATCGCTAATGTGTCGCTGCTGGCGCAAGGGCAGCCGGTGCGCGGCTATGATACCGGGCCGGGAAATATGTTGCTGGACGCCTGGATCTGGCGCCAGAAGGGCAAACCGTACGACAAGGACGCCCAATGGGCTAGCGAAGGTAAAGTGCTGCTGCCGCTGCTGCAGGACATGCTGAGCGATCCGTGGTTTGCCTTGCCGGCGCCGAAAAGCACCGGTCGGGAATATTTCAATTACGGCTGGCTGGAGCAGCATATGGCCCGCTATCCGGGGCTACGCGGGGAGGATGTTCAGGCTACGCTTGCGGAATTGACCGCCGTCACCATCAGTGAGCAGGTATTGTTAAGCGGCGGCTGCGAGCGTTTGTTAGTGTGCGGCGGCGGCGCGCGTAACCCCTTGTTAATGGCGCGCCTGGCGGCGCTGCTGCCGGGAACCGAGGTCTCCACCACCGATGAGGCGGGGATCAGCGGCGATGATATGGAAGCGCTGGCCTTTGCCTGGCTGGCCTGGCGAACGCTGGCTGGTCTGCCGGGCAATCTGCCCTCCGTGACCGGCGCCAGCGAAGCCTCGGTGCTGGGCGCCATTTTTCCGGCTAACCCGCCGCAGAATCGGAGTTAACTGAAATCTTAAATACGATGTGACCGGTAAACTGGACAAGTTAAGCGGAGGGCGGAGTGCCCGCCGTGACCGGGAAAGTCGAAGGCAAACGAATGAAAAAAATTCTTATCGCAGTTGTACCTTTTATGCTGGCGGGCTGTAGCTACTACAACCAGTTTGTCGAGCGGATGCAGACGGACACGCTGGAGTATCAATGCGACCAGAAACCATTGACGGTCCATCGCAATAACGCACGCCAGCAGGTCAGTTTTATCTATGATAATCAGCAACTGAACCTGTCTGAGGGGCTGTCGGCTTCCGGGGCGCGCTACACCGACGGCGTCTATGTGTTCTGGTCAAAAGGCGAAACCGCCACCGTCTATAAGCGCGACCGCATCGTCCTTGATAACTGTCAGCTGCAGACGGCCAAACGTTGAGATTTCTGTCCGGGGGGCGCACAATAACGCCACCTTATGACTACATCCTCAATGGCCATGTCTGATAACGACGAACTCCAGCAAATTGCGCATTTGCGCCGTGAATACACCCGTGGCGGTTTGCGTCGCCACGATCTTCCTGCTGAACCCCTGCCGCTGTTTGAACGCTGGCTGCGTCAGGCCTGCGATGCGAAACTTGCCGACCCGACGGCCATGGTGGTCGCCACCGTCGATGAGCGCGGCCAGCCCTACCAGCGCATTGTGCTGCTGAAGCACTACGACGAAAAAGGGTTGGTGTTTTATACCAACCTTGGCAGCCGTAAAGCGCATCAAATTGAAAACAACCCGCAGGTCAGCCTGCTTTTCCCGTGGCATATGCTGGAGCGCCAGGTGATGGTAATCGGCAAAGCGGAGCGTCTGTCGACGCTGGAAGTGGTCAAATATTTCCACAGCCGTCCGCGCGACAGCCAGATTGGCGCCTGGGTCTCGAAGCAGTCGAGCCGGATCTCAGCCCGCGGCATCCTCGAAAGCAAATTCCTCGAGCTGAAGCAGAAGTTCCAGCAGGGTGAAGTGCCGTTGCCGAGCTTCTGGGGCGGATTCCGCGTCAGCATTGAGCAGATGGAGTTCTGGCAGGGGGGAGAACACCGTCTGCACGATCGCTTTTTATACCAGCGCGATAGCGGCGCCTGGAAAATAGACCGTCTGGCGCCGTAAACGCCGAAATTAGTTATCGAAGCGCTGGCGCTGAAAGGGCCGGCGCTTTATTCTATGTACTTTTCGCATCTGGCGAAAAGTCGTGTACCGGCAGAGGTGCAGTCGTTTATACATGGAGAATTTGATGGCAAGCAGTAACTTGATTAAACAATTGCAAGAGCGGGGGCTGGTAGCCCAGGTGACGGACGAGGAAGCGTTAGCAGAGCGACTGGCGCAAGGCCCGATCGCGCTCTATTGCGGCTTCGATCCTACCGCTGACAGCTTGCATTTGGGGCATCTTGTTCCATTGTTATGCCTGAAACGCTTCCAGCAGGCAGGTCATAAACCTGTGGCGCTGGTGGGCGGCGCAACCGGTCTGATTGGCGACCCAAGCTTCAAAGCCGCTGAGCGTAAACTAAACACCGAGGATACCGTGCAGGAGTGGGTGGATAAAATCCGCAAACAGGTAGCTCCGTTCCTTGATTTTGACTGCGGCGACAACTCGGCGATCGCGGCGAATAACTATGACTGGTTTGGCAGCATGAACGTGCTGACCTTCCTGCGCGATATCGGTAAACACTTCTCTGTTAACCAGATGATCAACAAAGAAGCGGTGAAGCAGCGTCTGAATCGTGACGATCAGGGTATCTCCTTTACCGAGTTCTCTTACAATCTGCTGCAGGGTTACGACTTTGCCTGCCTGAACAAGCTGCACGGCGTGGCGCTGCAGATTGGCGGTTCTGACCAGTGGGGCAACATCACCTCCGGCATCGATCTGACCCGTCGTCTGCATCAGAACCAGGTGTTTGGCCTGACCGTACCGCTGATCACCAAAGCGGACGGCACCAAATTCGGTAAAACCGAAGGCGGCGCCGTGTGGCTGGATCCGAAGAAAACCAGTCCGTACAAATTCTACCAGTTCTGGATCAACACCGCGGATGCTGATGTCTATCGCTTCCTCAAATTCTTCACCTTTATGGACATTGCGGAGATCAATGCCCTGGAAGAAGAAGACAAAAACAGCGGTAAAGCGCCGCGCGCCCAGTACGTGCTGGCAGAGCAGGTGACGCGCCTTGTTCACGGCGAAGAAGGCCTGGAAGCGGCGAAGCGCATTACCGAAAGCCTGTTCAACGGTAACCTGAGCGACCTGAGCGAAGCAGACTTCGAACAGCTGGCCCAGGATGGCGTGCCGATGATCGAAATGGAAAAAGGCGCCGATCTGCTGCAGGCGCTGGTTGATTCCGAGCTGCAGCCGTCCCGCGGTCAGGCGCGTAAAACCGTTGCCTCTAACGCGGTGACCATCAACGGCGAAAAACAGGCCGACCCGGAATATGTTTTCGCCGACAGCGATCGCCTGTTTGGCCGCTACACCTTGCTGCGTCGCGGTAAGAAAAATTACTGCCTGGTCTGCTGGAAATAAAAAAATACTGCCAGGGCGTGGGAAACCACGCCCTTTTTCTTTTTAGGGTTGTGGTAAGAAAATGAAGAACATCCTCGCCATTCAGTCTCACGTTGTGTTTGGCCATGCCGGCAACAGTGCCGCCGAATTTCCGATGCGCCGTCTGGGCGCCAATGTCTGGCCCCTGAATACCGTACAGTTCTCTAACCATACGCAGTACGGCAAATGGACCGGCTGCGTCATGCCGCCTTCGCATTTGACGGAGATCGTTCAGGGCATTGCCGATATCGACAAGCTGCAGACCTGCGATGCGGTACTGAGCGGCTATCTTGGCTCCGCTGAGCAGGGAGAGCATATCCTCGGTATCGTGCGTCAGGTTAAGGCGGCCAATCCGGCGGCGAAATATTTTTGCGATCCGGTGATGGGTCACCCGGAGAAGGGCTGCATCGTCGCGCCGGGCGTGGCGGAGTTCCACGTGCGCTATGCGCTGCCGGCCAGCGATATTATTGCCCCGAATCTGGTTGAGCTGGAGATCCTGTGCGGTCATCCGGTCGCCAGCGTCAGCGAGGCAGTGGCCGCCGCGCGGGAGCTGATTGCCCAGGGGCCGGAAGTGGTATTAGTTAAGCATCTTGCCCGTGCGGGTCTGAGTATGGATCGTTTTGAGATGCTGCTGGTGACGGCCGAAGAAGCCTGGCATATTAGTCGGCCGCTGGTGGATTTCGGCCTGCGTCAGCCGGTGGGCGTCGGCGATGTGACCAGCGGTCTGCTGTTGGTAAAATTGCTGCAGGGGGCAAGTCTGCGCGATGCGCTGGAACACGTCACCGCCGCGGTGTACGAGATTATGCTCGCCACCAAAAATATGCAGGAATACGAACTGCAGGTAGTAGCGGCGCAGGATCGCATCGCCGTACCGGAGCACTGCTTCAGCGCCACCCGGCTGTAACTCCCAAGGCCTGCCCGACGGTCCGTCGGGCAGGTTCAGGCCTTATTTTAAGCCTTCAGCCGCCAGTGCGGCCGCCACCGCCGGACGCGCTGCCACCTGCGTCATCCAGTTGCCGATATGACCATAGGCAGCCATATCCAGTTTTATAGCATAGGCCCAGCGCAGCACCGTAAACAGATAACCATCGGCAATGGTGAAGCGATGGCCGGTCAGCCACTGTTTGTCTGCCAGCGCTGCATCAACGTATTGCAGCTTTTTCTCAAGCAGCCCCCGCGCGACAGGCTTATAGTCCTCCGGGGTATCCGGGCGGAACAGCGGGGTAAAGCTTTTATGCAGCTCGGTGGCCACATAGTTCAGCCATTCGAGAGTCTGATAGCGCGCAATCGAGCCCACCGGCGCCAGCAGATGACGATCCGGCACCTGGTCTGCGATGTACTGCATGATGGCTACGCCCTCAGTGAGCAGGATATCATCATCCAGCAGCAGCGCCGGCACCTGACCTTTCGGGTTGATCAGCAGATAGTCTTCCCCGTTTTCCAGCCGTTTCTGGGCCAGATCCACGCTCTGCAGGGTAAAATCCAGACCGCTTTCGCGCAGGGCAATATGCGAGGCAAGGGAACAGGCGCCGGGTTTGTAGAACAGTTTCATGCGTGACTCCTCGTGGCTGCAGTTTTCTGTATGTTAGTCCTGCCAGGGGTAAAAAAAAAGCCGCTAAACTAACGTTAGCGGCTTAAAAATAATTAGTTTTCCCTGCGGCGTCAGGCAGCCGCGGTTTCGCGTGCTTTAATGTCCGCGCTGTCGTCCTGAGTCATACGATTCAGTTTCGGCGCGGTCAGCAGCATCAGGGCGGCGATAACCGCGGTGACGATACCAATCTGCAGGAATACGTGACCGTACACTTCCAGCGACACCAGCGGATCGGTGACATTCTCCGGGACTGCCATCAGGTTAGCGATTTTCCCGGCGATGATCGCCGCGCCTGCCGTGGTGAGGAACCAGCTGCCCATGATGAAGCCCATCAGACGCTGAGGAACCAGCTGAGCGACCATCGCCAGGCCGAGGCCGGAAATCATCAGTTCACCGATAGACTGTAGCGCGTAGCTCAGAATCAGCCAGTTGACCGAGACGATACCGGCGTCGCTGGCGAACTTCGCCCCTAAAGGCAGGACGAGGAATGCGCCAGAGCACAGTACCATACCGATAGCAAATTTGTGCGGCATCGGCAGGCGGTCGCCCATCTTGTTGTAGATGGCGGCCAGAATCGGGCTACCAATCATGATCCAGAACGGGTTCAGCGCCTGATACTGTTCCGGTTCAAAGGCGAGACCGAGGATCGAGTGCTCCACGTTACGGATGGCGAAGAAGTTCAGCGAGGTCGGCATCTGGCTGTACAACACGAAGAAGACAATCGCTTCTACCATCAGCAGGAAAGCGACGATCATTTTACGACGCGGAGCGCCTTTCAGGCCTATGGTTTCTTTGGCGAAAATCACGACGATACCCAGTGCGACGACGCCCAGCACCATACGTGCGATACCCTGGTTATGCAGCAGCCAGGTGGCGATAGCGACCAGCACCACCACGCCAGCGATGGTCGCCAGCAGTTTACCCATGTGTACCGGGGCAAAGTCCGGTTTAGAGCCGTACTGTTTAACCCATTTCTGACAGAAGGCGAAGTTAATAATGGTGATCACCATCCCCACCACGCTGAGGGCAAACGCTACGCTCCAGCCAAAACGTGCGGCCAGCCACGGGGTTGCCAGCATAGAGAAGAACGAACCGATGTTGATGGACATGTAGTACATGGTAAATGCACCGTCCAGACGTGGGTCGTTTTTGTCATAGCAGGTAGAAAGCAGGGAGGACGGGTTGGCTTTAAACAGGCCGTTACCGACGGCGATGGTCGCCATACCCATATAGACGATAGCGGCGTCATGGCCGGACCAGGCCACCAGCGCATAGCCAATCGCCAGCACGATAGCGCCCAGCATGATGACACGCTTGGTACCCAGCACTTTATCACCCAGCCAGCCGCCAATGGCGACGAGGCCATAAACCAGCGCGCTAAAGGAGGAGAACAGAGTAATGGAATCCGCTTCCGACATACCCAGCTGTTTTACCAGGTAAACGGCCATGATCCCTTGCAGGCCGTAGTAACCAAAACGCTCCCACAACTCGATCGAGAAAATGAGATAGAACGCGCGTGGTTGTTTGAAAGCGTTCAGACTCACGCTTTCTGCTGGTTTATTGTTTGCAGTAGACACATATACCTCTTTTTTTACATCCCATATTTACTGGGGGGTGTTCGGGGCGCAATCTCGTTGGACCGCCGCCTTTATAGTTATTCTTGGAGGGAAAACGGCAAGTAATGTTCACTATCCTGGCGCATCAGGCAAGGCTTTTGTAATAATCTGTTACACATAATCAGGGTGGTATAATGCTCCGGACATATGAATGTTATACAGCGTTAAATTTTACCGTTTCGATATCGTTGGTATTTTTATCTTTTGGGTTCGCCGGTTTTCCGGGAAAAGGCGATATATTCTACTGATCTGGCGTAAGCATAGTGATATGGTCCATTATCTTAAAAAATAATGGGTCATTATCCTGACAATCTTTACTCATCCGTTGTATTGCCTGACATTTATTTCCATTCCAGTAACATTCAATCAACATAAAGTTGCGAGCATGATCTGGATCACAAATGCATAGAAATTTTGCGCTGATAAAAAATGAATGAACTAGTTGTTTGTTATATAACCGGATAATCATCCATAATCATGATGATTATGTGGTGTTAATGGCCGGTGAAATAGATGAATGCGGGCCATAACCCAGAGTTAAGCTATGACCGCAATAGAGACGAGACAGTCAGGCGTAGACTTTATCTTTGTATTCGCAAAGATCTTCAATCAGGCAGGAGCCGCAGCGCGGCTTGCGGGCAATACAGGTATAACGCCCATGCAGGATCAGCCAGTGATGGCAGTCGACCTTAAACTCGGCGGGGACCACCTTCAGAAGCTTCTCTTCCACCTGTTCAACATTCTTGCCCGGGGCGAACTGCGTCCGATTGCAGACGCGGAAGATGTGCGTGTCCACGGCGATGGTCGGCCAGCCAAAGGCGGTATTCAGCACCACGTTGGCGGTTTTACGGCCCACGCCGGGTAGCGCCTCCAGCGCTGCTCTGTCTTCCGGCACCTCACCATTGTGCTGCTCCAACAGGATGCGGCAGGTTTTGATGACGTTTTCCGCTTTGCTGTTAAACAGGCCGATAGTCTTGATATACGATTTTACCCCATCCACCCCCAGGGCCAGCATCGCTGCGGGCGTATTGGCCACCGGATAGAGTTTGGCTGTCGCTTTGTTGACGCTGACATCGGTGGCCTGTGCAGAAAGCAGAACGGCAATCAGCAACTCGAACGGCGAACTGAAATGCAGTTCGGTAGTGGGGTGGGGATCGTTTTCCCGCAGCCTGGTGAGGATCGCCAGGCGTTTGGCTTTGTTCATATTATGCTTTCCCTGTCACGTCGGACGGGGCGACAGAGACGGCCCGGGCCGCTTGCGCCTTCCGCTGTTTGCTACGTTCATCGATAAGGTATTTAATCGCCAGCATCATGCCGAGGCCAATAAAGGCGCCTGGCGGCAGCATAGCCAGCAGGAAAGGGGTGTCGGTGTGGAAAACCTCGATGCGCAGAACCTTCGCCCAGCTGCCAAGCAGACTGTCGGCGCCGTCAAACAGGGTGCCGTTGCCAAGGATCTCGCGCAGGGAGCCCAGCACAAACATCGCGCAGGTAGCGCCCATGCCGATCGAGAAACCGTCCAGTGCCGACAGCGCTGGCCCTTTTTTGGCGGCAAAGGCTTCGGCGCGGCCGACCACGATGCAGTTGGTCACGATAAGCGGGATGAAAATCCCCAGCGACTGATAGAGGCCGAAGGCATAGGCGTTGATCAGCATCTGCACGACGCTCACCACCGAGGCGATAATCATTACGTAGATGGGGATCCGGATCTCCGCCGGCGTCCAGCGGCGCAGGCTGGAGATGGTCAGGTTGGTCAGGGTTAACACCAGGGTGGTGGCCAAACCCAGCCCGAGGGCGTTGGTGGCGGTCGAGGTGACCGCCAGCAGAGGACACATACCTAACAGCTGAACCAGGGCGGAGTTATTTTTCCACAGGCCCTGGACGATGACGTCTTTAACTTCGCTCATGGTTATTCTCCACAGGCGGTGAATTCAGGAAGTTGCGCAGGCAGCGTTTGTGCATATAAGCCTGCGCGCTTAACGGCATTGACCACCGCCCGGGGGGTGATGGTGGCGCCGGTGAACTGGTCAAAATCGCCGCCATCCTTTTTGACCGCCCAGTGGCTATCGCCCTGGCCGTGGATGACTTTCCCGGCAAAATGGGTAATCCAGTCCGACAGGCGAAGTTCGATTTTATCACCCAGGCCCGGCGTTTCATGATGCTCAGTTACGCGGGTGCCGAGGACCGTGCCGCTAAAATCGGCGGCAACCAGCAGCTGTATTGCTCCGGAGTAGCCGTCCGGCGCGGTGGCTTCCATCACCGCGCCGATCGGTCGATCGTTATTTTTGGCGATCCACACTTTATGCTGGCCTTTGCCCAGCGCCGGGGCGCTGACCAGATAACAGCTCTTAAGCAGATCGTTATTATAGCGGTCGGCAGGTAAAACCTGGTCGAATAACGCCTTTTGCTGCAGGGCCGCCTGCTGGTCGATGGTGCTTTTGGTCAGCTCATTGATCGCCGCCGTCAGCCCGGTGGAACCGGCGGCAAACAGCGCCAGCGTGACGCCGTGTTTACGCATCGTTTTTAACATCATTGCTCTCTCAACGGTGGCCATATACGCGCGGGCGCGTGTAGTAATCGATCAGCGGCACGGTAATATTCGCCAGCAGAACGGCAAACGCCACGCCGTCCGGATAACCACCGAAGCTGCGGATGAGCCAGACCAGCAGGCCAGCGAGGGCGCCAAAGATCAGACGGCCGCGGTTGGTTGTTGAGGCCGTCACCGGATCGGTCAGGATAAAGAAGGCGCCAAGCATGGTCGCCCCGGAGAGCAAATGCATCTGCGGTGAGGCCAGGCTCTGCGGCGAAAAAATCCAGCCGAGGGTGGCGCACAGGCCGAGGCTAACAAGGAAGCTGACCGGGATATGCCAGCGGATCGCCTTCTGCCACAGCAGGAAAAGGCCGCCTGCCAGCCAGGCGATATTCACCCACTGCCAGCCCAGACCTGCCAGCACGCCGCCGTAGACCGGCAATTGCAGCACCTGCTGAACGCTATGTCCGGCATGCAGGGAGGTTTTAAAGGTATCCAGCGGGGTGGCCTGGCTGACGCCGTCGATACCCAGCCGCAGACTGGCCATGTCGCCTCCGGCGGCGGTATGACCGGTGAAGATCATCTGCAGCGCGTCGCTGAATGCCGGGATATGGGCGGCTATCTCATAGGAAGGCAGCCAGGAGGTCATCTGCACCGGGAACGAAATCAGCAGCACGACATAGCCGATCATTGCCGGGTTGAAGGGGTTATGGCCCAGGCCTCCGTACAACTGCTTGGCAATGACTACGGCAAAGGCAGTGCCGAGCACCACCATCCACCACGGGGCCAGTGGCGGAATACTCACCGCCAGCAGCAGGCCGGTGAGCAGGGCGGAATTATCTTTCAGCGTGGCAGCAACAGGCTGTTTACGCAGTTTGAGAATAGCGGCTTCGGTCGCCCAGGCCGTCAGGGCGGCGAGGACAATCTGCAGTACGGTGCCCCAGCCGAAAAACCAGGTCTGGACCACAATGCCAGGCACAGCGGCGAGCAGCACCAGCAGCATAATACGCGAGGTCTGCCGCTGGTTATGGGTATAGGGGGAGCTTGCGATTCTGAAAACCATTTATTCCTCGTTAACTGCCTGCTGTGTTGCTTTACGCGCCTGAACGCGGGCGATAGCCGCGGCGACGGCCGCTTTGCGCGGGTCGTCATTGGCTGCGGCTGACGCGAGATCCTGTTGTGTGGCCTGCTGTTCGGCTTTACGCGCTTTAGCGCGGGCGATGGCGGCTTCCACCGCCGCCTTGCGCGGGTCGACCGGTTCGGCGGTCGGGGCGTCCACCGGCGCGGCCTGCTGTTCGGCTTTACGCGCTTTGGCGCGGGCGATGGCGACTTCCACCGCCGCCTTGCGCGGGTCGACCGGTTCGGCGGCCGGGGCGTCCACCGGCGCGGCCTGCTGTTCGGCTTTACGCGCTTTGGCGCGGGCGATGGCGGCTTCCACCGCTGCCTTGCGCGGGTCGACCGGTTCGGCGGCCGGGGCGTCCACCGGCGCGGCCTGCTGTTCGGCTTTACGCGCTTTGGCGCGGGCGATGGCGGCTTCCACCGCCGCCTTGCGCGGGTTGACCGGTTCGGCGGCCGGGGCGTCCACCGGCGCGGCCTGCTGTTCTGCTTTACGCGCTTTAGCGCGGGCGATAGCGGCTTCCACCGCCGCCTTGCGTGGATCGACCGGTTCGGCGGCCGGGGCTACCACCGGCGCGGCCTGCTGCTGCGCTTTGCGCGCCCGGGCCTCAGCCTTACGCGCTTCGCGGGCGGCAATCGCCTCGCTGTTGTCAGGTTTGGCGCCGGCCTGGATCACGATCGGCTGCGCGGCATCGCGCTGTTTATCCCGTACCCGGGCCAGGGCGGCGCTAATCGCCTCCTGATCTTTGGCGGCAGGCTGAACGGCGGCTTTTTTATGCCTCTCGGCGCGCGCGGCTTTCTCACGCTCCAGGCGCGCCTGTCGGGCCTCGAATCGGGCTTTGGCTTCCGCAGCGCGCTGCTCTTCCTGACGAATCGCCGCGATCTCGGCCTTTTCCTGACGGAAGTACTGCACCAGCGGAATATTACTTGGACATACCCACGCGCAGGCGCCGCACTCGATGCAGTCCGCCAGATTATGGGCAGTGGCTTTATCGTGCTGCTGACCTTTGCTGAACCAGTACAGCTGCTGCGGCAGCAGATCGGCCGGGCAGGCGTCAGCGCAGGCGCTGCAGCGAATGCAGCCTTTCTCTTCCTGCGGTTCGCCCATCTCGCTGGCGGAAGGCGCCAGCAAACAGTTGGTGATCTTCACCACCGGGACGTCGAGCCACGGCAGGGTAAAGCCCATCAGCGGGCCGCCCATGATCACCATTGGCTCGGCGCTGGGGCAGAAGCCGGCATCGTTCAATAGATGGCGCACCGGCGTGCCAAGACGCGCCCAGACATTGCCCGGTCTGGTTACCGCTTCGCCGGTGAGGGTGACCACGCGCTCGGTTAACGGCTCACCGTCAACCACCGCGCGTTTCACCGCATAAGCCGTACCGACGTTCTGCATCAGCACGCCAATGTCCGATGAACGACCGCCGTGCGGTACCTGTTTGCCGGTGAGAATTTGGGTGAGCTGCTTGGCGCCACCGGAGGGATATTTGGTGGGGATCACGCGCAGCGAAATGCCATGGGCGTCGCAGAGCACCGCCCGCAGCATTGAGATGGCCTGCGGCTTATTGTCTTCAATGCCGATCAGCACTTCTTCAGGCTGCAGTATATGAGCGAGGATGCGGATACCCTCGACAATCTGCGCCGCGCAGTCCTGCATCAGGCGGTCATCCGCCGTGATATAGGGCTCGCACTCGGCGGCGTTAATGATCAGCGTTTTAATTTTATCTCCGCCACCGCGCAGTTTACTGCCGGTGGGGAAGCCTGCGCCGCCGAGGCCAGCAACGCCAAACTGGTGGATACGCTCGATCAGCGCTTCACGCGTGCGGGTCTGATAGTCGCTCCAGCCATCGCGCTCGATCCAGCGGTCTTCGCCGTCGGCGTCAATGATCACGCTCATCTCCGCCAGCGCCGACGGGTGCGCGGTAGTGTGCGGAGCGATGGCGGCAATGGTGCCGGAAGTCGGGGCGTGAACGGGCAGCATTCTTCCCCAGCCGCGGGTCAGCGGCTGGCCGCGCAGCACCCGGTCGCCCACTTTAACGCACAGTTCGCCCTCGGCGCCAATGTGCTGCTTCAACGGGATAACAAAGCGCTGCGGCAGGGAAACCTGACGCAGCGGGGTGCCGTTAGACTGGGTTTTCATTTCAGGCGGGTGAATACCGCCGTTGAAATCCCAGACCTTGTCTTTTCGGAAAGCGGAAAATAGCTTAAACATGTTGTTCCACAGGAATATTTCGCACCGGGATCGTATGCAGATCCCATTTCCAGGTCTCCGGGGTGGTGGCCACCGGAACGAGTGAAATGCACTGGGTCGGGCAGGGGGCGACGCACAAATTGCAGCCGGTGCACAGGTCGCTCATCACGGTATGCATGGCGCGGGTCGCCCCAACGATGGCATCCACCGGACAGGCCTGGATACACTTGGTACAGCCAATGCAGTTCGGCTCGTCAATTACCGCGAGCATGCGGGCCGGCTCCGCTTCCTGTGCGTCGCCGTCGACAGGCTGCGGGTCGACGTTCAGCAAGGCGGCGATTTTTAACATCACCGCTTCGCCACCCGGCGCGCAGCGGTTTATTTTCTCACCCTGTACGCCGACTGCTTCCGCATAGGGGCGACACCCAGGGTACCCGCACTGCCCACACTGGCTCTGCGGCAATAGCTCATCAATTTTTTCCACCACCGGGTCGTCCTGCACCGCGAAACGACGCGAGGCGTATCCCAGTATTAAGCCGAAAATCAGCCCTAACAGGCTGATGGCGATCACGGCTATCCAGACTGCGCTCATTACAACTTCACCAAACCACTAAAGCCCATGAAGGCCAGAGACATTAAACCGGCGGTAATCAGCGCGATGGCATTACCGCGAAACGGCGCGGGGACATCGGCTACCACCAGCCGTTCGCGGATCGCCGCGAACAGCACCATTACCAGCGAGAAGCCGACGGCGGCGGCAAAGCCGTACAGCGCCGACTGCAGGAAATTGTGGCCCAGATTAATATTCAGCAGCGCTACCCCGAGTACGGCACAGTTGGTGGTGATCAGCGGTAGAAAGATCCCCAGCAGGCGATAGAGCGCCGGGCTGGTTTTACGCACCACCATCTCAGTAAACTGAACCACCACGGCGATAACCAGAATAAAGGCCAGGGTACGCAAATAAACCAAATTTAGCGGGATAAGGATCCAGGTATCAATCAGCCAGGCGCAAATAGAGGCCAGGGTCATCACGAAGGTGGTAGCGAGCCCCATCCCCATTGCGGTTTCCAGCTTTTTGGAAACCCCCATAAACGGGCACAGACCAAGAAACTTCACCAGAACGAAGTTATTGACCAGGACTGTACCAATAAAGAGCAGTAAATAATCAGCCATCATGCGACCTGAAACGAAAAAAAGCCGCTTATTATCGAATAAAACGATACCAGCGACAACAGGTTAAGTGTGGGGGTATTACGGATTAACAAAAGTCCGTTTTACCCGCTGCGAACGGCGAAAATAGGGCGCCAGCAGCGCAGCGGCCAGCAGCGGAAACAGCAGCTGACGCAGGGCAAGCACATCCGAGACCGGCGAGAAGGCAAAAGCCTTTATCGCCAGCAGCAGGGTGATGAGCAGCCAGATAATATAGTGTTTCGGCACCACCGAGCGCCGCTTGAAAAAGGCGATAGTCAGCCAGAGCGTGTAATACCACATGGCGAGGGCAAACAGCAGCGAGGCGACCCACAGCGCCATATGGCCCGCGCTCATGGCGCGCAGTAGGGTATAGGTCTGCGGCGACATCAGCGCATTGGCAAAAAACAGCAGCGATAACGAGGCGCTCAGCAGCGCCACCAGCAACCAGGCCAGCGGAGCCAGCAGCCATCCGCCGATGCGCTCTGCAGATTGAGACGTCATGTTTCTCCCCTATTCAACGCCAGTGAATAAAATCAGGCCGGGAAGTATAAGCAACTGGCGTGAAGGATGACAGCCTTACTGCACGAATCGCCAAACGGATTTAGGAACCTGGCCCACATCGAACAATTTACCACCGGAGACCAGCTCTGCGCGACGATGATCGGCGGCGCGATACATATTCACGATCTCCTGGGTGTCAGTCAGGGAGTAGTTAAGGTGATCAAATAGTTTTTCAAGGCTTTCCAGCGAACTGATTTTGCGAAATTTTAATAAGTAGTCCAGCACGGTCATTTTCGTATCCATTTTATAATCGGAATTATTGCGTTGAATATTATCAGCATTCACTAAACCTACTCTCAACCAACGGCGCCTTCTGCTGGGGCCGCGTGGAATGAATCAGGTTATATAAACCCATGACAAGGGGCAAAGCCAGCCTTGAAGAGCAGGGAGAAGTTTAAGAATATTCTAAAATCAGACCGGGCGCCGAATGGCGCCCGCAAGAGAAGATTAACGCTGTTCGCCGTGACTGGCAATAACAGATTTGTACCAATAAAAACTCTTCTTTCGTTTCCGCGCCAGATTTTGCTGGTGATCGACATAGACAAAACCATATTGCTTTTGATAGCCGTTGAGCCAGCTCAGCAGATCGATAAATGACCAGGGGTAATAGCCGCGCACATCTGCCCCCAGCGCCAGCGCTTTTTCGAGGGCGCCAATATGGCTGCTGAGATAATCAATCCGCGGGTCGTCGACCACTTCCCCGTCAATAATCGGGTCCTTCGCGCCGAGGCCATTCTCGGTGATATATATCGGAATATCGCCATAGCGCGCCTTAATCATCATAATGCCGTCAGTTAGCCCCTGCGGCCAGATTTCCCAGCCCCATTCGGTATATGTACTCTGGGGATTACGCACGAAATAGAATAATCCCTCCACGCCAGGCTCGCCGCCGGTAGCGATCTCAGGCGGCTGGGCAGATACCGTTTCCCGGCGATAGTAATTCAGACCGATAAAGTCGCAGCGGTTGTCACGGAGCAGCGCGTCGTCGCCTGGAGCAAAGCGAGGTACCCCCCACAGCGCCTGGGTCTGCGCCAGCAGGTCGGCAGGATAGGTGCCTTTCAGCACCGGATCGTACAGCCAGTGAGTATGGATGGCGTCAGCCAGTTCGGTGGCCTTAATGTCCGCCTCGCTGTCGGTGAGCGGGGTATGCGGTTGCAGTACGTTGACGAAGCCAATCTCGCCGGCCACAGCCATCTCGCGAAAGGCCTTCACCGCCAGCGCATGGGCGATAAATACGTGGTGGCAGGCCTGAATGGCGCGCGCCGGATCGCGGACCGCCGGGGGATGGAGGCCGTTAATGTAGCCGTGCCCAATGAAGACAATGGTTTCGTTGAAGGTAGCCCACAGCTTCACCCGTGAACCAAAGCGCGCATAGCACAGGCGGGCGTACTCGGCGAAGGCCTCGGCGGTAGTGCGCGCTTCCCAGCCGCCCTCATCCTGCAGGGCCTGCGGCAGATCCCAGTGATAGAGGGTGATCATCGGCTCAATGTTGTGCGCCAGCAGTTCGTCGATCAGATCGCTGTAAAACTGGACTCCCGCTTCATTCACCTTACCGCGCCCGGCGGGCAGCAGGCGGGGCCAGGAGATGGAGAATCGATAGCTTTGCAGGCCCATTTCGGCCATTAACGCCACGTCTTCGCGAAAACGGTGATAGTGGTCGACGGCAATATCGCCGGTGGTGCCTTCAAAGGTGGTACCCGGCAGATGAGAGTAGATATCCCAGATTGACGGTCCTTTACCGTCGGCGTCGTGTCCTCCCTCAACCTGATACGCTGCGGTAGCGGCACCCCATAAGAAATTGTGCGGAAAAGCGGCCATGAAAAAGCTCCCTGTCTGATGATAAAGGGAGTGTAATAAAAGCGCGAGCATACGTGCAACCGGTTTCTGAAACCGGTTGCACAGTTGCGAGGCGGGTCACTGTTTTAACGCGGAGCTACTTCGTGTGCACCACATCCGCTGGCGGTGGGGACTGATAGTTATCTATATGGTGTGCGATAACCAAAAGCAGTGCCGAAATACCAAAAACAACCCAGCCAATAAGTTCTACAATACGGGTAAAAACAGTTGTCATAACACTTCAATATCCTTTGAACACAGCGTGAAATGTTACTCGATGGTCAGCAGATCACAAGGGGTATCTGTCTGATTTCTCACACTTGCATGTAAGTCGCAAAGTAAGGAATGATAAGTTTTGCTCACGGTTTGTAAAATTATTCTCATTAACCTGGTGTTGATATCAGTTGCATAAGCGAGGCGGTAAGATGAGCGATGCGATCCGGGTGGGGCTGGTGGGGTTCGGTTACGCCAGCAAAACGTTTCATGCGCCGTTGATCGGCGGCACGCCGGGTATGGCGCTGAAGGCGGTCGCCAGCAGCGACGCCGATAAGGTCCATGCCGATTGGCCTGGCGTGAAGGTAATGAGTGCGCCGGGGGATCTGCTGGACGACCCGGATATCGATCTGGTGGTCATCGCCACCCCGAACGACACCCACTTTCCGCTGGCGAAAGCGGCGCTGGAGGCGGGAAAGCATGTTGTGGTGGATAAACCCTTTACCGTGACACTGTCACAAGCTCGCGAGCTGGAAAGCCTGGCGAAGCACTGCGGTCGGATACTTTCGGTGTTTCATAACCGGCGCTGGGACAGCGATTTCTTAACGGTCAGCGCGTTGATCAACGAAGGTCAGCTGGGGGAGGTGTGTTACTTCGAGTCGCATTTCGATCGCTTCCGACCACAGGTGCGCCAGCGCTGGCGTGAGCAGGCAGGTCCTGGCAGCGGCATATGGTATGACCTCGCGCCGCATCTGCTCGACCAGGTCGTGGTGCTGTTTGGCCTGCCGGTAAGCATCACGGTGGACCTCGCGCAGCTTCGGCCCGGCGCGCAATCCACCGACTATTTTCACGCCGTGCTGGCCTATCCGCAGCGGCGGGTAGTACTGCATGGTACGTTACTCGCCGCCGCGGAGAGCGCGCGCTTTATCGTCCACGGCTCGCGGGCCAGCTATATTAAGTACGGCCTTGACCCGCAGGAGGAGCGGCTAAAAAACGGTGAACGGCTGCCGCAGGAGGACTGGGGATATGATATGCGCGACGGTACCCTGACCCGTGCGGAAGGGGATGAACGTAGTCAGGAGAAATGGCTGACGCTACCGGGTAATTATCCCGCTTACTATGCCGCTATCCGCGACGCGCTTAACGGCGTAGGGGAAAACCCGGTCTCGGCCAGCGAGGCGATTCAGATAATGACCCTGATTGAGTTGGGTATCGAGTCGGCCAGACATCGCGCCACGCTCAGCCTGGTCTGAGGAGGAGCCCGGCAGCACGGCTGCCGGGCCGGTTATCAGCCTTTGGCAACCCGCTGAATGAGGGCGGCTTTTTCCTGTTCGCCGAGGAACGCCAGGGTCAGGCCGTTGATCTGCGCCTGACGGATCTGCTCCCGGCTCAGCCCTGCCGCCGGCGCCGCCACGGTATACTCGTGAATGATGTCCACACCCTGGACCGCCGGATCGTCAGTGTTGAGGCTCGCCAGCACGCCGTGCTCAAGGAACTGCTTCAGCGGATGCTGGGCCAGGGAGGCCACGGTGCTGGTTTGCACGTTCGAGGTCAGGCAGGATTCAATCCCGATGCGGTGCTCGGCCAGGTAGTCCATCAGGGCTGGATCCTCTACCGCTTTAACCCCATGGCCGATGCGCTCCGCGCCCAGCTCACGAATGGCCTGCCAGATACTTTCCGGGCCGGCCGCTTCGCCCGCGTGGACGGTGATATGCCACCCGGCGTCGCGGGCCTGGTTAAAATGGTTGCGGAACAGCGTACCCGGGAAGCCGAGCTCATCGCCGGCGAGGTCGAGGGCAGTGATGCCCTCGCGGTGGGCGAGCAGCGCCGCCAGCTCTTCCTGACAGGCGGCTTCGCCGAAGGTGCGGCTCAGAATACCGATCAGCCGGGCGTCGACCTGGAAATCGCGGCATCCCTCTTGAACCCCGGCAATTACCGCCTCTACCACGCCGTCGACCGGCAGCCGGTGGGTCATCGCCATATAGCGGGGAGAGAAGCGCAGCTCAACGTAGTGCAGGCCATTTCGCGCCGCGTCTTCGACGTTCTCATACGCCACGCGGCGACAGGCTTCCAGCGAGGCCAGGACCTTTACCCCCCAGTCGAGCTTGGCGAGGAAACTAACCAGATCGGGCTCAAGGCTGGTGACCTGGACGTGCGGACGCAGCGTGTCGAGGGTGGTTGCGGGAAGAGCGATATTAAATTCGCGGCCAAGATCGAGGATGGTTTGGGCCCGGATGTTACCGTCAAGATGACGATGAATGTCGGTTAATGGCAATGAGGAATCAATCATGGTCGCACTCTTTTTTTAGTTAAAGTGCACGTCATTATACAACATGAACATAACTGTTTAAAAGCATTGAAAAAATGTATGCGATACAAATAGCTGGCAGCAATCAGGTCAGTGTTACGGTCTTTTTGACTGGCCCCTTTAAAACGCAGAACGAATATCATGATTGACGCGATCCTGACCAGATCAGAAATGCACACGCGCTGACCGCGGCGCCCGCAAGGCAGACCGCCTGCCATCCCCAGTGGGAATAAAGCTGTGTGGCAACGATAGCCCCTGCCGCGCTGCCCAGCGAATAAAAACACATGTAAGCCCCAACCAGGCGGCTTGCCGCTGCAGGCCTGGCGGCAATGATCAGGCTCTGGCTGGAGACATGAACGGCCTGTACCGCAAAGTCCAGCGCAATGACGCCAGCTATCAGCCAAAGCAGAGAGGTTTCGGCATAGCCGATAGGAAGCCATGAGATGGTCAGCAGCGCCAGCGCCAGGCCGGTAGTGCGCTGAGCCCATCCCTGGTCAGCCCACTTGCCCGCTCTGGCGGCGGCCAGCATGCCAGCGAAGCCGGCTAAGCCAAACATCCCCGTCTGGGTGTGCGAGAGGGAAAGGGCGGTGAGCGGCATGACCATGGTCGTCCATAGCATGCTGAAAGCGGCGAAGATAAATAGCGCCAGGATCCCGCGCTTTCTCAGTTGCGGCTCGGTGAGGTACAGCTGAAACACGGACTTCAATAAGGAAAGGTAAGTCGGCTTTTGCGGCTGCGGCTGCTGCGGGGGCGAAGGCATGATTTTCCAGACGATCCCGGCAATCATCAACATCAGACAGGCAGCCGTGAGATACACGGCTCGCCAGCCGGCGATATCGGCTATCGCGCCTGAGATAAACCGAGATAACAGGATGCCTGAAACAATGCCGCTGGTCAGGGTACCCACCGCCTGGCCTCGTTTCTGCGGCGTCGCCAGTATTGCCACCCAGGCCACCAGCACCTGCACCACAACGGCCATCAGGCCGACGATCAGCATGGCGCCAAGCAGAGTTACTATATTGGGGGATAACCCTGCCGCGACTAACGCCGCTACTGAAAGCAACAGTTGACTCATCACCACGTATTTACGGTTCAACCAGTCTCCGAGCGGAACCAGGAACAGCAGGCCAATGGCATAGCCCGCCTGCGTAGCGGTGATGACGCTGCCAATCATGCCTGGCGACACCTTCAGGCTGACCGCCATCGAGTCGAGTAAAGGCTGTGCTGAATAAACATTGGCTACTGCCAGCGCGCAGGTTAGTGAAAACAACGCCGTTATCCCTGTGGTCAGCATCGTGTCAGGGACTGACGCAGTTTGGATCCTTTGGCCGGTACATCTACTTGCCTTACATTTCATAAGAGACCCTCTGTCTGGTTGCTTTTTAAAACTAGTGTACCTATAGAATTAGCCTTGCTGGTTTTTTTTTGCAACTGGTAAAGGGGAGGATTAAGCTAGATCAGTAGATAAATTGATAAGGAGCGCGCAGATGGCAAAGCAGGAATCACTTAGAACCAGTGAATGTCCGGTGGCGAGAACGTTGGAATCAATTGGTGAACGCTGGTGCCTGATGCTTATCCGCGAAGCATTTGACGATGTGCGGAGATTCAGCGAGTTTCAAAAAAATTTGGGGCTGGCCAAAAATATCCTTGCCTCGCGGCTGAAGCATCTGGTTGATATCGGTATTTTCGAGATTTTACCGGCATCGGATGGCAGCGCATACAAGGAATATGTCCTGACTGAAAAGGGGCGCTCCGTGTTTCCCATTGTTGTGGCGCTGCGGCAATGGGGAGAGCGTTATATGTTTGAGCAAGGGGAAACCTATTCGGTCCTGCTGGATAACGCGCACGGCCAGCCCCTTCAGTATCTGGATGTGCGTTCCGCTCAGGGGGATAAACTGCAACCAGGCGACTGTCATCGCCGGCGCATTGTGTCCGATACCCGCGCCGAATAATGGCGTGAAGAATTTGCAGGATACCAGCGAGAATACGAGCGTACCGCTAAAGGGTCATGGAACAATCCTGACGTGTTTTTTTGCGAACTGCTTCTGATGCCAAAGCTCCGGACGCGTGAAAGTGACCCACCGCCAACCGCAGGAGGCGGTGCATAACCATTTACAATTATATTTTATTTGAATGTATTCATGTTACATATTAAATTCTGCTTACTTTATCGACGATGAGGCAAGGATGCGGATGTGGAGAGCGTAATCCATAACAATATTGAGGGTTTTCTGCTGTTGTTATTAAGCATGTGGCCGATTCTGCTGGTGGTATTCATTGGCGTCGCAATTTCATTCTATACCATGCTGTTACGCAAGACGGCGCTGGCCTGCCTGCTTTTCGCCCTCGCCATCGGCGCCGCAGGCTGGAGTCTCGCTTAGCCGCTGGCCTCAGGGTTTATCCAGCAGGCTCATACTGGAGGCGGCGGCGCCATCATTCAGATTGGCGGGCGAATGCCAGTCGCGACCCGCCAGCGCACTGTCGCTCTGTCCGCTGCCGACGCCTTGCTGCGTCGACAGCGATGAACCTTCCAGTGCTTCATCCGCCCCTGACCGATCGGGCAGGGAACTGGTATAGCCGCCATTATTCGAGTACGTATCCATGCCGTTGACTTCGTTAGGCACCGTGTCGGTAGTCGTACCGTCATCGTTAATGCAAAAAGAGCCGCCAATGCCGTTTGGCTGACAGTCTGCAGCAAAAGCCGGACTGGCCAGCGCGGTCAGTAGCAATAACGGTAAGCCGATTTCCTTCATTCTTATCTCCCAGGGCCGTGTGGTCTGCCAGACATTCTGTACTATAGCGGCGGCAGTAGCGCGGTAAGTAACAAAACTGTGTAATTTTGTAATGACCGGTGGACGGTTTGTCGTTCGGCCAGGAAAGAGCGTGCGTTAAGCGTGGCATAGCGGCTCGGCAGAAAGCGGTAATCAATTGTTAATTCTACGTAAAGGTTAATGAAAATTTAAGGGAACGCCGCTATGTTGGCAGCATCATACTTTCCATAAAGGATATGCCATGCGCGATAAATATTCCGGCCTGCAGATTGGGATTCACTGGCTGGTTTTTTTGCTGGTAGTAGTAGCCTATGCGGCGATGGAGCTGCGCGGGTTTTTTCCCCGCAGTGAACGGCCATTGATTAATATGGTGCATGTTTCCTGCGGGATCACCATTTTCGTGCTGATGGTGGCGCGTCTGCTGGTGCGGCTGAAATCGCCGGCGCCGCCGATCGTACCGAAACCATCGCCGATGATGACCGGTTTCGCCCATCTTGGTCACCTGGCGATCTATTTGCTGTTCATTGCCTTGCCGTTGATCGGCATGGTGATGATGTACTGGCGCGGTAACCCCTGGTATGCCTTTGGTCTGACCATGCCGTATGCCCCGCAGAGCGATTTTGAGCGGGTGGATACCCTGAAGGCGATCCATGAATGGTTGGCCAATGCCGGGTACTTTGTGATTGGCCTGCATGCTCTCGCCGCGCTGCTCCATCATTACTGGTGGAAGGATAATACTCTGCTGCGAATGATGCCTCGTAAGCGCTAAATCATCCTCTTTCACTTCCTGACCCCGTCCCGCGACGGGTTTTTTTTTTGCCTTCACCGTTAATAGAATATAGTATACCCCCCTATATGATACGGAGGCGTAATCGTGCCACATTCACCTGAAGATAAAAAACGGGCGCTCAGCCGCGTAAGACGCATCCGCGGCCAGGTCGAAGCCCTTGAGCGCGCGCTGGAGTCCGGCGAGCCCTGTATGACTATTCTGCAGCAGATCGCCTCGATTCGCGGGGCGGCGAACGGCCTGATGGGCGAAATGGTGGAGATCCACCTGCAGGACGAGCTGGTCAGCGGCGACACCACCCCTGAGCAGCGGGCCGCGAGAATGGCAGAGGTCGGTCATCTGCTACGATCCTATTTAAAATAACATCACGACGAGGAAGAGACAGTTATGAAATCACGCGCAGCAGTGGCCTTCGGCCCCGGTCAGCCGTTAAAAATCGTTGAGATTGACGTCGCGCCGCCGAAAAAAGGCGAAGTTCTGGTGAAAATCACCCACACCGGGGTGTGTCATACCGATGCCTTCACCCTCTCCGGTGACGATCCGGAAGGTGTCTTCCCGGCGGTGCTGGGCCATGAGGGCGGCGGGATTGTCGTGGAAGTAGGCGAGGGCGTCACCAGCCTTAAGCCGGGCGATCACGTCATTCCGCTGTATACCGCCGAATGTGGCGAGTGCAAATTCTGTAAGTCGGGTAAAACCAACCTCTGTCAGGCGGTGCGTGCCACCCAGGGTAAAGGACTGATGCCGGACGGCACCACTCGTTTCTCGTACAATGGCGAACCGATCTATCACTATATGGGCACCAGCACCTTCAGCGAATATACGGTTTGCGCCGAGATTTCGCTGGCGAAAGTCAATCCGCAGGCGCCTTTGGATAAAGTGTGCCTGCTGGGCTGCGGCGTAACCACCGGTATCGGCGCGGTGCATAACACGGCGAAGGTCAAGGCCGGGGATACCGTCGCGGTCTTTGGTCTGGGCGGCATTGGTCTGGCGGTGATCCAGGGCGCGGTGCAGGCGCAGGCCGGGCGCATTCTGGCGGTTGATACCAACCCGGATAAGTTCACTCTCGCTAAAGAGATGGGCGCGACCGATTTTATCAATCCGAACGACTACGATAAGCCGATTCAGGATGTGATCGTTGAGTTGACCGACGGCGGGGTGGATTTCAGCTTCGAGTGCATCGGCAATGTAAATGTGATGCGCGCGGCGCTGGAGTGCTGCCATAAAGGCTGGGGTGAGAGCGTGATCATCGGTGTAGCCGGCGCCGGGCAGGAGATCAAGACCCGTCCGTTCCAGCTGGTGACCGGCCGCGTGTGGCGCGGTTCCGCCTTCGGCGGCGTAAAAGGGCGCAGTCAGCTGCCGGGCATGGTGGAAGACGCCATGGCGGGTAAAATTCGCCTCGATCCGTTTATTACCCATCGCCTGCCGCTGGAGCAGATTAACGAGGCCTTTGATCTGATGCATGAAGGTAAATCGATTCGCACCGTGATCCACTTTGGAGACCAGTAATCCCCGACGCTGAAGGCGAATCGTCACCCATAAAAAAAGGGCCCGGATGGGCCCTTTTGTGTATGTCGATCAGTGATGGTCTGGGAGCGCGTAGGCGATGATGTAATCGCCGCGATCCGGTGACTGACGGGCGCCGCCGGCATTGATAATGATGTACTGCTTACCGGTTTTCGGTGAGACGTAGGTCATCGGGCCGGACTGGCTGCCGACCGGCAGACGCGATTTCCAGATCTCTTTGCCGTTGGCGGTATCAAAGGCGCGCAGGTAGAAATCCTGGGTGCCGGCGAAGAACAGCAGTCCGGACTGCGTTGCCAGCGATGCGCCAAGGGTCGGCATGCCGATTGGAATTGGCATGTGCATACGGATCCCCAGCGGCCCGGTGTCTTCTACGGTGCCAACCGGCACCTGCCACACCAGTTTCCCGGTTTTCAGATCCACCGCGGACATGGTGCCGAACGGCGGCTTCTGGCACGGAATGCCCAGCGGCGACAGGAAACGTTCGCGCATCGCGCCAAACGGCGTGCCTTCCATCGGCACGATGCCCATCTCGATCCCGCTGGCGTCTTTCGCCACCTTCGCGCGCGGCACCATATAGTTGGCCAGGCCCAGACGCATATCGTTGACAAACATCAGGCTGTTGTTTGGATCCAGCGAAACACTGCCCCAGTTCATGCCGCCGAGCGAGCCCGGGAACTGCAGGGAACGGTCTTCACCTGGCGGGGTAAAGACGCCCTGATGGCGCATCTCTTTGAACTGAATACGGCACAGCAGCAGGTCGATCGGTGTCGCTCCCCACATATCGGACTCGGTCAACGTCTGGTTGCCGATCATCGGCATCCCTACCGAGTAAGGTTGCGTCGGCGAGTAGCGTTCACCTTTGACGTTGCCCGCCGGCACCGGACGCTCTTCCACTTTGGCCACCGGCTCGCCGGTCTCGCGGTTGAGCATAAAGATCATGCCCTGCTTGCTGGTCTGCACCAGCACCGGGGTGGTGCCGCCCTTGCCGTCAGGCAGATCGTACAGCAGCGGCTGAGACGGCAGGTCAAAGTCCCACAGATCGTGGTGTGTGGTCTGGAAGTGCCAGCGCACCTGGCCGGTGGTGGCATCCACGGCCACGATAGAGGAGCTGTATTTATCGTCCAGCGCGGTACGTTCGCCGCCAAAGAAATCTGGCGTGGCGTTGCCGGTGGGCAGATAGATCAGATTCAGCTTCGCGTCGTAGGACATCGCCGACCAGACGTTTGGCGTACCGCGCGTGTAGGTCTGGCCTTCCGGCGGAACACCGGTCAGCGCTGGATTGCCCGGATCCCACGCCCATGCCAGTTTGCCGGTGTGGACATCAAACGCGCGGACCACGCCCGGTGGTTCGCCAGTGGAGTAGTTATCCGCGACGCGGCCGCCCACCACCACCACATTGCCCGCCACCAGCGGGGTGGAGGTCTGCTGATAGTAACCCGCTTTCACTTCACCCATGCCGACGCTGAGGTCGACAATACCGCGATCGCCGAAGCTTTCGCACAGTTTGCCGGTATCGGCATCAATGGCGATCAGGCGGGCGTCGATGGTCGGCAGGAACAGACGACGGGAACAGGCGGCCGGCTGCGTGCCTGCCGCTGGCGCGGTTTGCGCCTGGCTATCTTCATAATAGCCTAAGCCCCGGCAGCGCTGCCAGTTGGGTGAAGAGGATTTGGAGTCATAGCGCCATTTCTCTTTTCCGCTGTCCACATCCAGCGCCAGCACTTTACTGTAAGGGGTACAGACATAGAGAGTATCGCCAATCTGCAGCGGGGTGTTCTGATCTTCTGCGCCCGAGCCGTTGCTCTGTGGGATATCGCCAGTATGCGCTACCCAGGCAACCTGCAGCTGGTTGACGTTTTGTTTGTTGATTTGGTCGAGGGCGGCGAAACGGTCGCCGTGGGTGGTGTTACCCCAGTGCGCCCAGTTTTTCTGCTGTTCGCCTGGCGCGACGGGCTTGACTGGTACCGCTTCAGTCGCGCTGACCAGCGGTGCGGATTTGAACATCCAGCCAAAGCTCACCGCCAGCGCCACGGCGAGAACGGCGGCGACGCCATAGGCCGGGCCTTTTTTCGCCGGTGGGCTGGCGAGGAAAGGCCAGACCAGGGCGGCCAGGAAGGCCAGTACGCCGAGCGCAAACAGGCGCGAGAAGAGCGGCCAGTAGTTCCAGCCAGCGTCACTAATCGCCCAGATCACCGAGGCGATAAACGCCACGGCGTATAACAGAATACCGCCGCGGCGGTTGCGGAAAATCAACACCGCCGCGATGACCATGACCACGCCCATCAGCGCGAAGTACAGTGTACCGCCGACGAGGGCCAGTTTTGCCCCAAGAATACCCACAGCCAGACCGATGATGAGCATCAGTCCGGCGAGAAGCCACTGCAGGATCCGGGGGAATCCGCGCGGCGCGTTGCCAGTTGCCATGTAATCTCCTTAACCACACCAGCCACCTCACTGTGAACCAAATGAAACATGTTGCTTTTGAATCATTTTTGAATGAAGTGGTTTTAACCTTCATAAAACTGTATTTGTTGCTTGATTAGATTTCGAGTGAACCATTTGGTGAAATCGAGACATGATAGATCTGTTAAAGAAGTTTGCGCAAATGTTAATAAATAATTTCGCACTAAATGATTATTTTGCCGAATATGTCTAACGTCATGGGGAGCGGCGTCGGCGCGTTTGCAGGTTCCCCGGCCGCTGCGGGCCGGGGAGAAAGGGGGGTCAGGCAGGCATGGACTTACGGATAGCGCTGAGCAGCGTCTGCGTACCCGGGGTCAGTGTCGCATCGACGCGGGTTAAAATGCCGATGGGCTCTCCGGCGCCCTGGGTGGCGATCGGCAGGGCGGTTAGCACGCCACGGCGAAGATCGTCTTTTACCGCCCCGGAAGGGACAAACCAGACATAGTCAAAATCCACCGTCAGCTGGCGCGACAGGGAGGCGGAGAGGGTCTCGATGCAGCCGGCGGGCATCTTACAGCCCTGGCTCTGGAGCAGCGCTTCGGCGTTTTGCCGCGGCACGGTGCCTTTAGGTGAGACCACCACCGGCCACTCCATCACCCGACTAAGGGTCACCGTCTCCTGAAGCAGGGGATGTCCCGGGCGAACCACCAGCTTCAGGGATTCAAGGAACAACAGTTCGTAATGCAGCCCGCTCATCAGCTCCGGGTCGGACATACGTCCAATGCCGATGTCGATCTCCCCGGATTTTAAGCCGGCGAGCAGCATGGTGTTGTTCATAGTGGCGACCTGCAGCGTGATATCTTTTTGCTGCTTGTGAAACTGGCCGATCACCGTCGGCAGGATCCCCAGCGCGGCGGTGGGCAGCGCGCCGATGCGCACGATGTCGTTATTCAGGCCCTCTTTGCGGTTCAGCGCCTGGCCGGCCGAATTAAGGGCGTCAAGCACCTTAACGGCATGCGTCAGAAACTGTTCGCCGACCAGGGTTAGCTGCGCCCCAAGACGACCCCGCTCGAACAGCCGGGTACCGGTCAGCTGTTCTAGCTCGTTAAGCGTTTTCGAGAGTGCTGGCTGGCTCAGATTTAATGTTTCAGCCGCGCGCCCCAGCGTTCCCTGTTGAGCGACGGCCACGAAGGTGTGTAGATGGCGCAAGCGAATGCGCTGACTGAAGAGACCATTTTTTTCCATAGTAAGATGATGTTAAAAACACAGCGGTGAAAGAGACAAGCGGACTTGTTTAAATTTGATAACCAGATAGCAAAATATTATTAACATTTGAGTTGGTTACATGACAAGATCTTTCCCTGTGGTTGAAAACGCCTTCGCCCCGCAGAAACGGGGCGAAGGTGGTGGTCACCGCGACGGCTAAATATCGAAAAAGACGGTTTCGTTCTCGCCCTGCAGATGAATGTCAAAACGATAGACCACTTCCGTACCGCGAACCTCGCGCTCGGCGATTAAGGTTTTGCGTCTCACCTCCCACTCGATGAGATTCAGCACCGGGTCGCTGGCGTTGGCCTCGTGTTCATCGGCAAAGTACATCCGCGTATTCAGGCCAATATTGATCCCCCGCGCCACCACCCACAGGTTGACGTGCGGCGCCATCAGCCGGCCATCGCGACCGACCACCGGGCCCGGCTTGATGGTTTCAAAGCGCCAAATGCCGGAGGTGAAATCAGAGCAGGTACGCCCCCAGCCGCGGAAGGCCGGGTCGACGGCTTTATGCTGTTGACGATCGTCAGGATGGTTATAGCGACCCGCGGCGTTGGCCTGCCAGATCTCCAGCAGCACATCGCGGACCGGCGTCCCGGAGCCGTCGATGACCCGGCCTTCAATGGTGATGCGCTCCCCGGCGGTATCGGCGGTAGTGAGGACCGGGCCAAAATTTTTCTCAAAAATATGAAAGCCTGCGGCGTCCGGCGCCAGGCCGATATGAACATAGGGTCCCGCCGTCTGCGAGGCGGTTTCAGGCAGATACTCTTTCATCGGGCGGCCCCCTGAGTGCGATTTTCAAACAGCGTGGCGCGGTGGCCGCGCAGAACAAGGTCGAAGCGGTAGGCCAGACAATCCAGCGGTACGGCGGCGTGCATGTCCAGCTCGGCGATCAGCGTGCGCACGGCGTCGTCATTATTAATAGTCCTGACGATCGGGCACTGCTTAATCAGCGGGTCGCCTTCAAAATACATCTGGGTGATCAGGCGCTGGGCCCAGGCGTCGCCTGAGAGAGAAAAATGGATATGCGCCGGACGCCAGTCGCTGGCCTGGTTGCGCCAGGGGTAGGGGCCAGGTTTGATGGTGCGAAAACAGTAATAGCCGTTTTCATCGGTAAGCACCCGGCCGCAGCCGCCAAAGTTCGGGTCAATCGGCGCCAGATACTGATCTTTTTTATGCCGGTAGCGACCGCCAGCATTGGCTTGCCAGACTTCCACCAGCGTATTTTTCATCGGTCGGCCGAATCCATCGCGCACGTAACCGTGGACGATGATCCGCTCGCCGATCGGCAGGCCTTCTTTGGCATAGTTCAGGATTAGGTCATTATCCAGAGGGCCGAGGTCGTCGCGGCTAAATACCGGGCCGGTGATCTCTGACAGCGAGTTCTGCAGAGAGATGAGGGCGTTTTTTGGCGAGCGCAGGACGCTGGTTTTATAGCCCGGGGCGTAAGCGGGCGGGTGGCTACTGTAATCGCGATGGACAACCTCACGTGGGGACCATTTGTCGTTCATAGGGTACTCCGTGTAGACGGTAGAGGGGCATATTGTTGTAATGTCGCCAGAAGCAGTGTGTGTAAATGTATTGTTAATTTAAAGTGAAATTACCGGGTGTTTTTCATAACTATGGGTTATGTTTTGCGCAATGACCTGGGCCGGCGGCAGGTTATCGCCATCACAGTTTGTAAATTCTTCCCCCCGCGGCGAGGCAGCTTTCCTACACTCCAGGAAGTATTCACTGGAGGTAACACATCATGGCGAACACCATCACGGCTGATGAGATTCGGGAGCACTTTTCGCAGGCCATGTCGGCCATGTACCAGCAGGAAGTTCCGCAGTACGGAACGCTGCTGGAGCTGGTGGCTGACGTCAACCTGGCGGTACTGGAAAATTATCCGCAGCTGCATGAACAGCTCGCTAACGCTGACGAGCTGGCGCGCTTAAACGTGGAGCGCCACGGCGCGATTCGCGTGGGCACAGCGGAAGAACTGGCGACGCTCCGTCGCATGTTTGCCATCATGGGGATGTATCCCGTTAGCTATTACGATCTCTCGCAGGCCGGCGTGCCGGTCCACTCCACGGCGTTTCGTCCCATCGACGATGCCGCGCTGGCGCGCAATCCATTTCGGATTTTCACCTCGCTGCTGCGCCTGGAGCTGATTGAAAATCGCGCCCTGCGCGAGCGGGCCGAGGCGATCCTCGCGCGGCGCAAAATCTTCACCCCCCGCTGCCTGGCGCTGATTGCGCAGTATGAAGCAGAGGGCGAATTCACCTCTGCCGACGCGCGCGAGTTTGTCCAGGAGGCGCTGGAGACGTTCCGCTGGCACCGGCAAGCCACCGTCGATGAGGAGACTTACCATGCTCTGCATCGCGAGCACCGCCTGATTGCCGATGTGGTCTGTTTCCCGGGGTGTCATATCAACCATCTCACGCCGCGGACGCTGGATATTGACCGCGTCCAGTCCCTGATGCCGGAGTGCGGTATTGAACCCAAAGCGTTGATTGAAGGGCCACCGCGCCGGGAGGTCCCGATCCTCCTGCGGCAGACCAGCTTTAAGGCGCTTGAGGAGCCGGTGATGTTCGCCGGAGAACACCGAGGCACCCATAGCGCCCGCTTTGGCGAAATTGAGCAGCGGGGCGTGGCGCTGACGCCGAAAGGGCGCGCGCTGTACGATCGGCTGCTGCAGGCGGCAGGAACCGGGAAAGACAATCTCAGCCACCAGCAGCATCTACAGGAGGTGTTTAGCGAATTTCCCGACAGCGAATTTCTGCTCCGTCAGCAGGGGCTGGCCTGGTTTCGCTACCGCCTGACGCCCACGGGTGAGGCACATCGCCAGGCGTTTCGCCCGGGCGACGATCCGCAGCCGCTGATTGAGCGCGGGTGGGTGGTCGCCCAGCCGATTATTTATGAAGATTTTTTACCGGTCAGCGCGGCGGGCATTTTTCAGTCCAATCTGGGCAACGAAACCCAGGCGCGCAGCCACGGGAACGCCAGTCGCGAGGCGTTTGAGGCAGCTCTGGGCTGCCCGGTGCAGGATGAGTTTGAACTATACCGACAGGCGGAGGAGCGCAGCAAACGACGTTGCGGTCTGCTGTAAAATCAGTACCCTGCTGGCATCAGCCTTACAGGGAGCAGGTTATGCAACATCCGTCGAAACCGTTGGCGAAAACCCGTCAGGGAACGCTGGCCGGGAGCGCAGAACAGGGGATTCATATCTGGCGCGGCATTCCGTACGCCGCGCCGCCCGTGGGCCCGCTGCGCTGGCGCGCGCCGCAGCCAGCCGCCCGCTGGCAGGGGGTACGTCCAGCCGAGACCTTTTCCGCCGCCAGCTGGCAGGACATTGACTACTGCCGCGAGCTCGGCGGCGGCGATCCTGGCGCCTTCAGCGAAGACTGCTTATATCTCAACGTCTGGGCCCCGGCCAGCGCAGCGCAGCCGCTGCCGGTGATGGTCTGGCTGCACGGCGGCGGGTTTACCATCGGCGCCGGCAGCCTGCCGCCTTACGATGGCAAAGCGCTTGCCAGCCGCGACGTGGTGGTGGTGACAGTTAACTACCGGCTGGACCATCTCGGCTTTTTCGCCCATCCGGCGCTGGAAGAAGAGGCGGGCGAACGTCTCTATAATTTCGCGTTGCTCGATCAGATTGCCGCTCTGCAGTGGGTTCAGGAGAATATCCACGCCTTCGGCGGGGATGCCGCCAACGTCACGCTGTTTGGCGAATCCGCCGGGGCGCGCAGCGTGCTGTCGCTAATGGCCTCCCCGAAAGCGAAAGGGCTGTTTCATAAAGCGATTATTCAGAGCGGGTATACGCTACCCGATCTGCCGCGGGAAAAAGCGCTGGAAAAAGGGCGCCTGCTGGCGGAACACTTCGCCTTACCGCAAGCCAGCGCTGAGGAATTGCGGGCGATCCCCGCGGAGGCCTTCTGGTCGCTCACCGCGCCGCTGAATACCGGGCCAGCGCCTATTGCCGGAGACGCGGTGCTGCCGCAGCCGATGCTGGAGACCTTCTTTGCCGGCCGCCAGCATCCGATACCGGTGATGATCGGCTCCAATAGCGATGAAGCCAGCGTGATGGCCGTGTTCGGCGTCGATATTGCCGGGCAGATCCAGAAGCTGCGCCGAGAGCGCCGTCTGGGGCTGGGGCTGATCAAACTCCTCTATCCCGGCGTGAAGGGCGATGAAGCGCTGGGGCGGGAAGTATGCCGCGACATGGCCTTCACCACCCTTGGTTATGTAGTGATGCAGGCGCAACAGCGCGTGGGTCAGCCGTGCTGGCGCTACTGGTTTGATTATGTCGCGGAAGCGGAGCATGACGCCTACCCGCATGGGGCCTGGCATGGCAACGAGGTGCCCTACGTGTTTGATAACCTGCGGTTGACCGACCCGGTGCGGCAGTACGCCAGCGAAGCGGATCTGGCCTTCGCCGCTCAGGTCGCTGACTACTGGGCGCAGTTTGCCCGCCTCGCCAGCGGCGAGCAGACGCTTTCCGGCGCAGTGCGCTGGCCGGCGTGCCTGCGCGGGCGGGATCGCCTGTTGCGCATTGGCTTGCATAAGCGCGCCGGGTTTAAAGTGGAGAACCGCTTTATGCGCGCCAGACTGGCGCTGTTTCGCCGGGTGATGAAGCATCACGTGACGCTGGAATAAATCCCATAATGCGCAACTGTCGCCACCGACCGGTGGCGACGTTATCTCACATGACCACCACCGGCTTGATCACCTTGCCGGACGCCGAATCGGCGAAGGCCTGGTTGATATCGGCCAACGGATAGCGGGCGATAAGCTTATCGATAGGGAATTTTCCCTGTTTATAGAGTTGCACCAACCGCGGAATAAACAGCGCCGGCACGGCGTCGCCTTCAATCACCCCGACCAGCGATTTTCCCTCCGCCATCAGGTCGTTCTGCACGTTAAGGGTGATATCTCCGGTAAAGCCCACAATCGCCACCGTTCCCAGCGGTTTCACCGCGTGTACGGCCTGCAGAACGATAGCGGAGACGCCGGTCGTTTCCACCGCGTAGTGGGCGCCTTTACCGGTGATTTGTTTAATCACGGCGACGGCATCCTGTTCCTTGCCGTTGATCTGATGGGTGGCGCCCAGTTCGCCCGCCAGGGCGAGGCGGCTGGCATGGATATCCACCGCGATAATCTGTGAACAGCCGGTTAATTTCGCTGCCATGATGGCGCTGAGCCCCACCGCGCCGCAGCCAAACACCACCAGCGATTCGCCGACCACCGGTTTCAGGCGGTTGAGCACCGTCCCGCTACCGGTCTGGATACCGCAGCCCAGCGGGCCGAGCAGGGTGAGATCAACCTCCGGGTCGACCACGACCGCGTTGCTGGCGCGGGTGACCACATACTGGCTGAAAGACGACTGGCCAAAGAACAGGGACAGATCCTGGTCTCCCAGCCGGTAGGGGGTGGTGCCATCCCCGCGTCGGCCGCCAAAATTAAGCGTATTAAAATCTTCGCAAGCCGAAGGGTGGTTGCTTAAACAATTTTCGCAGTGGTGGCAGGCGGCGTAGCTGAGCACCACGTGGTCTCCTACCCTGATGCCGCTAACCGCCTCGCCGACGCTGGCAACGATCCCGGCGCCTTCATGGCCGAGGATCGCCGGCATAGGCACAACCCCGGGGTTGTCGCGCATCACGGCGTCGGTATGGCAGACGCCGGTGGCGACAATTTTCACTAATATCTCGTCCTTCCCCGGCGGGGCGACCTCGACGTCTTTGATGACAAAAGGCTGCTGGTAGCCCAGCGTGACGGCTGCTTTCACTTGCATGGCATGACTCCTGAATGAATTCCCTGGAGAGCGTGGCGGGACAGCCCGAACGGCTCTCCCCTGTTGGCCGCTAACGTGAAGAAAGATAGCGGTTATCGGGGAAAAGTTAGCACCAGGCGCGATGGAAATTTGCGCGAATCGTGCCTAAAAAACGCGCGCGGCGAGGAGCGATACATGGGGTGAATATTCAGCACTGGAGAATAGATTTCCCTTGAATAGTCAGGGGTAAAAAGCGGCAGGCAGCGTGTATGCCCTGGCTACACGTCAGAGGAAATGAAAAAAACAGGCTGTTCCTCTGGACAGGGCTTTTTTACCTTTTTTCTGCTGGCAACAATTGGATTATTAATCGTTTTTGTCTAGAGTGGGCGGAAATTATCACGCAGCGTGATGACGCGTTGCGAATCAATTCACCCGTGCAGAAGGACGCTTTCTCAGGCATGAACCGCAGACGTTTTCTTAAATCTTCCATGGCTGTTGCCGCCGTATGCGGAACGTCAGGAGTCGCTTCCTTATTCAGTCAGGCCGCTTTTGCCGAAGACGCGGGCATTGCCGACGGGCAAACGCGTCGTTTTGATTATGCTGTTCTGCAGGCGATGGCTCACGATCTGGCGCGCCAGCCGTGGGGCGGCGCCCCGCGCGATCTGCCGCCGACGCTCGCCAATCTCACCCCGCAGGCCTATAACAGCATCCAGTACGATGCCAACCACTCGCTGTGGAACAATATTGAAGAGCGTAAGCTGGACATACAGTTTTTCCACGTCGGGATGGGGTTCCGTCGCCGCGTGCGGATGTTCTCTTTAGACGCCAGCACCCAGCAGGCGCGCGAGATCCACTTCCGTCCGGAGCTGTTTAAGTACAATGACGCCGGTGTGGATACCCGTCAGCTGGAAGGACAGTCTGACCTCGGCTTCGCCGGGTTCCGGGTGTTTAAAGCGCCGGAGCTGGCGCGCCGCGATATCGTGGCGTTCCTCGGCGCCAGCTACTTCCGCGCGGTAGACAGCACCTATCAGTATGGCCTGTCGGCCCGCGGTCTGGCGGTGGATACCTTTACCGATACCCCGGAAGAGTTTCCCGACTTTACGTCGTTCTGGTTCGAAACGGTCAAAGGGGACGCCACGGTGTTTACCGTTTACGCGCTGCTGGACAGCCCGAGCATCACTGGCGCCTACAAGTTCACCATCCACTGCCAGGATACCCAGGTTATCATGGACGTGGAAAACCACCTGTACGCCCGCAAGGATATCAAACAGCTGGGTATCGCGCCGATGACCAGTATGTTCAGCTGCGGCAATAATGAGCGGCGGATGTGCGACACCATCCATCCGCAAATCCACGACTCCGATCGGCTGTCAATGTGGTTGGGCAACGGGGAATGGGTCTGCCGGCCGCTGAATAACCCGCAGAAGCTGCAGTTCAATGCCTTCCAGGACAAGAACCCGCGCGGCTTTGGTCTGTTGCAGCTGGACCGTGATTTCTCCCACTACCAGGATGTGATGGGCTGGTATAACAAGCGTCCCAGCCTGTGGGTTGAGCCGCGTAACCAGTGGGGCAAAGGGGCGGTCAGCCTGATGGAGATCCCAACTACCGGCGAAACGCTGGATAATATCGTCTGCTTCTGGCAGCCGGAAAAGGCGGTGAAGGCGGGCGACGAACTGGACTTCCGCTACCGTCTTTACTGGAGCGCGCAGCCGCCGGTGAGCACTCCGCTGGCGCGCGTTCTGGCCACCCGCACCGGGATGGGGGGCTTCCCCGAAGGATGGGCGCCGGGTGAACACTACCCGGATAAGTGGGCGCGTCGTTTTGCCATCGACTTTGTCGGCGGCGATTTGAAGGCGGCCGCGCCGCGCGGTATTGAACCGGTGATCACCCTCTCCAGCGGGGAAGCGAAGCAGATTGAGATCCTCTACGTCGAGCCGTTCGATGGCTACCGGATCCTTTTCGACTGGTATCCGACCACCGACTCAACCGACCCGGTGGAGATGCGTCTGTTCCTGCGCTGTCAGGGAGAAGCCATCAGCGAAACCTGGCTCTATCAGTATTTCCCGCCGGCAGCAGATAAACGAAACTACGTTGACGATCGGATCATGAAATAACCCTGAGTCACCCGACGCCCGCAGGCAGTCCCTGCGGGCCAGAAGAGAGCGCTATGACCGCAGATATCCTAGCAGTACCTGAGTCGATCCCGGTAACCGACGCGCTGACGCTAATCGCCATTGATGAGCGCTACGTTAGCGACCTGCACCAGCTGGTGGTCAAAAACCAGCGCTGGCTACAGCAGTCGCTCAGTTGGCCCGCCGAGGTGCGCAGCGAAGACGAGACCCGCCGCCATGTGCAGGGCAACGTGATGCTGCATCAGCGGGATTACGCCAAAATGTTTTTGCTGTTTCTCGATAAGCAGCTAGTCGGGGTCCTGTCGTTCAATCAGATCGAGCCGCAGAATAAAACGGCCTATATTGGCTACTGGATCGATGAAGAGCACCAGGGGCAAGGGCTGCTTTCCCGTTCATTACAGGCCTTTATCCGCCATTATGCCGCCAGCGGGCTGGTGCGCCGGTTTGTGATCAAATGCCGGGTGGCGAACACCCGCAGCAACCAGGTAGCGTTGCGCAACGGGTTTGTTCTGGAAGGCTGTCTCCGACAAGCCGAGTATCTGAACGGTAGCTATGACGATCAGAATATCTACGCCCGCATTATTGACCGCGATGAGGCATTAAAGCGCGCCTAACAGCGGCGTGCGGGTGATGTGCTGCTGGCCGTCAAGCGTTTTCGGGCCGCGCAGATGAATGGCCTCTCCCTCCTGTGCGGCAATCTGCACCTCGTCATTGATGGAGACCTGGTGCTCAACGATCACATCGCCGGTGATGACTGTCCGCCCCTGGATCAGCACATCGTCGTCGAGCAGAATCGGACCACCTCGCAGCTGCGCCTCGCCGCCGACCATCGCCCGATGCTTCAGCAGGCAGTTGCCTTCAATCACCGCATTCTCTGCCACCTGCGAACTGTAGCGCACGGTGGGAATGGCATCCTCTCCGCGACCGGCGATCAGGCGCGCGTGCCCGTATACCCGGGCGTTATCGCATACCCAGACGTCGTTTTCTTCGTTCCCTTCAAGTCTTGCCTGGTCAAACACTTCCGCCCGATGTTCGACAAACGCATGCTCAACGAAGGCATCGCCGTAGATTTGCGCCTGGTGGAGAATGCGCGAGGCGCTGACGGTGGCTCGCTGATAGATCTGCAGGACTTTGTCGCGATCGGCGGTTAACCCGCGCGCGGCAATCACCTGGCAGTGGGGGAGAAGGCGCGCCTCGTCGGCAAGGCGACAATAACCGCGCACCTGGCTCTGCATAACCGTGACGTTGTCACTGATCTGCGCGTGATGGCTGATCTGCGAGGAGTGAATGCAGGCCCGTCCGCCGATGGTGGCCTCATGGCTGACCACGCAGAACCCGGTTAAGCGGGCGTCGTCACGGATGCGCGCCCCGGCGAAAACCACGCTGTTGATATCGTAGATCCAGCACTCCCCCTGCTGGCTGAGAGCGCATTCCTCATCCACCCAGCCGCCTTCGCTGCCCGCTTTGACGTCAGCGAAATCAATAAGCGCCACGATCTGGCGCAGGGTGACGCTTTGTTTGCCATGCTCTTCCTCATAACAATACTGCCGGGTCTGTTCGCTGAGACGGTATTTACGCATGGCCGATCCTTATTACTTATGGTTAACATAAACATAGCAAAGATCGCCATAGCGCGCGGGATAAGGTTCCTTTAAAATGCAACTTCAAATTAAATTGATATCATCAATAAAATGAATAAAACGCAAACGCCGCGGCAGGTGCTAAACCTGCCGGCGGGTTATTTTGGCATGGTGCTCGGCACCATCGGAATGGGCTTCGCCTGGCGTTACGCCAGCACCCTCTGGCCGGTCAGCCGCAGCATTGGTGATGGGCTGGTGACGCTGGCGATGGCGATGTGGGTCCTGCTCAGCATGGCGTTTATCAGCCGGGCGATCCGCTTTCCGGCGAGCGTGCTGCGGGAGATGCGTCATCCGGTGAGCAGCAGCTTCGTCAGCCTGTTTCCGGCCACCACGCTGTTGGTGGCGATTGGTTTGGCTCCCTGGTGCCGGCCGCTGGCGATCGGGCTGTTTGTGCCGGGCGTGGCGCTGCAGCTCGCCTATGCCGCCTGGCAAAGCGGTGGGCTATGGCGGGGGAACCATCCTCGCGAGGCCACCACGCCGGGGTTGTATCTGCCGACAGTAGCCAATAATTTTATCAGCGCGATGGCCTGCGGCGCGCTGGGATTTTCCGATGCCGGACTGGTGTTCCTCGGCGCCGGGGTCTTCTCCTGGCTGAGCCTCGAGCCGGCGATCCTCCAGCGTCTGCGCAGCGCAGGCGAGCTGCCGACGCCGCTGCGCACCTCGCTGGGGATCCAGCTGGCGCCTGCGCTGGTGGCCTGCAGCGCCTGGCTCAGCGTCAACGGCGGGGAGGCCGATACCTTCGCTAAGCTGCTGTTTGGTTACGGCCTGCTGCAGCTACTGTTTATGCTCCGTCTGATGCCCTGGTATCTTCGTCAGCCGTTCAATGCTTCTTTCTGGAGCTTTTCGTTCGGCATTTCCTCGCTGGCCACCACCGGTCTGCATCTCGGCCAGGCCAGGGGAGACGGCTTTTTTCATCATCTGGCGATGCCGCTATTTATTTTTAGCAATCTGGTTGTCGGCCTGCTGCTGCTGCGTACAGCGTTGCTGTTGGTCAGCGGGAAACTGTTGCTCCAGGTCGACCGGGAAACACTCCTGAATAAGAAGGAAGGATCATGACAAAGCGTGACGCGGATTATTTTAGTCAAAAATACAGCCTGACCCGCACCCATTCCGAGGTGCTGCATGCCGCGACGATTGTGCCGCCGGGGCGGGCGCTGGATCTGGGCTGCGGCAACGGGCGTAACAGCCTTTATCTGGCGGCGAACGGCTTCGCGGTGACGGCGTGGGATAAAAATCCGATGAGCGTCAACAATCTGGAAAGTATTCGCGCCGCCGAGCGACTGGATAATCTGCAAACGGCGGTGAAAGACCTCAACAGCCTGAGCTTTGGCGGCGAGTATGACCTGATCCTCTCCACCGTAGTGATGATGTTCCTCGAGCCTGACACCATCCCGGGCCTGATCGCCAATATGCAGCGCTGCACCGCCGCCGGCGGCTATAACCTGATTGTGGCGGCGATGGATACCGAAGACTATCCCTGCACCGTCGGCTTCCCGTTTGCCTTTAAACCTGATGAGCTTCGTGATTATTACCAGGGCTGGGAGCTGCTGAAATACAATGAGGACGTCGGTGAGCTGCATCGCACCGACGCCAACGGCAATCGCATCAAATTGCGCTTCGCCACCCTGTTGGCGCGCAAGCCTGCCTGATTCGCCGCGGCGTGGGAAGCTGAGCATGGCCCGCGCCGCATTCCCCGCCAGAGCCTGGGCAAGACAGAGACCCGTTGCGGCGAAAATGAGCCTGGAAAACCGCGCGATACCCCTTTTAAGTGATTATTTATTAACGTAATGTTCAGGCAATCAATATTTATAAATCTTCCTTGACGAAGCCCTTTTTTTGTCACAAAACTAGTGGGTCCTATTTGCTATAACGTCTGCCGAAAAAAAACTGCATTTACAGGGATCTCTCTATGCGTACTCGCGTTTTACTGAAAGTCGCCGCTCTGGCGGGAATATTGGCGTTGACCGGCTGTGCGGCGAAAGTGGCGCAACCGGATCAGTATTCGGGCTTCTTAAAAGATTATTCCAGTTTGAAAGAAACGACCTCTGCCTCCGGCAAGCCGGAGCTGCGCTGGATCGATCCGAACTTCAATCCGGCCAACTATGACAATATTGTTTATCACCCGGTGACCTACTATCCGGTACCGAAGCCGACCACCCAGGTAGGGGAGAAGGCGCTGCAGGATATTCTTAACTACACCAACAAAGAGCTGAAACAGGCTATTTCCGAGCGTAAACCGCTGGCCACTACCGCCGGCAAGCGCAGCCTCATCTTCCGCGGGGCGATCACCGGGGTGGACTCCAGCAAAGAGGGGCTGCAGTTCTATGAAGTGATCCCGGTCGCTATGATTGTCGCCGGCACCCAGGCCGCCACCGGCCATCGTACCATGGACACCGATCTGTACTTTGAGGCGGAGGTCATTGACGCCAGCACCAATAAGCCGGTCATCAAGGTCGTTCGGAAAGGGGAAGGCAAAACCCTGGCGAATGAGAATACACCGCTGACCGTCGATACCCTGAAGCAGGTTATCGATGATATGGCGGTCGACGCCGTTAAATTCGATCCCTCTCAGCGTTAATCGTGCCAGCGCCGTCTGACGACGGCGCTGTTTTTCTTCAGCCTCCTCAGGCCAGCCTTCGGCGCAGCAATAGCTGTTCCGGTTTGGCAAACATCACCAGGTTACCCAGCAGGATCAGCGCCAGCCCGATCACGGCGTTGCTGTGCCAGACATACCCTTCATAGACGGTGGAAATGGATAAGGCGACCAGCGGAAACAGCAGCGTACTGTAGGCGGCTTTGCTGGCGCCGATGCGCCCAACGAGAGTGAAATAGGCGCCAAAGGCGATGACCGAGCCGAACAGCGCCAGGTAAAGCAGGGCGCCCAGATAGCTGACGGTCCATTCTGGCATAAAATTATCGCCGCGCAGCAGAGCGATCGCCCCCATCACCAGCGTGCCGTAGAGCATCGCCCAGCTGTTGGTGGTCAGCGTTTCCAGCCCGCGGCGCTGGTGGCGAATACTGAACATATTGCCGAGCGAAAAACCGTAGGTGCCCAGGGCGCTCAGCCCGATCCCCCACAGCAGCGAGGCGTTCAGTCCGTTGGCCAGCAGGTCGTCCCAGAACAGGATGACGATACCGGCGAGACCCAGCGCGGCGGCGGCCCAGAAGCGGCCCGGCGGCTGCTGGCGAAAAAAGAGAAAGCTGTTGATGGCGTTAAACAGTACCGCCATCGAAAAGATCACCGATTCCAGACCGGTATTGATCCAGGCGGCGGCGGTATAAAAACACCAGAAATTAAAGCAGAAGACGCAGCAGCCCTGCAGCAGGCAGCAGAGATGATCTTTCGCGCCCAGCGGCCGCAGGCGTCGTGTGACGAGCAGAATCGCCAGCATCGTGACGCTGGCTACGGCGAAACGCCAGAAAATCGATACCGGCGCGGCCACCGGTCCCTGTTGTAAAAAAATCGCAATCCACGTTGTACCCCAGATCACGACAACGAGTGCATAGAGTAATGCGTTCACCCTGGTTCTCCTCTACCTGTTGATGGGAGGAGTATGCCGGCTGCCGCCTGCTGCGGCTTTCACCGGTTTGTTGTCGGCTTGCAAATTCTTGCGCTTATTTGCCATCCGCTGGCGGTGAGGACTGGAAACCGCGCCGTAGTCTCCCTAGACTAGGGCTTTTACAGACAATGTGTGAAGACGATGGGTTACGGGACATTTGAAACATTACGGCGACAGAACGCGGTGCTGAAGGGAACCGTGGAGCTGAATTCCGGTATTCAACTGGCCGCCTGGTATAACAATTGCGATACCGTGACGGTGCGCAGCGACCATCATACCTTAAGTCTGTACGTGGCTGATGGCTACGAAAGCTATCAAAAGACGCCGCACGGCTGGAAAAATGGCGGCGGCCCGGACCGTTTTTGTCTGATGCCGAAAGGCGATGAAAGCGTATGGGATATCCGCGGCGATCTGTCGTTTGTGCATCTTTACTGTACCGATGCGCACCTGCGTCGCGTCGGCGAGGAGGTGTGGGACCGCAGCCCGGCGAATTTCACCCTACAGGAAAAGACCTTCGCCAGCGATGATAAAATCACCGCAGTGTATCGTCAGTTTTTGCTGGCTAACGACTGGCGGCAGCCGGCGAACCAGCTGACCCTCAGCGCCGCCAGCAGCTTACTGCTTACCCATCTGATCCAGCACTATTCCACCGTGCAGTGGCGTTTGCCGACGGTCACCGGCGGGCTGGCGCCAGGCGTAAAGCGTCACGTACTGGCCTGGATCGATGCTCATCTCGATCAGCCCTTGACCCTGGCCGACCTGGCGCAGCAGGCGGGTCTGAGTGAGTTTCATTTTGCTCGTATGTTTCGTCAGTCGCTAAATATGGCTCCGCATCAGTACGTCATGCAGCAGCGAATGGCGAAGGCGCAAAACCTGATCTGCCATAGCGCGCTGCCGTTAACCGAGATAGCGCTGGCCTGTGGTTTTAGCTCCCCCAGCCATTTCAGCCATCGGGTCAAAGCCGCCACCGGCCTGACGCCCTCCCAGCTACGGGCGGCGCAGCGCGGATAGCACGCCGTAACTCACCCCGCCGAGCACCACGCCCCAGAAGGCGGAGCCAATTCCCGCCAGCGTCACCCCGCTGGCGGTGACCAGGAAGGTTAACACCGCCGCATCGCGCTCACTGGCCTGATGCACTGCTTGAAACAGACTCCCGCCGATGGTGCCGAGCAGCGCCAGACCCGCCAGCATCTGGATCCACGCCGGCGGCAGGGCCGACATCAGGGCGGTGATTGACCCGCCGAACAGACCGGCCAGCAGATAAAAACCGCCCGCGGCTATGGCCGCCAGCCAGCGCTGGTTCGGATCCGGGTGCGCCTCCGGGCTCTGGCAAATCGCAGCGGTGATCGCCGCGATGCAGATGGAATAAACCCCAAACGGCGCCAGCAGTAGTGCCAACCCCCCGCAAACGACGATCAGTGCGGAGACCGGTACGGTATAGCCTGATGCCTGCAGGGTGGCGAACCCCGGAGCGTTCTGCGAGGCCATGGTGACGAGGAAGAACGGCAGACCGACGCTGAGCAAAAGCGCCGGAGTAAACTGCGGGGCGACCCATTCCGGCGTCACAAATGCCAGCGGCACGGCGGCGCTAGCCACATCCCCGGACGCCGCCGCAATCAGCGCTCCAATCACCAGCGCGGCCACCACGGCGAAGCGGGGGCACAGCGCTTTACACAGCAGCCAGGCGGCGAGCATCCCGCCGCACAGCGGCAGATGATCCTGTAAGCCGGCGAAGGCCTGCAAACCAAACCGTAGCAGGATCCCAGCCAGCATCGCGGCGGCCAGCGAATGGGGAATGATCTGCATCAGCCGGGCAAACAGGCCGGTGGCGCCGCAGATAACGATTAGCGCGTTGGCGAAAATAAAGATCCCCACGGCCTCGGCGAGGGTCACCCCCTGCAGGCCGCTAACTAACAGCGCAGCGCCCGGCGTTGACCAGGCGGTGAGCACAGGAACTTTCCGCCAGGCGCTCAGCGCGAGAGTACTGATGCCCATGGCGAGGCCAAGAGCCGTCATCCAGCCGGCGATCTGCCCGGGGGTAGCGCCGGCCGCGGCGGCGGCCTGCCAGATGATGGCGGCGGAGCTGGCGTACCCCACCAACACGGCGACGAAGCCAGCGAACAGAGTGGGAAGCGGAAGACTAAACGAGCGCATAGATGATTCTCATGTGCGTTATAACATCCATTCAATGTATCATTGTGCGTTATAGCGCACAAGCGGTGGTTCGCGCAGCTACCCTGGGAGAAAAACTCGCCGCCAGTGGCGTACGATGCCGTTAAACGTCCTGAAAAAATCAGACAAATGGCGGTATACTTTGCGCAGTAAAAACAGGAGGAAGGATGAATATTGCGCAACATCTGGCGGCAACGCTTAAAACCCTGCGCCAGCAGCGAGGCTGGAGCCTGTCGCGACTGGCGGAAGAGACCGGGGTGTCGAAAGCCATGCTCGGGCAGATTGAGCGGAATGAATCAAGTCCAACGGTGGCGACGCTGTGGAAGATTGCCACCGGGCTGAACGTACCGTTTTCGGCGTTCATCGTCCCGGACGCCAGCGCCGCGCCCTCCGCGTTTGATCCGCAGCAGCAGGCGATGGTGGTGACGCCAGTATTCCCGTGGGATCCCGAGCTGCGCTTTGACCATTTTTCGATAACCCTTGCCCCCGGCGCGCTGAGCGAATCAACGCCGCATGAGAAAGGGGTGATTGAGCATGTGGTAGTGATAAGTGGTACGCTGGATTTGTGCTTACAAGGGGAGTGGCACTCGCTGCAGGCGGGTGAGGGTAGGCGTTTCGCCGGCGACGCGACGCATGCGTATCGTAACCGCGGCGCCCAGGCGGCCCATTTCCATTCTCTTATCCATTATCCAAAAGAAAAAACCGCGAGCGAACCCGCGGCCAGACAAGATGACTGATGATAACCACTCACAACGTGACGAGGAAAATCCGGAATACGTGATGACAGTACTCTTCGCCGTGATTTGAGGGAAATATCTTTTCCGTCAATACTTTGTTGAAAAGTGAAAATTCGTCGTCCAGCGACGGCGGAAAAGGTTTTCGTCTGCGCCCGGTTCTGACTACAATAGCCGCCATTTCGACCCCCTTATACTGGATAACAACACGCGTATGCGCCTGCACAATCATCGTCTTGAACTTCTTAGTCCTGCCCGCGACGCCGGTATCGCTCGCGAAGCGATCCTTCACGGCGCCGATGCCGTTTACATCGGTGGACCTGGCTTTGGTGCCCGCCACAACGCCAGCAACAGTCTGAGCGATATCGCCGGGCTGGTGCCTTTCGCTCATCGCTTTGGCGCAAAGGTATTTGTGACGCTGAACACCATTCTGCATGACGATGAACTGGAGCCGGCGCAGCGGCTGATTACCGATCTCTACGACGCAGGCGTCGATGCGCTTATCGTGCAGGATATGGGGATCATGGAGCTGGATCTGCCGCCGATTGAGCTGCACGCCAGCACCCAGTGCGATATTCGCAGTGTGGAAAAAGCGAAGTTTCTCTCCGACGCCGGCTTCAGTCAGATCGTGCTGGCGCGCGAACTGAACCTCAGTCAAATCAAAGCCATTTACGACCACACTGACGCCACTATCGAATTCTTTATCCATGGCGCGCTGTGCGTGGCCTATTCTGGGCAGTGTTACATTTCGCACGCCCAGACCGGACGCAGCGCCAACCGCGGCGACTGCTCGCAGGCTTGCCGCTTGCCGTATACCCTGAAGGACGATCAGGGGCGGGTGGTGGCCTATGAGAAACATCTCCTGTCGATGAAGGATAACGATCAGACCGCCAACCTGGCGGCGCTGATCGACGCTGGCGTACGCTCCTTCAAAATTGAAGGCCGTTACAAAGACATGAGTTATGTGAAAAACATCACTGCGCACTATCGTCAAATGCTGGATGCCATTATCGAAGATCGCGGCGACCTGGCGCGCGCCTCGGCTGGACGCACCGAGCATTTCTTTATCCCGTCCACGGATAAAACCTTCCACCGGGGCAGCACTGACTACTTTGTTAATGCCCGCAAAGGCGATATCGGCGCCTTTGATTCGCCGAAATTTATCGGCCTGCCGGTGGGTGAAGTTCTGAAGGTAGGCAAAGACCATCTCGACGTTGAAGTCAGTGAACCGTTAACCAACGGCGATGGTCTCAACGTGATGATTAAGCGCGAAGTGGTGGGCTTCCGTGCTAATACCGTGGAAAAAACCGGCGAAAACCGTTATCGGGTATGGCCGAACGAGATGCCAGCGGATCTGCATAAAGTGCGCCCCCATCAGCCGCTCAACCGCAACCTCGATCATAACTGGCAACAGGCGCTGCTAAAGACCTCCAGCGAACGCCGCATCGCGGTAGATGTGACGTTGAGCGGCTGGCAGGAGCAGCTGGTTCTCACCATGACCTGTGAAGATGGCGTCAGCGTGACCCACACCCTTGACGGGGAGTTCGCCGAAGCTAACCAGGCGGAGAAAGCGCTGGCCAACCTGCGTGACGGTGTCACAAAACTGGGGCAAACCATTTACTATGCGCGCGAGGTGCAGGTTAATCTGCCGCCGCTGTTTGTGCCCAACAGCCTGCTCAACCAGCTGCGTCGGGAAACTGCGGAGATGCTGGATGAAGCGCGCCTCAACGCCTGGCAGCGCGGCACCCGCAAGCCGGTCTCCGTACCGCCGCCGGTCTACCCTGAGACCCATCTCTCCTTCCTCGCCAACGTCTATAACCACAAGGCGCGGGCGTTCTACCAGCGCTATGGCGTACAGCTGATCGACGCCGCCTATGAAGCGCACGAAGAGAAGGGCGATGTGCCGGTGATGATCACTAAGCATTGTCTGCGGTTCGCCTTCAACCTCTGCCCGAAGCAGGCGAAAGGCTCCATCAAGAGCTGGAAAGCCACGCCGATGCAGCTGATCCATGGCGATGAGGTCCTGACCCTGAAGTTTGACTGCCGTCCGTGCGAAATGCACGTGGTCGGCAAGATCAAAAACCATATCCTCAAAATGCCGCACCCGGGCAGCATTGTGGCCTCCGTCAGCCCGGACGATCTGATGAAGACGCTGCCGAAGCGCAAAGGGGCCTGATTCGAGTCGATGCTATTGGCAGGATGCCCGCGGTTTACGGTCGTCCTGCCAGCGGTGATGTTCGCGCAGGTCTGCGGCGGCCTCCTCGTGCTGGCTGCGAAGCTCATCGCTATCCGCTTCGTGCAGCAGCTGCTGTTCGAGACTTTGCACCGGAAAGTACTCGTGTCCCTGACGATGGGCTAACAGATGCCCGGAAAATAATGCGCACAGTAACAGCAGGGCGCTTATGCTTCTCTTTAACATACCTTTTCTCGACGGAACAATGGCGTGGACATACTATGTCAGGCGCAATGCAGGCTTTTTTCCAGGCATCTCAAAGAACGGCAAGAGTTTGTCAACGATGGCTGACGAAGGATGAAAAAAGGCCTGACGCGGAAGCCAGGCCAGAGTGTTACGCTTTCGGCGGCAGCGGTTTCCCGCTGTGCTCGCTCCCTTTTGGCGGCTGCTTGCCGTTGTGCTGCGGCTGTTTACCGTCGTGCTGCGGCTGTTTACCGTCTCGTTGTGGCTGTTTGCCGTCTCGTTGTGGCTGTTTGCTGTTGTATTGCGCTTGCTTACCTTCGTGTTGGCCGTTTTTCACCGGCGGTTTACCCTGATGCTGCGCGCCTTTTTCCGGCGGCGGCGGGTTGTCGGCAGCAAAAGCCCATGACGACATTCCCAGCGTCATTACGGCGGAGAGTAAAGCTAACTTCTTCATAGCAATATCCTTTCTTCAGATGTATCGCCGTATTTCATCAGGCAAAAGTGAAGATAAGATGGAGAAGTCCCTTTTCGGACCTCTCTGCATCCCACTCAGACTTTTAGCCCTGCGGCGGTCATCAGCAGGCGAAACAGCAGGCTTATGGCGGCCAGCGTCAGTACGCTACCTCCCCAGAGCGCGATCAGCCACAGCAGACGTTTAGGCCAGGCAGTACGCATCAGTGATATCCCTCCCCAGGCTGAACTTTGCCGCGGAACACGTAATAGCTCCAGCAGGTGTAGCCAAGAATGACCGGAATAATCAGCAGGGCGCCCACCAGCATAAAGCCCTGGCTTTGCGGGGGAGCGGCAGCCTGCCACAATGTGATGGCCGGCGGGATAATATGCGGCCAGATGCTGATCCCTAGTCCGCTGAAGCCGAGAAAGACCAGGCCCAGCGTCAGCGTGAAGGGCGAAACATGGCGGTCGCGCTGATGCAGCGTGCTCCACAGCCAGCCGCTAACGAGGATCACCAGCAGCGGTACCGGCAGCAGGAAATAGAGATTCGGCAGGCTGAACCAGCGGGCAGCAATCGCCGGGTGCGCCAGCGGAGTCCACAGGCTGATGACGGCAAACACCGCCAGCAGGGCACCCAGCAACTGCCGCGATGCGCTGCGCATTCTCTGCTGCAGCGCGCCTTCACTTTTCATCACCAGCCAGGTGGCGCCGAGCAGCGCATAGGCCACGCATAGTCCGAATCCGCAGAACAGGCTGAACGGGGTCAGCCAGTCAAACATGCCGCCGCTGAAGGCGCGACCGCTGACGGTGAAACCGTTGATCACCGCCCCGACCACCACGCCCTGGCTGAAGGTTGCCAGCAGGGAGCCGCCAAAAAAGGCGCGATCCCAGAATGGCCGGTGCGATGGCGTGGCCTGGAAGCGAAACTCAAAGGCGACGCCGCGAAAAATCAGGCCGATCAGCATCAGGGTCAGGGGGATCGACAGGGCGTCGATGATCACCGCGTAGGCGAGAGGAAAGGCGCCAAACAGGCCGGCGCCGCCGAGCACCAGCCAGGTTTCATTGCCATCCCATACCGGCGCGACGCTGTTGACCATTACGTCGCGATCCCCGCCGCCCCGCACCGTGCTGAACAGCAGGCCGATGCCCAGATCAAAGCCATCCATGACGATGTACATCAGCGTGGCAAAGACGATAATCACGAACCAGATCACCGATAATTCGATACCCATTAGCGGGACTCCTTCTGCAGATAACCTTCAGTGGCGGCGGACAGCGGGCGGGCTGGCGTACCGGTTGTCGCCGGGAGCATCTCCTGCGGCCCCTTGCGGATCAGGCGCAGCATATAGCTGTAGCCGACGCCGAAGACGGCGCTGTACACTACGATAAAGGTCAATAAACTGACCGACATATGCAGATCGCCATGAGCGGAAACGGCATCGGCGGTGCGCTGAACGCCATACACCACCCAGGGTTGGCGGCCCACCTCGGTGGTCACCCAGCCGGCGAGAATAGCGATCAGGCCGGATGGCCCCATCCACAGGGCAAAACGCAGAAACGGCCGCGAGTGGTATAGCCGGTCGCCGCGACGCAGCCACAGGGCCAGCACGCCCAGCAGCAGCATCAACATGCCCAGCCCGGCCATCAGGCGAAATGACCAGAACACCACAGTAGAATTCGGGCGCTCCTCAGGAGCGAACTCTTTCAACGCCGGCACCTGTTTATCAAGACTGTGGGTGAGGATCAGACTGCCCAGGGCCGGTATCTCAAGCCCGTAGCGGGTGCGCTCCTGGTCCATATCGGGCCAGCCAAACAGCAGCAACGGCGTTGGCTCACCCGGCGGATTTTCCCAGTGCCCCTCAATGGCGGCGATTTTCGCCGGCTGGTGCTTCAGGGTATTCAGGCCATGCATATCGCCGATCAGCGCCTGGACGGGGGCGACCAGCAGCGTCATCCATAGCGCCATCGAGAACATCTTACGGATCGCCGGCGACTGATTGCCGCGCAGCAGATGCCAGGCCGCCGAGGCGCCGACAAACAGCGCGCTACTGAGAAATGCCGCTACTGTCATATGCAATAATCGGTAGGGGAACGACGGATTAAAGATCACCGCCAGCCAGTCGACGGGCACGACCTGGCCATCAACGATCTCAAACCCCTGCGGGGTCTGCATCCAGCTGTTAGAGGCGAGGATCCAGAAGGTGGAGATGATAGTACCCAGCGCCACCATGCAGGTGGCGAAAAAGTGTAGCCCCGGCCCCACGCGGTTCCAGCCGAAAAGCATCACCCCGAGGAAGCCCGCTTCCAGAAAAAATGCCGTCAGGACTTCATAGGTCAGCAGAGGGCCGGTTATGCTGCCTGCAAACTGTGAGAAACCGCTCCAGTTGGTGCCGAACTGGTAGGCCATCACCAGCCCGGAAACGACCCCCATACCGAAGTTGACGGCGAAAATCTTCGACCAGAAATGGTACAGCGAGCGCCAGACGGGATTTTTTGTTTTTAGCCATAAGCCTTCGAGCACCGCCAGATAGCTGGCCAGTCCGATGGTAATGGCGGGGAAGATAATATGAAATGAGACCGTAAAAGCGAATTGAACTCGCGCCAGATGGAATGCATCAAGACCGAACATGCAGGACTCCACAACAAAATTGATTCAGCGCAATTTTAGGTGGAGTGACGACTGAGGGGCAGAGGCAGTCACGCCATTTTTTATCATAACAGTTGGCCGCTGTTATGATTTTTCAGCTGTTGCCAGGGCGAGAAAATATCCTTGAGCAACCTTGATTAATCCCTGCGGAAGGTGATTAGGCGTCTATTCCGCTGTCTGTCATGTTATTGCTAACGGCTGGCTACGCGGCCCTGCCGCCGGTATGGCGTAGTCACCTGGTCGGCATAATATATCCTTACCACCCGCCGTAGCGCATATTTTGGCTTACGAAATCCGCCACGGATTTTTACTCTGATTTATTGTCACTCATTAGTATGAGAATAAGTAAAAACGCTGAGCCGGTTAATCGTAAATTAAATAATAATAAATTGTCGGCTCCGCGGCTAATTTGTACTGTATGAGCTCGGGAATAAATAAAAGGGAATGCCAATGTCTGAAAAAGGATTACAGAGTCTGTGCATTACGCTTGGCGTAATGATTATCTTCTGGTTTGTTTTAATCTCGCTATTCTGGGTGGTGATATTTTAAACCCATCCCGTGCTATCACGGCGACGCGGCCGCCGCTGCAGATATAACAGTTACAGGAAACTATGATTTTTTTATAACTGATATATGATAATGGGACGTTATCGTACGGGGACGGCCGCAATGAAAAAGTATCAACAGTTGGCGCAGCAACTGACCGAGCAGATCGCCCTTGGCGTCTGGTTGCCTGGCGATCGGCTGCCGTCGCTGCGCGAGCAGGTGATCAGCAGCGGCATGAGCTTTATGACCGTCAGCCATGCCTATCAGCTGCTGGAAAGCCAGGGGCGCATCGTCGCCCGTCCGCAGTCGGGTTATTATGTTGCCCCCCAGCCGGTGAAGCTCCGCCAGCCGGCGCCGCCTGCCCAGGTCACTCGCGATGAAGCCGTCGATATCAATACCTATATCTTTGAGGTGCTCCAGGCCAGCCGCCAGGCGTCGATGCTGCCCTTTGCCTCGGCCTTTCCGGACCCGCGTCTCTTCCCGCTGCAGCAGCTCAACCGCTCGCTGGCGCAGGTGAGTAAAACCGCCACCGCCATGAGCGTCATTGAGAATCTGCCGCCGGGCAATGCAGAACTTCGGCATGCCATTGCCCGTCGCTATGCCCTGCAGGGGATGAACGTCTCGCCGGACGAGATCGTCATCACCGCCGGGGCGCTGGAGGCGCTTAACCTCAGCCTGCAGGCGGTGACCGAGCCGGGAGACTGGGTAGTGGTGGAAAACCCCTGCTTCTACGGCGCCCTGCAGGCGCTGGAGAGGCTGCGTTTGAAAGCATTGTCGGTAGCCACTGACGTCAGGGAAGGCATTGATCTGACGGCGCTGGAGGCGGCCCTGCAAAACTATCCGGTGAAGGCCTGTTGGCTGATGACCAACGGCCAGAATCCGCTCGGCTTCACCCTCAGAGCTGAAAAAAAAGCGGCGCTGGTGGCGCTGCTGGCGCGCTATAACGTGATGTTGATCGAAGATGATGTCTATAGCGAGCTCTATTTTGGCCGCGAAAAGCCGTTACCGGCGAAGTTCTGGGATCGCCAGGAGATGACGCTGCACTGCAGCTCGTTCTCAAAATGTCTGGTACCCGGCTTTCGTATCGGCTGGGTGGCGGCCGGCAAACAGGCGCGGCGGATCCAGCAGCTCCAGCTGATGAGTACGCTTTCCACCAGTTCGCCGATGCAGTTAGCCCTGGTGGATTACCTGTCCACCAAGCGCTATGACGCCCACCTGCGCCGTCTACGTCGTCAGCTGGCGGAGCGTAAACAGCAGGCCTGGCAGGCGCTGCTGCGCCATCTGCCGCCGGAGGTCATCGTCCACCACAGCGACAGCGGCTACTTTCTGTGGATCGAACTACCGGAAGGGGCCGACGCTAGCGCACTTAGCGCCCGGGCGCTGGCGTCGCACATCAGTATTGCCCCAGGGAAAATGTTCTCCACCTCCGACAGCTGGACCTCGTTTTTCCGTTTTAATACCGCCTGGGGCTGGGGGGAACGCGAAGAGCAGGGGGTGAAGCGCCTGGGGGAGCTTATTCGCGAACTGCTTGCCTGACCCTGTCGTTTATTTTTCTCATCATAAACATTCTGCGAAAATAAGCGAAAGAGGATTTTTATCGAGGCCGGTCATTATTTTACCGGCGCTCACCATAGGAAATATGCATACCCCTCCTCATTCCCTAACTCGTTGTCTATAATCCATAAAGTCCTGCTTGTGTTGGCGATTTTTACGTAATGCGTCCCGGGTCACAACCTGAATAAATTCCCCTGGGGGCGTTAATCCGCTGACTACCCTTATTTCAGGAGATATTTTTACGGCACGGCTGCCGCTAATTCCTTTGTGACAGGAGTAACACCTGATGAGCAAAAAAATTGCCCGTTGCAGCCTTTATGTGCTGGGTATGGCTTGTTTGACCGTTCAGGCGGCAGAGCCGCTCACCTCGCTGGATAAACCGGAAGGGCGGCTCGATATTATTGCCTGGCCGGGATATATCGAACGCGGTCAGACCGACAAACAGTACGACTGGGTGAGTCAGTTCGAAAAGGACACCGGTTGCCAGGTTAATGTCAAAACCGCTGCCACCTCTGACGAGATGGTCAGTCTGATGGCCAAAGGCGGCTACGATCTGGTCACCGCCTCGGGTGATGCTTCGCTGCGCCTGATCATGGGCAAACGCGTGCAGCCGATCAACACGGCGCTGATTGCCGGCTGGGGCTCCCTTGATCCGCGTATTGCGAAGGGGGCGTGGTTTAACGTCGGCGGTAAAGTCTATGGCACGCCGTATCAGTGGGGGCCGAACCTGCTGATGTACAACACCCGCGTATTCCCGACGCCGCCGGACAGCTGGCGCGTGGTGTTCGTCAAGCAGGATCTACCGGATGGTAAAACCAACCAGGGGCGGGTGCAGGCCTATGATGGCCCGATCTATATCGCCGACGCCGCGCTGTTTGTCAAAGCCACCCAGCCGCAGCTGGGGATCGAAGACCCCTATCAACTGACCGAAACCCAGTACAACGCGGTGCTGAAAGTCCTGCGCGACCAGCAACCGCTGATCCATCGCTACTGGCATGACGCCACCGTACAGATGAACGACTTCAAAAACGAAGGGGTAGCCGCCTCCAGTTCGTGGCCCTATCAAGCCAACGGCCTGAAGGCGGAAGGCCAGCCGGTCGCCACCGTGTTCCCGAAGGAGGGGGTAACCGGCTGGGCGGATACCACCATGCTGCACAGCGAGGCGAAGCACCCGGTCTGCGCCTATAAATGGATGAACTGGTCGCTCACGCCGAAGGTGCAGGGCGATGTGGCGGCCTGGTTCGGTTCGCTGCCGGTGGTGCCTGAGGGCTGTAAAGCCAGCGCGCTGCTCGGTGATAAAGGCTGTGAGACCAACGGCTATGAGCAGTTTAACCGCATTCACTTCTGGAAAACGCCGGTTGCGGAAGGCGGGAAATACGTGCCCTATAGCCGCTGGACTCAGGACTATATTGCGATAATGGGCGGCCGCTAAGGATCGGAGGCAAACAATGACGTACGCGGTCGAGTTCCAGAATGTATCGCGCCTGTATGGCGATGTGCGGGCGGTGGATGGGGTTAGCATTGGCATACGCGATGGAGAATTTTTCTCGATGCTGGGTCCGTCCGGCTCGGGTAAAACCACCTGCCTGCGGCTGATTGCCGGTTTTGAGCAGCTCTCCGGCGGAACCATCCATATCTTTGGTCAGCCGGCCAGCGAACTGCCGCCCTGGCAGCGGGATGTGAATACCGTGTTCCAGGACTACGCGCTATTTCCCCACATGTCGATCCTTGACAACGTCGCTTACGGCCTGATGGTCAAAGGCATGGCGAAGAAAGCGCGCCATGCCCGCGCCCAGGAGGCGCTGGAGAAGGTGGCCCTTGGCTTTGCTCATCATCGCAAGCCCTCCCAGCTCTCCGGCGGCCAGCGGCAGCGGGTCGCGATTGCCCGGGCGCTGGTGAACCAGCCGCGGGTGCTGCTGCTCGATGAGCCGCTGGGCGCCCTGGATTTGAAACTACGCGAGCAGATGCAGGTGGAGCTGAAAAAGCTGCAGCAGTCGCTGGGGATCACCTTCATCTTCGTGACCCACGACCAGAGCGAAGCGCTGTCGATGTCGGATCGCGTGGCGGTGTTTAACAACGGGCGCATTGAGCAGGTGGATGCCCCGCAGGATCTCTATCTGCACCCCAGGACCGCGTTTGTGGCCGGTTTTGTCGGCACCGCCAACGTTTTTGCAGCCGAGGCGGCCCGACGATTGTGCGGGATGGCGGGCAGCTGGTCGCTGCGTCCGGAGCATGTTCGCCTGCAGGGCGGCGGCGAGGTGCAGGTGCAGGGCGTGGTGCAGGCGGTGCAGTATCAGGGGGCGGCGACGCGGATCGAGCTCCGCCTCGCGGATGGCGACAAACTGCTGGTCAGCCAGGCCAACATCGATGGCGCGGCGGCGGCCAGCGTTCCGCGAACCGGGGAAATAGTACAGGCGTCATGGTCGCGCTCGGCGATGACCCCGCTGGAAAGCGGAGGCTGAGATGACCATGGCAATAATTCCTGCGCAGACCGGGCGCATATCGGGGATCTTCTGGCGCCGACCGGCGCTGGGCCTGTTTTTACTGCTGCTCGGGCCGCTGATGTGGTTTGGCATCGTCTATCTGGGATCGCTGCTGACCCTGCTGTGGCAGAGCATTTATACCTTTGACGACTTCACCATGTCGGTGACCAGCGACTTCACGCTGGCTAACCTGCGGGCGCTGTTCAACCCTGCCAACTACGACATTATTGTGCGGACCCTGGTGATGGCGCTGTGCGTCACGCTGGCCAGCGCGCTGCTGGCGCTGCCGATGGCCTGGTATATGGCGCGCTACACCAGCGGAAAAATGAAGGCCTTCTTTTATATCGCGGTCATGCTGCCAATGTGGGCCAGCTATATCGTCAAAGCCTATGCGTGGGTGCTGCTGCTGGCGAAAGATGGCGTGGCGCAGTGGTTCCTCGGTCATCTTGGACTGGAGGGGGCGCTGAACGCGCTGTTGAGCGTCCCGGCGGTCGGTGGCAATACCTTGTCCACCTCCGGCCTTGGACGCTTTCTGGTGTTCGTCTACATCTGGCTGCCGTTTATGATCCTGCCGGTGCAGGCGGCGCTGGAGCGTATTCCGGGATCGTTGCTACAGGCCTCGGCCGATCTCGGCGCGGCCCCGCGGCAGACCTTTCGCTACGTGGTGCTGCCGCTGGCCATTCCCGGCATCGCCGCTGGGTCGATCTTCACCTTTTCGCTGACGCTAGGCGACTTTATCGTGCCGCAGCTGGTGGGCCCGCCGGGATACTTTATCGGCAATATGGTTTACTCGCAGCAGGGGGCGATCGGCAATATGCCGATGGCGGCGGCGTTTACCCTGGTGCCTATCGTCTTGATTGCCCTCTATCTGGCGTTCGTGAAACGTCTGGGAGCCTTCGATGCACTCTGAACGCGCGCCCTGGTATCTGCGACTGGCGACCTGGGGCGGGGTGATATTCCTCCACTTTCCGCTGCTGATTATCGCCATCTATGCTTTTAATACGGAAGATGCAGCCTTTAGCTTTCCGCCGCAGGTGCTGACGCTGCGCTGGTTCAGCGAGGCGGCCGGGCGCAGCGACATTCTGCAGGCAGTGACACTGTCACTTAAGATCGCCGCCCTGTCGACCGCCATTGCCTTAGTGCTTGGCACGCTGGCTGCAGGAGCCCTGTGGCGCAGCGCCTTTTTTGGCAAAAATGCGGTGTCGCTACTGCTGCTGCTGCCTATCGCCCTGCCGGGGATCATTACCGGCCTGGCACTCCTGACGGCGTTCAAAGCGGTCGGCCTTGAGCCTGGCCTGCTGACGATCGTGGTGGGGCACGCGACCTTCTGCGTGGTGGTGGTGTTTAACAACGTCATCGCCCGTTTCCGCCGGACTTCGTGGAGTATGGTGGAAGCCTCGATGGATTTAGGCGCTACCGGTTGGCAGACCTTTCGTTACGTAGTGCTGCCCAATCTGGGGTCGGCGCTGCTGGCGGGGGGAATGCTGGCATTCGCTCTGTCGTTTGATGAAATTATCGTTACCACTTTTACCGCGGGGCATGAACGCACCTTGCCGCTGTGGTTGCTGAATCAGCTGGGGCGGCCGCGAGATGTGCCCGTCACCAACGTTGTCGCGCTGTTGGTGATGCTGGTAACGACGATACCAATCTTAGGGGCCTGGTGGCTCACCCGCGACGGCGATAACGACGCCGGAAACGGGAAATAAAACCATGAAACAGGATAATGCTATGCAACACAATCTATTGATAAACGGTAAGTTAGTGGCAGGTGAAGGCGAGAAGGTTCCGGTATATAACCCTGCAACCGGCGAAGTGATCCTGGAGATTGCCGAAGCGACAGCGGCCCAGGTCGATGCCGCCGTTGAGGCGGCGGACCGGGCATTCGATGCCTGGAGTCAGACGACGCCGAAGACGCGTGCGGAATGTCTCCTGAAGCTGGCGGACGCCATCTCGGCGCAGGCTGAAACCCTGGCGCAGCTGGAGTCGCTGAACTGCGGCAAGCCGCTGCACTGCGTGATTAATGATGAAATGCCGGCCATCGTCGACGTCTTCCGCTTCTTCGCCGGCGCCGCTCGCTGCCTGCCGGGGATGGCGGCCGGAGAGTATCTCGAAGGGCATACCTCAATGATCCGCCGCGATCCGGTGGGCGTGGTGGCCTCCATCGCGCCGTGGAACTATCCGCTGATGATGGCGGCCTGGAAGCTGGCCCCGGCGCTGGCGGCGGGCAACTGCGTAGTGATAAAACCCTCGGAGATCACCCCGCTGACGGCGCTGAAGCTGGCGGAGCTGGCAAAAGATATCTTCCCGGAGGGGGTTATCAACGTGCTGTTTGGCCGCGGTAAAACGGTGGGCGACCCCTTGACCGCCCACGTTAAAGTGCGAATGGTCTCCCTGACCGGATCGATTGCCACCGGAGCCCATATCATTGGCCATACCGCCTCGTCGATTAAACGCACCCACATGGAGCTGGGCGGTAAGGCGCCAGTGATCGTTTTTGACGATGCGGACATCGATGCGGTGGTGGATGGGGTGCGGACCTTCGGTTTTTACAACGCCGGCCAGGACTGCACGGCCGCCTGCCGGATCTACGCCCAGCAGGGTATCTATGACCAGCTGGTGGAGAAACTTGGGGCGGCGGTGGCCAGCCTGAAAATGGGGGCGCCGGAGGACGCTGCCACCGAACTGGGTCCGCTGAGCTCGCTGGCCCATCTTGAGCGCGTTAGCGCGGCGGTGGAAGCCGCAAGGGCGCTGCCGCACATTAAGGTGGTCACCGGCGGCAGTCGGGCTGACGGCGCGGGCTATTACTTCCAGCCGACGCTGCTCGCCGGCGCCCGGCAGGAAGACGCTATTGTCCAGCGCGAAGTGTTTGGTCCGGTAGTCAGCGTGACGCCTTTCAGCGATGAAGCGCAGGCCCTGAGCTGGGCGAATGACTCTCAGTATGGCCTGGCCTCCTCGGTATGGACGAAAGATGTCGGTCGCGCCCATCGTCTTAGCGCCAGGCTGCAGTACGGCTGCACCTGGGTCAATACCCACTTTATGCTGGTCAGCGAAATGCCGCACGGTGGCCAGAAGCTGTCAGGCTACGGCAAGGACATGTCGATGTATGGCCTTGAGGATTATACCGTGGTCCGCCATGTGATGGTTAAGCATAGCTAAAGGATTGATCATTTAGCGCCAGGCGACTATTGCGCGATGGGTGTGTTAGGCCGCTAATAGTCACAATGGCAAAAATTGTCAAAACTCAACCCAGGGGATATGAGATTATTCTGATGCCCCTTCAAGAGCTAAGCCATCATGAGTGCCGGAGATAAGCGCCGGATGGGGTCCGCCAGTCACCCTGGGCGCACAGCGCCCGGCGGGTGGGGCGGCAACATCGCGGTTCGCGACCGAATTGCGGCCCCTGTCTGTCGGCAGGGGCTTTTTTGTGCTCGCAGAAGAGCGAAGAGATGAGCCGGCCAGTCGCGCCGGGGTAACAAGAATACCGCTTTAATTACTTTCAGCGCTTGGTTTTTTTGCTGGGCAGGCTGGCGCTGCGCCGGTCACGAATGTAGGAAATAAGATTATACACCGCCGCGACCAGCAGGATTAGCGCGATGACCAGCGTGATGATTCCGGACATATCCACCTCGAAATTCACAGCGCGAACTGCGCTAAAGCATTACCAATGGTTATGAATGTAAGTATTATCTGACGCGAAGGCAAATGATATTTGTTGTCATTTAGCGCTATTTCTGGCTCTTATCCGTGATGACGGAGATGAAGAGGTTATGTTACAACGGCTTGCCATCGCCATTTATCTTCTTACGATGACGGCCCGCGCGATATATTGCGCCTGTGGCGAAGGCGGCGATCCTTTTCCCCTTGCCGACGGCGAAATATTTTCCTTATTAGCGAAATTAACTCCCCTGAACAGAAAGTATTTCACGGCTAGAGATAAGCTTTTAATATTTACGGTTATCGCATGATATTTGTTCTGAATATTTTATAGCCCTGAGGCAGAGGCAAATACCGGATGCCGCCCGGTAGCGCGCCCCGGGTTTGACTTTCCGCCGCCGCTCATGCGATCATTTAGGGCATATTAGGTTTTGACGTTGATGTCGCTGTGAAAATTTTTGCTTTTATTCTGCTGGCTATCGGCGCTGTGGCGCTGAGCTATGGTAATGCCCCGGCGAAACGAATCCAAAGCTGTGAGATGATGGGCGTAGGGCAGGCCGTCTGCGCCGCCGCCGAATGGGATAGTGAAAAAGTCAATGTACTGCCGCGCTATAACCCCAGACTTAATAAGGTAATAGCTGCCGCGCAGTTAGCCCCCGCCGCCCGACAGCAAGATAACAACTCTGTTGTTCGCGCGTAAAAAAGCAGCCTCCAGGGCTGCTTTTTTAGGTTTCGTTGCTGAATTAAATGATTAAAACCAGCCAAATCTTACGGACAGTAGGCTGATAAGCGCGAACGCGGCGCAGACATTAATCATAACGACGGTTTTACTGGAGACATCCATAGCGCCACCCTAATGAGTAAGTCCTAAAGGTATAGTACGGCGCCAGCGGTTGCGCTATCAGATTAAGACGAATCAGGCTTTATTCTGAATATTCAGCCCGTTTCTGATTTTGTTATACAGGTATCTCTGAATCACGACGTCATGGCAGATAATCATCCCACCATGGAACGCCCCTCAGGGAAGGAAAAAGTAAGAATGACGTTATATCAAAAAATGTTGGTGTTTTACGCCATTATGGGCGTGATATGCGCCGTGATCAGCTGGTTTTTAACCAAAGAGAGCCGGATGATCCGCCTGCTGGCGGCCCTGCTGATCGGCGCCACCTGGCCGTTCAGCTTCCCGATGGCGTTGCTCGTCTCGCTGTTTTAACCCTCAGGCGCTAGACGGCAGAAAGGGGTAGCACAAAGGATAAGGTTACTGTATAAAAAAACAGTAACCTTATCATGGAGGCATACAGGTGAACGGTTTTTATTCGTCCGTCGCTGGCGCCACGCTGCGCTGGCACGATTTCCCGGGAGATGGCCTTCCGGTGGTGTTTATCCACGGCCTTGGCTGCGCGTCATCCTACGATTATCCCCGCATTGCCAGCGATCCCGCGCTCCGCGAACGGCGCAAAATACTCATCGATCTGCCGGGCTTCGGCTATAGCGATAAACCGCGCGTGTTTAGTTACAACATACATGAGCAGGCTTTAGTTTTGGAGCAGTTCCTCAGCCACCTGCGCCTGCAGCGCTTCGCGCTGTTCGGGCATAGCATGGGAGGGAGCATCGCCATCGAAGCGGCGGGGCTACTGGGCGAGCGGGTGACCACGCTGCTGGTCTCGGAACCTAATCTGTTCGCCGGCGGCGGCGAGTACAGCAGGCGCATTGCGGCGCAGTCAGAGTCAGCCTTTGTCGCTGACGGCTATGCCAGGCTGCTGGCGGAGGAGCGCTCGCCGTGGGCGGGTTGTTTACAAAACAGCGCCCCCTGGGCCGTCTGGCGGGCCGCCTGCAGCCTGATACGCGGCAGCGACACGCCCTGGTTTACCCAGCTATGCCAGCTGCGCTGCCAGAAAATGCTGATCGTCGGAGAACGGTCGCTCCCTTATGCGGATAGCGACCTCGTTCAGGCACAAGGGATCCCGGTCGGCATCGTGCCCCATGCCGGACACTCGATGGCGTGGGAAAATCCGCAGGGGCTGGCGCAGCTTATCGCCAGCCATAGTTAAGAGGCGCTGGGCCTCAGAAGGGAAGCTCGCGGGACTGGGTCTGGATCGTTATCCAGCGCAGCTCGGTGAATTCCGCGATCCCGGCCCGCCCGCCAAAGCGGCCATAGCCGGAGGCTTTGCAGCCGCCAAACGGCATTTGCGCCTCATCATGCACCGTTGGGCCATTGATATGGCAAATCCCGGTATGCAGACGTTGCGCTACGTTCCACGCTCTGGCGCTGTCGCGGCTGTAGACCGCAGCGGAAAGACCATACTCGCTGTCGTTGGCCACCGCCAGCGCCTCCTCTTCGCTATGAACGCGAATAATCGCTTTCACCGGACCGAAGGACTCTTCACGCCACAGCCGCATCTCGCGGGTCACGCCGTCCAGCAGGGTCGGGCTCATATGGGTATCGTTGGCTTTACCACCGGTCAGCAGGCGAGCGCCTTTCGCTAACGCATCGTCAATGAGCGCGTTGCAGCGGGCGATGGTGTTCATATCGACAACCGGGCCCGTGAGGGCGGCAGGCAGGGCGGCGGCGCGCTTGGCCAGCAGCGGGATAAACGCCTCCGCTACGGCATTGTCGACAATAATGCGCTCGGTGGACATGCAGATCTGCCCGGCGTTGGCGAAGGCGCCAAAAACAGCGCCCGCCGCCGCTTGCTCAATATCAGCATCGTCCAGCACCAGCAGGGGCGCTTTTCCACCGAGCTCGAGCACCGCTGGTTTCAGATACTGTCCGCAGGTGCGGGCGATAATGCGTCCCACCGGTGTGGAGCCGGTAAAGTTAACGCGCCGCACCGCCGGGTGGGCGATCAGCGATTCCACCAGCGCCGGCGCATCTTCAGGCGCACAGGTAAGATAGTTCACCACGCCCGGCGGGAAGCCCGCCGCGTCAAGGGCGTCGATAATCAGTCCCTGAGTGGCGGGGGAAAGTTCGGCGCCTTTAAGGATCACCGTGTTGCCACAGGCCAGCGGCGTCGCCAGGGCCCGGGTGGCCAGAATCAGCGGCGCGTTCCACGGCGCCATGCCCAGCACCACTCCCGCCCCCTGGCGGACGCCCATCGCCAGGTTACCCGGCACGTTGGACGGAATTATTTGCCCTTCAATCTGGGTGGTCAGCGCCGCCGCTTCACGCAGAATATCTGCCGCCAGATGAACGTTAAATCCGGCCCAGTGCGCGGTCGCGCCGGTCTCCGCCGCCATGGCGGCGATAAATTTCGCCTCCCGCAACAGCATCTGTTCCGCCGCCTCGAGCAGTAAGCGACGTCGTTCCGCCGGCGCAGTATCGCGCCACAGCGGAAAGGCGCAGGCCGCGGCTTCGACGCAGCGTTTGCCGTCGGCGAGGCTGGCGGCAGCGGCCACCGAGGCTGCCTCATCGTGGGCCGGGTGGCGTCGGGTAAAGGTGCGGCGGCCTTCGGCATCGTGCCACTGGCCGTTAATGTACAGATTGCAGGTGATTGTCATGGTGGAAACCTCTTGTTCTGCGGTTCCCCCAGTGTACCGGGCGGCACTGACGGGAAGCGTGAGCCGGGCGGTTATCGCACATTTTTTTGCAGGAATTTTGTGTGGCTCACATCATCCCGAAGCCCTCTGGCGTAAAAAGCAGCGCAACGTCGATTAAACCAGCAAATTCCACGCGTTTTGCATAAGGTGATAGCCATTGATTATTTGCCGCCGTCAGGCGGCTGTGCTGTTATTACTGTTCTTATAATCAATAATCAGGACTTATAACCATGTCTACAGGGAAAACCACGCTGGCGCTGCTGCTGAGCGCACTGCTGCCGGCCGGCGCCGCCTGGGCCGCAGGCAATGACACTCTGGTCTACTGCTCAGAAGCCTCTCCGGAGTCCTTCAATCCGCAGATCGCCAGCTCCGGTCCGTCGTTCGTCGCCAGCTCGCAGGTACTGTATAACCGTCTGGTGAGCTTTGACCCGGTGAAAAATACGCCGATCCCGTCGCTGGCCACCGAGTGGCACGTCTCTGAGGATGGCAAAACCTGGACCTTTACTCTGCGTCAGGGGGTGAAGTTCAACAGCAACAAATTCTTCAAACCGACCCGCGATTTTAACGCCGACGACGTCCTGTTCTCCGTGCTGCGCCAGATGGATCCTCAGCATCCTTATCATAAGGTGTCGCAGGGGAACTATGAATACTTCCACGACGTGGGCCTCGATAAGCTGATTAAATCGGTGAAAAAGGTGGATGATTACCATGTGCAGTTCGAGCTCAACGAGCCGAACGCGGCGTTTCTTGCCGACTGGGGCATGGACTTCGCCTCTATTCTGTCGGCAGAGTATGGTGAGGCGATGCTGAAGAAAGGAACGCCGGAAAACGTTGATAACTGGCCTGTCGGTACCGGGCCGTATGCGCTGCAGCAGTATAAAGTGGATTCGCAAATCCGCTATATTGCCAATCCCCACTACTGGGAAGGCGAGGTACCGACCAAGCACTTAATCTTCTCCATTACGCCGAACGTCGAGACTCGTCTGGCGAAACTGCAGACCAACGAGTGCCAGATTATTCCCGCGCCGTCGCCGGTACAGTTCCCGGTGATTAAGGGCAATAAAGATCTGGCGCTGCATGCGGTTGAGGCGCTGAACGTCGGCTATCTGGCGTTTAACACCGAGAAAAAACCGTTTGATAATGTGCTGGTGCGCCAGGCGTTAAACTACGCTACCGACAAGCAGGCGATCGTCAAGGCGGTATTCCTCGATTCCGGCAGCGTGGCGAAATCACCGATCCCGTCGACGATGCTCGGGTATAAGAAAGATCTCCCGGACTACGATTACGATCCGCAGAAAGCCAAAGCGCTGCTCAAGCAGGCGGGTCTGGAGCAAGGCGCGGAAGTGACCCTGTGGTCAATGCCGGTCCAGCGCCCCTACAACCCAAACTCAAAACGCATTGCCGAAATGATCCAAAACGACTGGGCGAAAGTGGGGGTGAAAGCCAAAATTGTCAGCTATGAATGGGGCGAATACCTTGCCGGTATGCGTAAAGGGGAGCACGACAGCGCCCTGTATGGCTGGATGTCGGACAACGGCGATCCGGACAACTTTGCTGGCACATTGCTCAGCTGTGATAATATCCAGACTGGCTCCAACGCCGCCCGCTGGTGTGACAAATCCTATGACGCGCTGGTAAAGAAAGCGCTGTTGGTGAGCGATCCGCAGGCGCGGGCCAAACTCTACGAACAGGCGCAGGAGATTTTTTATCAGCAGGCGCCATGGATCACCCTGGCGACCGGGAAAACCTTCTATGCGACGCGCAGCAACGTCAGTGGCTACACCGTCAGCATGATGGGGAGCGATTTTTCCAAAGCGAAGCTGAATTAAGCGAAAGGAGAACAGGATGGCACATCTGGATGAGGTTATCGTCAAAGTCGATGACACCCTGGCCGAGGGCGTTATCGCGCATATGAATGAGCTGCTAATCGCCCTGAGTGATGATGCGCAACTCAGTCGTGAGGAACGCTATATCCAACAGCAGCGTCTGCGCACCGCCATCGCCCATCATGGGCGACAGCATCAGGAAGAGCAGGACGCGCGCCGCGAGCAGTTGACCAAAGGCGGCGCGATCCTCTGAAGATGCGCTCAGAACTGGCGTCTGGCCACCAGCCAGGCGCCCACCACCAGCATCACCGCCCCGCATAACGGTCCGATCAGCGCCCGCACCGGCACGCCGTGGGCGCGAACTAAATCCATGATCAACCCGCCCACCAGCTGGCTGGCCACCAGTACCGCAATGGTCGTCGCCGCGCCAACGTTTTGATAACCGCTGATGCTGGCGAAGACGAAAAAGGACCCCAGCAGGCCGGGGATCAGCGTCCACCATTTCACGCTCAGGGCCAGCTCCTGAAAGCCGGCGACGCCCTGGCGCAGCAGTAACATCGTCACGAAGATAACGATCCCGACCAGCGAATTGAGCAGCATAGCGATAAGGATCGTCGACGCCGACTGGGTGATGCGCACCATCAGAGTGTTCTGCACTACCAGGCCAACGCCGGCGGCGATCAGGCAGGCGAGAGTGAGCGACGCGTTCATGCTTTGCCGTCCGGGTCCTGACGCGCATCCAGCTGCAGCTGCATAAAGGTCAGATCCAGCCAGCGGCCAAATTTGGTGCCCACCTGCGGCATCTGCCCGGTGGTGATAAAGCCCAGCGTTTCATGCAGATGCAGCGAAGCGTGATTCTGCGACTCGATGCCGGCGACCATCACATGTTTATTCAGCCGTCGCGCTTCGGCGATCAAGGCGACCAGCAGCTTGCGGCCCAGCCCTTTCCCCTGATGTTCGGGATGAACGTACACCGAATGCTCCACGGTATGGCGAAAGCCGTCAAACGCCCGCCAGTCGCCAAACGAGGAATAACCGGTAATGACGCCGTCTTCCTCGCTCACCAGTACCGGAAATCCAGCCAGCTGGCGGGCTTCAAACCAGGCGATGCGGTTGTCGGTATCCACAGTTTTATCATTCCAGATGGCGGCGGTATGGACGACGGCATGGTTATAGATCTCGGCGATCGCCGCGCAGTCGTCTTTAATGGCAGGGCGAATGGACATAGCAAACCTCAATTTTTCGTACACTATAGTAGTACAATATTATTACAATAATGAACGCCACGCTGTCATCCGTTTTCAGCATAATTTTAACGGCTAACCCGGGAATAACGCGTCTCGGTGGATGGTTGTGTAATAGGGGGGCGCACACTATAGTGTTACGTTATGAATACTATAGAAGACAACCTCAATCAGCGCATCAGCGCGCGCATCCGCATCGAGCGCGAGTCCCGCGGCTGGTCGCTGAACGACCTTGCCGAACGGGCCGGCGCCTCGCGGGCGATGATCCATAAAATCGAGCGCGGCGAAAGCAGCCCGACCGCCTCGATGCTGGGCCGTCTTTCCGGCGCCTTCGGCATCAGTATGTCGACCCTGATCGCCCGCGCGGAAATGCAGGAGGGCAAGCTGCTGCGCTTTGCCAGCCAGCCGGTATGGCGCGACCCGCAAAGCCACTATCTCCGCCGCCACGTTTCGCCGCGCAGCGATTTGCCGATCGATCTGGTGCAGATTGAGCTGCCGCCCGGTAGCGATGTGCCGATGCCCGCCGCGTCCTATGCGCTTGCCCGCCAGCTAATCTGGCTGCAACAGGGCGAGCTGGTGTTTGTCGAAGGCAATACCCGCCATGAGATGCAGGCGGGGGATTGTCTGGAGCTTGGCCCGCCCAACGATTGTCGCTTTATTAATGAATCCGCAGAGACCTGCGTCTATCTGGTGGTTCGCCTTAATCAATCGCCATCCGGCTCTTAATGGTAAAGCACGTTGCGCATAAAGCAGCTAGCCTCAGTACAGTCTGCTAACAAGAGGAGTTTGCTATGACAGATCAACCTCAACGCCATCGCCGCTGGGTACTGGCTTCCCGCCCCCATGGTGAACCGACGGCAGAGAATTTCCGCCTGGAAGAGAGCGAAGTGCCGACGCCAGGCCCGGGTCAAGTGCTGCTGCGTACCGTTTATTTATCGCTCGACCCGTATATGCGAGGGCGCATGAGCGACGCGCCGTCCTATTCGCCGCCGGTGGCCATTGGCGCGGTGATGGTGGGAGGGACCGTGAGTCGCGTGGTCAGCTCAAATCATGCCGATTATCAACCCGGCGACTGGGTGCTGGGCTACAGCGGCTGGCAGGATTATGAACTCTCCGACGGCAGCGGACTGGTGAAGCTGGGTGACAATCCGCAACACCCGTCCTGGTCGCTGGGAGTTCTGGGGATGCCCGGCTTCACCGCCTACATGGGTTTGCTGGACATCGGCCAGCCAAAGGCGGGCGAAACGCTGGTGGTCGCCGCGGCGACCGGGCCGGTTGGCGCCACGGTTGGACAGATCGGCAAAATTAAGGGCTGCCGCACCGTCGGCATCGCTGGCGGCGCGGAAAAATGCCGCTATGCGGTTGAGACGTTAGGCTTTGATCTCTGCCTTGACCATCGTGCGGATGATTTTGCCGAACAGCTGGCCCAGGCCTGCCCGCAGGGTATTGACGTTTATTATGAAAACGTCGGCGGCAAGGTTTTTGACGCGGTGCTGCCGCTGTTGAATACCGCAGCGCGGGTACCCGTCTGCGGGCTGGTGAGCGGCTATAACGCCACCGGGCTGCCGGACGGGCCAGATCGTCTGCCGCTGCTGATGGCGACCATCCTCAAAAAGCGCATCCGGATGCAGGGCTTTATTATTGGCCAGGATTACGGGCATCGGATCGCCGAATTCCAGCAGCAGATGGGGCGCTGGGTGCAGGAGGGGAAAATTAAATATCGCGAACAGCTTATCGACGGTCTGGACCAGGCGCCGCAGGCGCTGATCGGCCTGTTAAAAGGTGAGAACTTCGGTAAGGTAGTGATCCGCGTCGCGGCGGACGACTAACCTGGCGGGCTTCGACTTAACAGGCCCCTTTTTCCGCCAGGGAAAAGGGGCCTGGCATAGAGGTCAGGCGTAGAAGGCTAACCGCTGGGCGAGCAGATCGACAAAGGCTTCGCGGTCCACATCCAGCATCAGGGTGGTATTGGGCCGATTGCCGGTCAGATGGTAGTAATCGACCACCGTCATCCCCTGGGTATATTTGCCTTCCGTTTCTACGCCAACCCAGCGTTCGATCGTGGTAAAGATCTCCGGCTTGAGGAGCCAGGCGATGGTGCAGGGATCGTGCAGCGGCGCGCCGTCGAAGCCCCACTTTTCATCTTTGTGGTAGGCCATAAAGAAGTCGAGCAGTTCGGCGACGATGGTCGACACCGGGTTGCCAATCTGGCGGAATCGCTCGATATCGGCGGGAAGGATTTGCGCCTTATGGGTGACGTCAAGGCCCGCCATCACCACCGGGATCCCCGACTGAAAGACCATTTCCGCGGCCTGCGGATCAACGTAGATATTAAACTCCGCCGCCGGCTGCCAGTTGCCCAGCCCCATGGCGCCCCCCATGATCACGATGCGGGCGATCTTCGCGTGCAGCTCCGGATGGCTGGCGAGCAGCAACGCCACGTTAGTCTGCGGCCCGGCGGCCACCAGGGTCACCGGCTCCTGGCTTTCCCGCAGCACGCTGGCCATCAGTTCGACGGCGGTGCAGTTCTGCGGCGCAAAGGCCGGCTCAGGCAGGCTCGGGCCATCCAGTCCGCTCTCGCCGTGCACGTTATCGGCGATGATCAGATCGCGCATCAACGGCTTCCACGCGCCGCCGGCAACCGGAATGTCCGGCCGGTTCAGCAGCGTCAACATACGCAGCACGTTGCGCAGGGTCTTCTCCGGGGTCTGGTTGCCCGCGGAAGCGGTGACGGCTTTCACCTCCAGCTCCGGCGAGGCGAGGGCGAGGACCAGGGCGATCGCGTCATCATGTCCCGGATCGCAATCAATCATAATCGGCAGTGCCATAGCAGCTCCTTGTTGGCGATGTTCTGTGACCAGACTAACGCTGCGAGTCGAGGCAGACGAGATGGTGTGCAGAATAGTGTGATGGAGACCACGATTGCTGCGAGGGCAACGCGTATCGTTACGCGACCGTCCGTAAACATGGTGCCTCGTTTTGCGGTGGCGCAAGATGGCGCCCGGCGCGGCGCGATATAATAGAAAAATTGCTAATCCTTACGGATATTAATGGTTTGCTTTTCGGCGGGCGGGTTCTTATCCTTAAGAAAACTCAAGAGGTTATTACGATGAAAGATGTAGTAGATAAATGCAGCACCAAAGGCTGCGCCATTGATGTCGGGACGATCATTGATAACGAGGACTGCGTCTACCGGGCCGAGAAGGTGTTCCCAAGCCGCGAAGAAGCGGAATCCACCGTAGCCGCCGTGCGCGAACGTGCTGCCGCCGCAGCGCCGGCCAGTGAACCGCCGCAGGTCGATTACACCATCGTCGCCGCTGGCGACGCGGTGAAACTCGACCTCTCCATCGCCTTCTCCTGCCAGGCAGAAAAGATCATTTTCGAGTTATCCCTGCGAAATCTGCTTTAATTCGCTCCTGTAGCGGAAGCGCGATGCTCTGGCGGGCAGACGCCTTCCGCTGATGCAGCACGCTGCCCGCCCGGCGACCTGAGCCGGGTGAGCGCGGTTAGTCTTGAAAGACGACGTTTCCGCCAACCATGGTCATCACCACGCGGCTGGCGCCAATCTCCTCATGGGCTACGGCGAAGATATCGCGGTCCAGCACCTGAAAATCAGCGACTTTGCCGACCTCTATCGATCCGCGTACCGCTTCTTTCCCTTCCTGATAGGCCGCATTGATGGTGTACATCCGCACGCCGTCCGCCACGCTAATTGCCAGCTCCGGGCGAATAACCTTGCCGCTGGAAGATGATTTGCGGGTGACCGCTGCCTGAACCATTTTGCGCCAGTTCACCAGCGCCATAATGCCATCTGACCCGCCGGCGACGATGACCCCAAGGTCGATGATATCCCGTAGCCCTTTGCAGATTTCCCCCTTGATGCCACAGTAGCGGGCGCGCTGTTCGTAGTCATATGCCGGGCCGCCGGGTGAGGGTTGTTCGGAAAGCAGAATGCCGTATTTTGCCGCCGTCACGAAATCTTGCCGATCGCCCATGGAGCCGTGCAGCACATAATGCCGTCGGCTCTCCCCCGGATAGCGCTGAATCGCCTGCACGAAGCTGTTAATCGTGACTTTTACCGCCTTATCGCCGACCGCATGGACTGCCACCTGAAAACCGCGCTGGTGAGCCAGCAGAATCATCTGCTGTAGCGCCTCAACTTGTGCTTCCTCGGTCGCCTCGGGGCCACCAAACACCGAGCGTCCGCGATATCCCGGCCGGTCGGCGTAATCCTGATTCATCCACGCTGTGTGCGATGTGGGAACGCCATCGCAGAACAGTTTTATGGTCCGACAGTCCAGCCAGTCCCGGTCGGTGAACTGGGAGAAATCAAAGCTATCCAGATCGCGCTTCAGGGTGGCGCAGGACTGAACGCCCCGCTCGGCGGAGTAAAAGGCGATGGATACCCGGGCGGTGAGTTTTCCTTCATCCTGCAGTTCACGGTAGGCGGCGATGGCGCGATCCCCCGCAGCGCCCACCTCGCGCGTGTTTTCCCCCGGACCCATGGCGCCTTCCGTGTAGCTGGCATACCCTTCGCTGTTCATCAGGCGCTGGGCTGCCAGAAGGTTCTCTTTGAGGGCCGCTACGGTCAGACGGGGCATCGTGCCGGATGCGAGATGCAGGGCGGGCAGGTCGATGAAATTGCCGTCCAGTTCGCCACTGGCCGTTCGCCCCAGATGTCCGCCGAGGGGATCAGGGGTGCTGGCGTCAAGACCGGAGAGGGCCAGCGCCCGGCTGTTGACGATGCAGGAGTGACCGTCCCACAGGGCGAGCAGGGTGGGATGATCGGCCGTGACGTCGTCAATATCCCAGCGCGTCAGAGAGCGCTGCTCGGCCGCGCACTCCTTGATTGCGTTTGGATCCAGACCGCAGACACGAATCCATGCCCCGGCGGGAGTGCGGGCTGCCTGGTCGCGCAGTCTTTCCCGCAGTACTGCCAGGGAACGCACGTCCTGGCAGTTCAGGCAATGCCAGCTGTCAGCGAGCCAGCCGATATGGATATGTGAGTCATGCGCGGCGGGTAAAATGAGTTTGCCGCCAAGGTCAATGACCTGCGTCTGGGGACCAATATGCTGCTGAATCTCCTGGTCTTCACCAACGTTAATAATCCATCCCTGCTTCACGGCGATGGCGCGCTTAAAACTAAAATGTGCGTCCACCGTGGCGACCTTGCCATTAATCAATACGCAGTCCGCATAAACGACATTATCCATTTATCCCTCCCTGGCTGATAAAAGTGCCGATCAATATAAATAGTAACCATGGTGATTATGTGGTGACTATATGACTACGAAGGGGGGGGAGTGTCAAGCGCGGGTGGTTGGCGGGTGTCCGCCTGGCGGTGGAATAGACGGTAAGGAAAAGCGCTTTGCCCGCCGATCGCGAGAGCCATCGGCGGGGAAGGGGCGTGTTATTCGAAGCGCCAGGCGAGGTTCAGGCCGATGCCGTAGTTACGTCCCGGGGCAGGCTCGTAGTAACGCCCGTTAGACTCGTTAACGATGACAGACCCGACGTACTCCCGGTCGAACAGGTTGTCGATGCGACCGAACAGATCCATATCCATCCTGCCGTAGCTCCATTTATAGCCAGTCGTCAGGCCAACCACCGTCCAGGAGGGCGCTTTGGCGGTGTTTTCGTCATTGGCCATGATATCGCTCATATAGCGAATATCGCTCCCGGCGTACCAACCTTGCTCCGGCTGATAGCCAAAGGAGGCGTAGCCCATATTGCGCGCGATCCCCGGAATGCGATTGCCATTGCAGCTGGCGTCGTCGCAGACGTTAGTGCGATAGGTCGCGTCCAGCCAGGTCCAGGCCGCCTTCAGACGCCAGCTCTCGCCAAACTGCTGATCCAGCCCCAGCTCCATCCCCTGACGGCGGGTCTTGCCGGCGTTTTTATAACTGGTGCGCCCGCCGCTGCTGCTGTCGACCACAATCTCATTATCGGTATTGGTCTGGAACAGGGCGGCGGTGAACAGCCCGTTGCCGATCCGCGTCTTGCTGCCGATCTCCACCGTGTCGTTGGTGGAGGGTTTCAGGCCGAAGTTGAGGCCGCTCTGGTTATCGGAGCGGTAGGAGAGTTCGTTAATGGTTGGCGTCTCGAAGCCGCGGCCGGCGGAAAGATAGACGTTCCACGCGTCGGTCAGGGCATATTTCAGCGAGCCCGCGGGCAGCCATTTGTGATAGCTGGCATCACCGCTGTCATCGCCATTGCCTGGGGTGATGTAGTAGTCGTTCGAGTCGAACCATACCGAGCTGTAGCGAACCCCGGCATCGAGCGAGAGTTTGTCAGTGAGCTGCCACTGGGTCTGCAGGTAGGGGTCGACGTTCCACATCAGGTTGCGTTCGTTACGGCGCAGCGCGCCCTGTTCGCCATACTGCGGCGCGCCGTTGACCATCACAAAGTTTTCATACCCTTTGCGCCGCTCGCTCATGTTCTCGTAGTCGAGACCGGCGGTGAGCGTGACGGGCACCAGCAGCTCTCCGCGATGGGTCAGCCGGGTATCGATCCCCTGGTAGTGACGGGTAAGGTCGATCACCCCGCCGGCATGGCTCGGCTTCAGCTGCGGCGCGCGCGGGATCGACTGGAACTGAGTGGTTTCACGTTCTCCAGCGTACATCATAACGCTGAGATCGTCCTGGGCACTGAGCTGGCGCTCATAGCGCAGGCCGGCCTGGGTCTGTCGGGTATTCTTGCGGGTATTATACTGGTCGCCGCGCGGCGACTGGCGCGGGTTATCGCGCCATTCATCGGCGGTCAGGCCACCGGCGTCATTGGCTTTGATATCCACGCTATTCAGCAGCAGAGTCAGCTTACTGACGTCGTTGATGCGCACCCCCAGCCGGGCGTTCGCCAGATTTTTGCGCGCGCCGCTGTGATCGCGATAGCCATGGGTGGTGAAGCGATTGGTTGAGACCGTGTAATCCACATCGCCTGCGTGGCTGCCGTCGCCAACGGCGCCAGTGGCTTTCATCCCGTAGTGCCAGGTGCCGAAGCTGCCATAGTAGCTGCTGGCTTCCACGGTGGGCGGCTGGGTGCCGGTCTGGCTGGTGACGTTGATCACCCCGCCGGACGAGTTACCGTACAGGGCAGAGAAGGGGCCGCGCAGCACCTCAATGGTGTCAACGCTGCCGATATCAATATTTGAGGTCTGCCCCTGGCCGTCGGGCATGGTGGCCGGAATGCCATCCACATAGATGCGCAGTCCGCGCACGCCATAGGTTGAGCGCGAGCCAAAGCCGCGAATCGACAGCTGCAGATCCTGGGCATAGTTTTGCCGGTTCTGCACCTGCAGGCCCGGCACGGCGCCCAGCGATTCAGAGAGATTGACGCGCGGCGCGGCCTGGCGCATCTCATCCCCATTCACCACGCTGACGGCGGCGGGGGTATCCAGTTCAGAAACCGTGGTTGGCGCGGCGGTCACCACCATGGTTTGTTCATCTGCGGCCTGGGCTGCCGCAATGAGCGGCAAGAGCAGGGCCGGGAGGGCGGCGTGACGCACGGACAGGATTTTCATCGATAATACTCAAAGACGAACCAAATGGAACATATGTATATATGTTACCTCGTTTGTAAAATATTTGAAAATTATTAACTGCTACTGGTTAACGGATAGTGCTCGCCAGGCATGAATTTACCGCACAACAACAATTAGCGCTCCACTTTGAGATAAATAATGATTACTATTCGCATTCAAAAATAAGGGTAAAGCCAGGACTTTACCGCCGGAAGCGATGTCGGGTCAGCACATACTGGTTTATCAAAGGGAGTCGTCATGTCATTACGTCATTTTGCCGCGCCGCGTCTGCGCCATTCACTGCTCGTCACTTCTCTGCTGCTGGCAGGCAGCTTTAGCGCCCACGCCGCGGAAGAGATGCTGCGCAAGGCCGTCGGAAAAGGGGCCTACGAAATGGCCTACAGCCAGCAGGAGAATGCGCTGTGGGTCGCCACATCACAGAGTCGTTCGCTGGACAAAGGCGGGGTGGTTTACCGTCTTGACCCCACCACCCTCGACGTGACGCAGATTATTCACAACGATCTGAAGCCGTTCGGCGCCACTATCAACCATGCCACCGGCACGCTGTGGTTTGGCAATACCGTCGACAGCACTGTCACCGCTATTGACGCCAAAACCGGCGCCGTGAAGGGGCGCCTGGTGCTGGACGAGCGTCAGCGCAGCGAAACCGTGCGCCCGCTGCAGCCGCGCGAGCTGGCGGTCAATGAGCAGACCAACACGGTCTACATTACCGGTCTGGGCAAAGAGAGCGTGATTTGGGTGGTAGATGGCGCGACCCTGAAGCTGAAAACGACCATTACCGGCACCGGGGCAATGGCGACGGGTCTGGCGATCGATCCGCAGGCTAAGCGTCTGTATACCACCAACGCCGATGGCGAACTGCTGACCATCGACAGCGAGAGCAACACGATTGCGTCGCGAAAAAAATTGCAGGATGACGGCAAAGCGCATTTCTATCTTAACCTGAGTCTCGATACCGCCGGCCATCGTGCCTTTATTACCGACAGCAAGCAGCCGGAAGTGCTGGTGGTCGATACCCGCGACGGCAAGGTGCTGGAGAAAATCGCCGCGCCGGAGTCGCTGGCGGTGCTGTTTAACCCGGCGCGCAACGAAGCCTATGTGACGCATCGTAAGGCCGGGGAAGTCAGCGTTATCGACGGCAAGAGCTACAAGGTAGTGAAGACCTTTAAAACGCCGACTCACCCCAACAGCCTGGCGCTCTCCGAGGACGGCAAAACGCTGTACGTTAGCGTGAAACAGGCTTCCAGCCGTGAGAAAGAAGCCACCGCGCCGGACGATGTGATCCGCATCGCCCTCTAAGACCTCAGCGCGACGAAACCGGAAAACGGTGGTCGCGCTCCGCATGCCGCCGGGCCAGGCCCGGCGACTCACCCTCTGTTACAAACGCCTATTGGCCTGACAAACCAGATGGTTATACACTTAACCCTTTCCCGCCACGTGCGGGCAGTGGTAATCAGTGGAGATAAAATGAAAAAGCCATTCATGGTGATTTGCGCCGGCGCGATGCTGGCGCTGCTGGCAGGTTGTTCGTCAAACTACGTTATGACCACGAAGAGCGGTCAAACTATCGTTACCCACGGCAAGCCGCAGCTGGATAAAGAAACGGGGATGACCAGCTATATCGATGAGTCAGGTAATAAGCGGGAAATTAACAGCAGCGATGTGTCGCAGCTGGTTGAAGATAATTAAGTTCTGACCTCCCGGTTTGCCCGCGATGGACAAACCGGGAGTCCTGCCAGTTACTTCCTCAGCGTCGGCGCCGTGCTGTGAATCTCATGCACGCGTTTACGCACACCAAACCAGCCAGCCACCAGCAATACCGCCAGCAGCGGAATTGATCCTATGGTATAGGTACCGTTCGGATAATCGAAGGCCATCAGCACCAGCACGCTGAACAGGAACAGCAGCGTCAGCCAGGAGGTGAACGGCGCCCCCGGCATTCTGAAGCTGACCTTTGCCGCTTTCCCTTCCTTGATCGCTTTGCGCAGACGCATCTGACACACCACGATAAAGCCCCAGGAGGCAATGATCCCCAGCGAGGCGACGTTGAGTACGATCTCAAATACCTGAGATGGCACCAGATAGTTGAGGAAAACCCCGACTACATATACCCCCAGCGTCGCCAGGATCCCGGCGTAAGGGACGTGGTGACGGCTCATCTTCGACATAAACTTCGGCGCGGAGCCTCCCATCGACATCGAGCGCAGAATACGCCCGGTACTGTAGAGACCCGAGTTAAGGCTGGAGAGGGCCGCGGTTAACACCACGATGTTCATCACGCTGCCGATATATGGCACGCCCAGCTTTGAGAAGAAGGTAACGAACGGGCTCTGTCCGGCCTGGTAGGCGTTCCACGGCAGAAGCAGCACCAGCAACACCACCGAACCGACATAGAACAGACCGATACGCCAGATCACGCTGTTGATGGCCTTCGGCACCATTGTCTCCGGATCCTTACACTCTCCGGCCGCGGTCCCCACCAGCTCGATGGAGGCGAAGGCGAAGACCACCCCCTGCACCAGCACCAGCGCCGGCAGGAGGCCGTGCGGGAAGAAGCCGCCGTTATCGGTGATCAGATGGAAGCCGGTGGCATTGCCGTCCAGCGGCTTACCGGAGCCGAGGAAAATGGTGCCGACCACGAGAAAGGCGACGATCGCCAGCACCTTAACCAGCGCGAACCAGAACTCCATTTCGGCGAACCACTTCACGCCGATCATATTCATGGTGCCGACGATAGCCAGCGCGCCGAGGGCGAAGACCCACTGCGGCACATCGCCAAACGCGCCCCAGTAGTGCATATACAGCGCCACGGCGGTGATATCGACAATCCCGGTCATCGCCCAGTTAACGAAGTACATCCAGCCGGCCACGTAAGCGGCTTTTTCACCGAGGAACTCCCTGGCATAAGAGACGAAGCTGCCGCTCGAGGGGCGGTGGAGGACCAGTTCGCCGAGGGCGCGAAGAATAAAGAAGGAGAAGATGCCGCAGACCAGATAGACCAGGGCGAGCGCTGGCCCTGCCATTTGTAAACGTGCCCCGGCGCCGAGGAACAAACCGGTACCGATAGCGCCGCCGATGGCGATCATCTGTACCTGACGGTTGCCCATCGCTTTGTGATAACCCGCTTCATGTGAGTTAAGCCAGTGGCGTTTTGCAGCATGATGCTCCGCTGCATTTTCGTGTTTCGTATTCATTGATGTATCAGTTTCCTGTCAATGCCCATGTTTGCAGCCGGAATGGAGGACGGCTGGCACATTATGCTGGCTTTCTCATCATTCTGACGTAGGAGATAAGCTCAGACATGGCGCTGAATCCTACACGTAACCTAATAGTTACGCACCTAAAACATTTACCGAGAGCATTTGACAGATTTATCAATGAGATCAGCGTCGCAGAGTTTCCAGTAACAGCGTGAAAGCGCTGGTATGCTGGCGCCGGCTGGGGTAATAGAGATGGTAGCCGGGGAAGGCGGGGGTCCACTCCGCCAGCACCCGCACCAGCCGGCCGCTGGCTAAGGCCTCCGCCACGCAGTCATCCGGAACGTAGGCCAGCCCGAGGCCCGCCTCCGCCGCGTCGATGCGCTGCGGCAGGCTGTTGAGGATCAGCTGTCCCTCCACCCGCACCTGAATCTCCCGGCCATCGCGGGCAAATTCCCAGGCGTAAAGTCCCCCTCGTGTCGGCAGGCGCAGATTGATGCAGCGATGTTGGGCAAGATCCCAGGGCGTTTGCGGCGTACCGGCCCGCTGCAGATAGGCCGGCGAACCCACCACCGCCATCCGCATATCCGGGGCGATGCGCACGGCAATCATGTCTTTTGCCACCTGTTCGCCGAGACGCACCCCGGCGTCGAAGCGGTCACCCACGATATCCGTGAGCCCATTATCAACAGTGATTTCGATGTTAATATCAGGATATTGCAGCATAAATGGCTTTAGCGCCGGCCAGAGTACCGCGCTGGCGGCATGCTCCCCGGCGGTAATGCGCAGGTTGCCCGCCGGGCGTTCTCGGGTGTCGCGCAATGCAGCCAGGGCCTGCTCGATCTCTTCCAGATGCGGACCGAGGCGCTGAATCAGTCGCTCGCCCGCTTCGGTCGGCACCACGCTGCGGGTGGTGCGGGTCAACAGCCGGACATCGAGCCGCGTTTCGAGATGGCGCATGGCATGGCTGAGCGCCGACTGCGACACGCCAAGCTGGGCCGCCGCGCGGGTAAAGCTGCGTTCACGCGCCACCACCATAAAGGAGAGCAGATCGTTTACGTTCTCTTTTAGCATAATCTTTCCGGATTGATGAATACTGCTCACAGGTACGCAGAGTGTATGCCCGGCCTGAGGATTGTGCCAGCCTGATGGCCGGACGCAGTGGAGCAGAATGGTTATGGCGGAAGATTTATTCCTCTGTGCAGGGCAGGTATTGTAGTAGGCCCAAAAAACGCCAGCGCCAGGTGAACCGACATTCGCTGGCGCGGCATGACCGGGGGGACGGCAGCCCGAAAGATGATTCAAGAGTATCGCCAGGCAGAGTCTGGTAACCGGGGAGAAACAGAGATGAATATCAACGTGGTCGGCACCAGCGGCTCAGGCAAATCCACTTTGGCCCGGCGCCTGGCGCACCGGCTGGAATTACCCTGGATCGAGCTCGATCGCCTGTACTGGCGGCCGAACTGGCAGGGCGCGCCGGATGAGGCATTTTTCGCCGCCATTGCCGCCGCGACGGCCACGCCGGGCTGGGTGCTGGATGGCAATTACAATCGCAGCCGCAGCGTTAAATGGCGTGCGGTGGATTTGGTGATCTGGGTAGATTATGGTTTCTGGCGCACGCTGCGCCAGGCGGTATGGCGGGCGGCGAGCCGGGCGTGGCGACATCAGGAGCTGTGGCCGGGCACGGGCAACTGCGAGAGTTTTCGCCGTTCGTTCTGCAGCCGGGAATCCATCATCCTCTGGACGCTGAAAACCTGGCGGCAGCATCGCCGACGCTATCTGGCCGATATGCAGGATCCGCAATATCGTCATATTCGCTTCGTCCGGGTGCGCAATCCGCGGCAGGCCGAGGCGCTGCTCCGCGAGCTGGAAGCGCAGCGTTCAGCCGGGCATATCTAATTTTCAGCAGTACACATGTGAATTAATTGTTTCTCAATAGTTAGCAGAGATTTTAATAATGCAGGCACGTACTTTCATATGAGCCTGCGAAATGTCTTATCGAATCAGTATTCTGGATAAAAGTCCGCTTGCCGCCGGGGAAACCGCCGCGCAGGCGCTGGCGCGTACATTAACGCTGGCGCAACACGCCGAAGCCTGGGGCTACCACCGCTTCTGGGTCGCCGAACACCACAATACCGATCAGCTGGCGAGCCCCTCGCCGGAGCTGGTTATCGCCTGGCTGCTGGGCCACACCCGGCGGATCCGTCTTGGGTCCGGCGGCGTCATGCTCCAGCACTATAGCCCCTATAAGGTCGCGGAAAACTTTAACCTGCTGGCCGCCCTCGCGCCGGGCCGCATCGATCTCGGGGTCGGCAAGGCGCCTGGCGGCCTGCCGCTCTCCACCCGCGCCCTGCAGCAGGGCCTGCATCAAGAGGAGAAAGGGACCTTTGCCGATCAGCTGGCGCAGCTGGATAACTGGCTGTCGCTGACTGAGCCCGGGGGAGAGGAGAGCCTACGCGCCACGCCGATCCCGCCGCGCCGGGCAGATGGTTTTCTGCTCGGCGCCAGCCTGGAGAGTGCTGAACTGGCCGCCCGCCTTGACTGGAACTTTGTCTTTGCCGCCCATCTCAATGGCGACAGCGCGCTGCGCCGTGCCGTGTTCAACCGCTGGCGCGAGCTCAGCCCGCGTGAGGCGATGGTCGCCGTCCAGGTGGTGGTCGCTGACGATCCGGCCACCGCCGCCGCGCTGGCGCAGCAGGTCGAGGTGTGGGGCGTCGAGCTGGAGAACGGCCAGCGGGTGACCGTCGGCAGTGAGGCGCAGGCCGTCGCTTTTGCCCGCCAGGCCGGCAGCCGACCGACGCGCATTGCCCGCCGTGAATCTTCGCTGATCTCCGGTACTCCCGAACAGGTTAAAGCCCGGCTTGACGCGCTGCAGGCGGAAGAACAGTTGGATGAACTCATCATTGATACCCCCATTAGCGACGGGCCAGCGCGCCTGCACTCCCTGCGCCTGCTGGCGCAGGCTCACTACGGCAAGGAGGTGCTGAATGTCCTTTGAACAACAACTGATTAGCTGGCGGCGCGAGCTGCACCAGAACCCGGAGCTCTCACTGCAGGAGGTGGCCACCACCGCGCGGATCCGCGACTGGCTGCAGAGCGGCGGGCTGACCCTGCTGCCCTACGATCTGAAAACCGGGCTGGTCGCCGAAGTCGGCAGCGGCGACAAGGTGATTGCCCTGCGGGCGGACATCGACGCGTTGCCCATCGAGGAGGCGACCGGTCTGCCTTACCGCTCGCAGAATCAAGGGGTAATGCATGCCTGCGGCCACGATATTCACACCAGCGTGATGCTGGGGGCGGCGCTGCTGCTGAAGGAGCGGGAAGCGGAACTCCCGGGGCGGGTGCGGATCCTGTTTCAGCCGGCGGAGGAAAATTTTGGCGGCGCGAAAACCCTGATCCGCGCCGGGGCGCTGGAGGAGGTGTCGGCGATCTTCGGCATGCACAATGAGCCCGGCCTGCCGGTGGGCGAATTTGCCACCCGCGGCGGCGCGTTCTACGCCAACGTCGACCGCTTCGTCTTGAAAGTGACCGGGAAGGGGGCGCATGCCGCCCGCCCACATGAAGGAAAGGATGCGATCCTGCTGGCCAGCCAGCTGGTGACGGTGCTGCAGAGCGTGGCCAGCCGGGAAGTGAACACCCTCGACTCGGTGGTGCTCAGCGTGACGCGGATCCAGGGAGGCAATACCTGGAACGTGCTGCCGGAGAGCGTCGAGCTGGAGGGGACGCTGCGCACCCACAGCAGTGAAGTGCAGCAGCGGGTCAAGGCCCGGGTCAGCGAGATTGCCGCCGGTTTCGCCAGCGCCTTTGGCGCGCAGATTGACGTCTTCTGGTACGCCGGCCCGACGGCGCTGGTCAACGACGCCCGCTGGGCCGATTTCGCCAGCGAGGTGGCAGCCCAGGCCGGGTATCGCACCCACCATGCCGATCTGCATCTCGGTGGCGAAGATTTTGCGGTCTATCTTCAGCATATTCCCGGGGCGTTCGTCAGCATCGGCAGCGCCAGCGAATATGGTTTGCACCATCCGGCATTTAATCCGGATGAACGGCTGATTGCGCCCGCGGCGCACTATTTCGCCCGTCTCGCGGAAGAAGCGTTACAACACATTTAACGAATGACAGGGGAAGGGGTAGCTATGTCTGAAAATCGACAATTGCGTCTGGGAACCATATTGCATGGCGCATCGGGAAATATGTCCGCCTGGCGTCATCCGGCGGCCCAGGCGGACGCCAGTATTAATTTTGATTTCGTCACCCAGACGGCGCTAAAAGCAGAAGCGGGGAAGCTGGATTTTATTTTTGTCGCCGACGGTTTATATATTAACGAAAAATCGATTCCCCATTTTTTAAATCGCTTCGAACCCTTAACGGTACTTTCCGCGCTGGCCGCGATCACCCGGCGACTGGGGCTGGTGGGGACCTTATCGACTTCGTACAGCGAGCCGTTTACCACCGCCCGCCAGTTCGCCAGCCTTGACCATTTAAGCCAGGGACGGGCGGGGTGGAACGTGGTCACTTCCCCGCTGGAGGGGTCGGCGAAAAACTTCTCCCGGGCCCAACATCCGGATCATGCGCTGCGCTATCGCATTGCCGATGAATACCTGCAGGTGGTGAAAGGCTTATGGGATTCATGGGAAGAAGATGCCTTTGTGCGCAATAAGGAGACTGGTCAGTTCTTTGATAAAAATAAACTGCATACGCTCGACCACCACGGCGATTTCTTTAAAGTCGCCGGGCCGCTGAATATTGCCCGCACGCCGCAGGGCCGACCGATTATTTTCCAGGCCGGCGCGTCGGATGACGGCAAAAAATTAGCCGCACGCCACGCCGATGCCATTTTTACCCATCAGGACTCGCTGGCCGAGGCGCAGGCATTTTATCGGGATGTCAAAAGCCAACTCGCCGCATATCAGCGCAGTCCGGACCAACTGCATATTTTCCAGGGCGTCAGCGTCATCGTCGGGGATGACGCCGAGGACGCGGAGCGGCAGTACCAGACCACCGCGGCGTTGGTCTCCATCGAGGATGCGCTGAATTATCTCGGGCGCTATTTCGAACACCATGACTTTTCGCAGTACCCGCTTGATGAACCGTTCCCGGATATTGGCGACCTCGGACAAAACAGCTTCCGCAGTACCACCGACGAGATTAAACGTCACGCCCGCGAGCGGGGCTTAACCCTGCGCCAGGTGGCTCTGGAGGCAGCCAGCCCGCGTCCGCGCTTTACCGGCACCGCCAGCGATGTCGCTGATGGCCTGCAACTGTGGTTCGAGCAGCACGCGGCGGACGGCTTCATTATTCAGGGCGGCACGCCGGAAACCTTCCCGCGCTTTGTGGATGAGGTGGTTCCGCTGTTACAGGCGCGCGGACTGTTCCGTCGCGACTATCCGGGCACCACCCTGCGGGAAAGTCTGGGTCTGGCGCTACCCGCTAATCAATTCCAAAAATAATAAAAGAGAATCACGCTATGCAGAAAACAACACTCTTGCTGGCCGTCGCGTTGGCATTTAGCGCCTCATCGTGGGGTCAGGACGTCAAGATCAATGGCACCGGAGTGAGCCTGGAGGCCAACAAAACGCCGATTCACACAGCGAAAAATCCGCAGGCCATTGCCCTGTTGCCGCAAGATCTGCATCTGGCGGTGCCGGGGAAATTCACCGTCGCGGTGGCGGCCCTGAACTCTCCGCCGCTGACGGTCTTTGCCGATGACAACAAAACCCTGCTCGGCAGCGAGGCGGATATCGCCCGGCTGGTGGCGGAGAGCCTCGGGCTGGAAGTAAACGTGGTTCCCACTTCATGGGAAGACTGGCCGCTGGGGGTCACCTCCGGCAAATATGATGCCGCGATCAGCAATATTACCGTCACCAAAGAGCGGAAAGAGAAGTTCGATTTCGCCACCTACCGCAAAGACTCGCTGGGCTTCTACGTCAAAAGCACCAGCCCGCTGAGCAAGATTGACAAAGCGGAAGATATCGCCGGGCTAAAGATTATTGTCGGCTCCGGCACCAACCAGGAGGCGATCCTGCTGGCGTGGAACGCGGAGAACGTCAAGAAGGGGCTGAAGCCGTTTATCCCGGTCTACACCAAGGATGATGCCGCCCAGACGCTGGCCCTGCAGACTGGACGAGCCGACGCCTTCTTCGGCCCCAACGTGATTGGCGCGTGGAAGGCGGCGCTGACCGGCAAAACCAAACTGGTGGGCAGCGTCGATGGCGGCTGGCCGAAAGCGGCGCATATCGCGGTAACGCTGAAAAAAGACAGCGGGCTGGTGAATGCCGTCCAGGCGGCGCTGAACGGGGCTATCGCCAGCGGGGACTACGCCAAAGTGCTTAACCGCTGGGGCGAAGGGGTGGAAAGCATTCCGCAATCGGAAATCAATCCGCCCGGACTGGGCGACTGACAGGAGGCGCGATGAGCGAAGCATTCCGCGATATTTCTCCGGAGGCTCCGGAGCTGCAGCCGATTATTAGCGGGCTGTTTGCAGAATATGCCGCCCGCTACGGCGACTATTTTTCCCGCGATGCGGAAGTGGAGTTAAGTGAGTGGTATTTGCCGCCGCAGGGGCTGTTTATTGTCCTTGAGCGTGAGGGTGAAATTATCGCCACCGGCGCGTATAAGCCGAAGGATCGCCACACCGCAGAGATCAAACGTATCTGGACACACCGCCGTCTGCGACAGCAGGGGCTGGCGGCGAAGGTGGTCCAGGAGCTGGAGCGACGGGCGGTGCTGGCCGGGTACAGCCATATCTACCTGACCACCGGTTTCCGTCAGCCGGAGGCGGTAAAGCTCTATCTCAGCCAGGGGTATGAGGCGCAGTTTGACCTCACGCGAGACCCGGAAGAGTACAGTCAGCCGCCGTACGATGGCCGGCTGCGGTTCACTAAAGCGCTGGCGGTGAGCGCCTACAGCCACAGCGCCTGAGGAGGCATTATGCATTCATCTGAAACGATCAAAGTGGTGCCGGCGCGCTATCCGCTGCGGGTGGTCGGGGCTCTGGTCGCCCTGCTGGTGCTGGCGGTGGTGATCCAGTCGGTGGCCTTTAACCCGCGCTGGGAGTGGGGCGTCTTCGCCCGCTGGTTCTTCGACCCGGTGATCCTCGAGGGGCTGGGGCAAACCCTGCTCCTGACCCTGCTCGGCACGGTGCTAAGCGTGATCTTCGGCGGCCTGCTGGCGCTGGCCCGTTTGTCCTCATCGTGGCTGCTCAGCAGTCTCGCCTGGGGCTATATCTGGCTGTTTCGCTCGCTGCCGCTGATTGTGGTGCTGATCATTCTCTATAACTTTTCCTATCTCTACGACACCCTGTCGCTGGGGATCCCGTTTACCGGCGTGACCTGGGCCAGCTATCAGACCATTAACGTGCTGGGGCAATTCTCCACGGCGGTGGTGGGCCTGACCCTGGTGCAGAGCGCCTATACCGCGGAGATTATTCGCGGCGGCTTTCTCGGCGTCGACCACGGGCAGTATGAAGCCGCCGCCGCGCTGGGGCTACCCGCCTGGCGGCGCACGCTGCGCATTATTCTGCCGCAGGCGCTGCGCACCATCCTGCCATCCGGCTTCAACGAGATCATCAGTCTGGCCAAGGGAACGGCGATGGTGTATGTCCTGGCGATGCCGGAGCTGTTCTACACCATCCAGATGATCTACAACCGTACCCAGGAGGTGATCCCGCTGTTGATGGTCGGCGCCGCCTGGTATCTGGCGATCACCAGCGTCCTCTCCGCCATTCAGTATCTGGTGGAACGGGGCCTGGCGCGCAGCGAGCGCCGCTCGGCGGTAAACAGCGCCCGCAGCAGCCGTCTGAATCAACCCGCACGTCAAGCGCAGCCGCAGGAGGCCGTTCATGCCCAGCTCTCATAATGGCCATATCTCTATCACCGGGGTCAGCAAATACTATGGCCGCCACAAGGCGCTGGACGATGTGTCGCTGGAGATCCCCCCGGGCACGGTGACGGTGATCCTCGGCCCTTCCGGCTCGGGCAAGTCCACGCTGCTGCGCACCATAAATCACCTCGAACGGGTCGATGAGGGATTTATTCAGATTGACGGCGACTATATCGGCTATCGCCGCAAAGGCGACAAGCTGTATGAGATGAAAGAGAAGGAGATCCTCCGCCAGCGGATCAACGTCGGCTACGTTTTCCAGAACTTTAATCTGTTTCCGCACCTGACGGTGCTGGAGAACCTGATAGAGGCGCCGATCGCCCACCAGCAGGTCACGCGCAAAGAGGCCATTGCCCGCGCCTATGAACTGCTGGACGTCGTCGGACTGCGCAATAAAGCCGACGCCTGGTCGCGGCATCTCTCCGGCGGCCAGCAGCAGCGTATCGCCATTGCCCGGGCGCTGGCGCTGAACCCGCGGGTGATCCTGTTTGATGAACCCACCTCGGCGCTGGATCCCGAGCTGGTGGGCGAGGTACTGGATGTCATCAAGAAGCTGGCGCGATCGGGCACCACCCTGGTGGTGGTCACCCATGAGATTGGCTTTGCCCGCGAGGTGGCCGACCAGGTGGTGTTTATGGTCGACGGCAGGATCGTCGAGCAGGGCAGCAGCGACGAGGTGCTCAACCATCCGCAGCATCCGCGTACCCGGCAGTTTTTATCCAGGGTGCTGCCGTCATGAACAGAGCGCTAATGACCCTTGTTCTCAGCGCTTTTGCCATGAGCGCTCACGCGGCGCTGGATCTGCGCGCCAATGAGCAGCCATTGCCGGTCACCCGCGACCCGCAGGCGATAGCGAAAATTCCGCCGGGCTATCGCTTCGTCGAGCCGGGGACGCTAACGGTGGCGATCTCGGCGCTCAATTCGCCGCCGCTGGCCCTGCTGGCCAGCGACAACCGCACGCGGATCGGTAGCGACCCGGATATAGCCCGCCTGCTGGCCGGAAGCCTTGGCCTGAAGCTCAGGCTGGTGCCCACCGCGTGGGAGGACTGGCCGCTGGGCATCGCCTCCGGCCGCTACGATGTGGCGCTGATCAATATCGCGGTGACCGAGAAGCGCAAAGAGAAGTTCGATTTTGCGACTTACCGGGTGGACTCCCTGGCCTTCTCGGTGAAATCCACCAGCGATATCGTCGCGGTAAACGGACCCGCCGATCTCGCGGGGCGCAAAGTGATCGTCGGGTCCGGCACCAATCAGGAGCGGATCCTGCTGGGCTGGAACGAGGACAACCGCGCCGCCGGACGGCCGCAGGCCCAGCCGGTCTACCTGACCGATGATGCCTCCGGCAATCTCTATATCCAGTCCGGACGGGCGGATATCTTTTTCGGCCCGCAGTCGGTGGCAGCCTATAAAGCGGCGCTTAACGGCCAGACCCGGGTGGTGGGCCTGGGGCCGAAAAAAGCGTGGGTGGCGACAACCACCAAAAAAGGCAACGGTCTGGTCTATGCCCTGCAGGCAGCCCTCGACGGGGCGATTGCCCGCGGTGAATATCAGCAGGTGCTGGCGCGTTGGGGGGAGCAGGGCGAAGCGGTGGCGCAGTCGGTGGTCAACCCGCCGGGGATAACCTACTAACCCCCAGTGGCATGGTGTGCCGGGTGGGTGAGCGGCAAATTTCTGCCTACACTTAGGCTTTACCCTGGAGGCCGACCATGATAACCGTTTATGGCGTGCCGGGATGGGGCTCGACGATTAGCGAGCTGATGCTCTCCCTGGCCGATATTCCCTACGAGGTGGTTGACGTGGAGGGCTTTGACCAGCCCGGTCCGGCGCGCGAGCGTCTGCGGCAGATTAATCCGCTGTGCCAGGTGCCCACCCTGAGGCTGGCCGACGGGAGCATCATGACCGAAACCGCCGCCATCGCGCTGATGATCCTCGACCAGCGTCCCGATCTGGCCCCCGCGCCGGGGACGTCACAGCGTCCGCAGTTTCAGCGCCTGCTGGTCTGGCTGGTGGCCAATGTCTATCCTACCTTTACCTATGCCGATTACCCAGAACGCTGGGCGCCCGCCGCCGCGGAGCAGCTGGTGGAGAATTGTCGCCAGTACCGGAAAAATCTCTATCTCTGGTTCGAACAGCAGCTGGCCGCCGGGCCGTGGGCGCTGGGCGCGACGATAACGTTGCTGGATTGCTATATCGCGGCGATGTACCGCTGGGGACCCCGCCAGGCGTGGTTTGACGACCACGCGCCAAAATTCGCCGCCATCGCCCGGGCGGTCTGTCAGCGACCGGAGCTGGCCGCGGCGCTACGCCGTAACAAGCTGATTTAACGCACGCGATGCCAACCAGAACGGCCATTCTGTGGTAGCGTTATGGCTCTGATCACAAGGAGTCTTTGCTATGCCGCATGTTGATATTAAATGTTTTCCCCGTGAACTGACTGATGAACAAAAAACCGCGCTGGCCGCCGACATCACTGAGGTGCTGATCCGCCATCTGAACAGCAAAGAGAGCGCCGTCAGCGTCGCACTCACTCAGGTTGAGCCGGACGCGTGGCAGGCCGTGTGGGACAGTGAGATCGCCCCGCAGATGGCGCAGTTGATTAAGAAGCCGGGTTATAGCATGTAACCCGACACCCGGAGGCGATGCTGCGCATTTGTCCAACGGCAAGCGGCTTTGCGCCGCCTCCGGCAGGTGTTTCTCTGGCGAAGTGCTGATTGATGAATTTTGTCATGGGTGAATTTTTTAAAATGTACCGGGTACATAAACTCCTTGATTAGTGTACCCTGTACATGTATGTTATTTGGTAAGTCGTCAGGACATCAGGGAATGAGATGTTGACTTTTATTGAACTACAAGGTTTCAGTAAGCGACGCCAGGTGCTGTTGCAGGATGATGAATTTCGGGCCTTTCAGGAAATCCTTATAAACGATCCCGAGGCTGGGGACACAATTTCGGGAACCGGTGGTTTTCGTAAAATTCGCTGGAGTCGTCCCGGGATGGGGAAGCGCGGCGGTGTACGAGTGATTTACTATAATGTAACGAAAAAGGGAAGAATTTACCTGGCGCTCATCTATCCTAAAAATGAACAGGATGAGTTAAATCAGGAGCAAAAAAAGATGTTGAGACAAGTGGCTGATTTAATAAACTAGCATATAAACATAAAGTAAGGCTGAGCTATTAATGATGGAAAAGTCGATAGCGCCAGAGAGCCAACTGAGGTGTATATGAAAGACGAATTGTTTGCCGATCTGCTGGCGAGTGCAGAAGAAATGGTCAGGATCGAGAAAGGTGAACAAATGCCGATGGAGCAGCACGTTCATACCTTCAGCGAAATTGACGTGAAAGCGATACGTGAAGCCACAGGTTTAAAACAGCAGGACTTTGCAGCGGCCGTTGGCGTTAGCTACGAGTTGGTTAAAAGCTGGGAAACGAAACGACGTCACCCAACCGGTGCAGCAAGAAAACTGCTTTTATTGCTTCAGGGTAATCCATTGATTATCAACTTGTTGAAGGTTGTTTGAAAGGTTATTCTTCGCAAGGAAAATGGCAGAGTTTGCCCCCTTTCGTAACCGGGGTCTTTAAAAAGGCGTGCATTACGTATGGAAACCAACGATTCTATTTTGAAAGAAATCAAGAAATACAGCGCTCATATTGATAGGTTTAGAGCGCGAGCAAACACTCATGGTATCTGGTTGTTTATTGCTACCCTTGGATGCTGGGGGGTAACTGAGCCCAGTATTCGGATATTAGCATTCGTTATGCTTTTCTTTATTTTTTTTGTTTCTTCTACACGGTAGCTTTCCAGGTGAAAAGCGAACGTTTAAAAAGATTCACGATGATATAAAAAATAAAATAGTTGATAATTTAACACCAGAACAACAGCAAGAAAGGTTTCACGATCTTCTCATCGTTGAGAAAAAACGAAAGTCACCTGTTGGAATTATAAAAACAACCTTTATCTTTTTAGCCTGTTATGGTTTTTATTTTATAAGTTTATATTACTTCATACAGCACTGGCATAGTGACAAAGTAACAGCGTGTATTTAAATCAACCCGTCCTGGCATTTGAGCCGGACGGGCCGTTTGATTAAAACCAAATCTCCGTCTGCACGCCGAAGTTCCATGTCCCGCCAGCGGTAAAGCCTTTGCTGCCGAAATCGTCATTTATCGCGTAGCGATCCAGCGCTTTATCCCAGTTCATCCAGGTGGCAAAGAAGCGGATTTCCGGCCGCGCCTTGATATCCAGCACATCACCCACTTTAAAGGTGGGGGCGAAGGTCAGCTTGTAGAAATCACCGCGCACCGCCTGATACTGATAAACGTTGTCATTATAGCGATAGCTGCGCCCGTTCGGATTGAGATCCATATACTGCCACGAGGCCTCATACAGCAGGGCGAAGTGAGCGGAGATCCCCTGTGATACCCGCAGGTTAAACGTCGCCCAGTCGTAGCGGTCGCCGTCGCGATAGCGGTCTTCGCTATGCTGGGCTATCACCGACGGCGCCAGCTGCCAGTTTTTCCCCAACGGCAGGATGCCATACGACGCAAAGCGCAGGGAGGCCGCGTTCTCGGTCAGATCGCCATCGCTCCCCGGCTGACGCGCTTCGGCGCCCAGCCCGACGCCGTATTGCAGGGCGCTTTCAGACACCCCCGGCGCCAGGCCGTAGAACTGTTGTTTGTCGTGCAGGGCCAGCATCGCGTAGTAGCCGTTTTTGGCGGTGTTATCGCTGCGCAGGGCATAGCTCCCGGTGGTCGAGGTATTATCTTTCAGATCATCGTTGCCCTGGGCGGTCATCACCGTGGTCATCAGTTGCCAGTTGCCGTAAAAATGGTTGGCGGTGAACAGCAGATTCTGGATGTCATTATCCGCGTAATTATCGCTGCCAAGGTCGCCGAAGTTACGTGCATACACCGAATAGTCGCCGCGCAGGCCGCTTCCCCAGTCGACATCATTGATCCCGCCGCCGGTACCGCCGAGGAACATGATGTCGCTATCGGTAAAGTGGATATCGAAGTTATCCCGATCAAAGCGCTTGCCGGCCCAAATTGAGGCGCGTTTTAACGGACCGGTGAATTCGGCAAAGTTACCCATCTCGACGTACAGCTGACGAATGTTCAGATGGTGGCTGTCGTTATCCTGAACCCACGGATCCGGGTTGGTGGCCCCGTCGGCGAGCATGGTCTTAAAGCGCGCCCATGAACCATCGTTGAAGGTGAGCTTTTTGCCAAAGCTCAGCTCAGCGTAATTATCTTTTTCGTTACCGAGACGACCGACATGGGCATCGCCGTTGAGCGAACTGGCCGGGGAGACGCCCGGCCCGCCGCGGGCGCCTTTACCATGGCTGTTGACTAACATCCCGGAACGGGCGTAGGCGTTAAAGGTAAACCCATCGTCCGGGGCGCGCTTCGCCAGCTGCTCGCTCAGTTGCTGATTAGTGGCCTGCTGTTTTTGTTCGCGAGCCGTGGTCTGCTGGCTGAGCGCCTGCACCTGCTGCTCCGCCGCCGCGGCGCGCTGCTCGGCGGCGGCAGTTTGCTGTTCTGCCCGCTGCGCGCGGCGGCTGGCCTCGCTGGCCTGCTGTTCAGCGAGATTGAGGCGCGCTTCCAGCTGCGCCAGCCGTTGCTCCACGCTCAAGCCGGCGGCGCTGACGCTGATGAGCGGAAAAAGGGCGCAGCAAACCGCTGCGCTAATCACAGAGATACGCATAAAAATCCTTAATTTATCCAGAGGTTAAATCAGCGGGGGCGCCTTACATGGCGGGGGATTCTCCGGCGGTCGGGGCCGGGGCTGGCGAGGCGCCGCGTCCGGCATCAAGGTCGGCACGAATCTGCTCATACTGATCGTCGAGGCGGTAGAAGCGGCCCATCCACAGCATCGAGGCGAGGATCAATAGCGCCGGAATGTATAGATAGCAGGCCTTGATGGCCAACAGGGCGCTGTCGCTCTGCGTGTGGTTGGCGATATAGCCGCTGGAGGAGAGCAGCACGCCGGTGATAGCCCCGGCACCAGCCATCGCCACCTTGCCGAGAAAACCGTTTATCGAGGTCAGGATCCCTGCGGTATTAATCCCGGTTTTCCACACGCCGTAATCCACCGGGTCGGCCTGCATCGAGAAATAGATAGCCGTGCGTTGGCCGGCGCCGAGGGAGAGGATCACGGCCCCGACGATCAGTCCCAGAACGTGGGCGCCAGACACCATCATAATCCCCATCCCGAGCAGATTGACCGCGCTGGCCACCAGATAGACATGACGTTTTTTCATGCGTCGGGCCAGCAGCGGGACGGTGAGGGTGCCGAGCAGGGGAACGAAGGTGGAGATCCCGGCGATAACCGCCGTCAGCTCGGTATTCCCGACGTAATAATGGAAGAAGTACACCAGGGCCCCGGTCTGAAAGAAAAAGGCACCCCACATCAGAAAGATATTGCTGGCGAAGACCCACCACGGACGATTGGCGCGCAGACTAATCCAGGCGCGTTTCAGGGTCATGCGCTCCCCGGTAAGGGTGATCTTTTCTTCGACGTTGCGAAAGCTCACCAGCAGGAAAAAGGCCGCCAGTACGCCAAAAATCACCGCGGTATAGAGGAATCCCTGCTGCTGGTTGCCTTTGCCTAGCATGCCGACCAGCGGCAGCGTAGCCACGGCGACGATGGTGGCGCCAAGGGAGCCCAGCAAAATGCGCACCGCCGACAGCGTGGTGCGTTCTGCGGAATCACTGGTTAAAAACGGCAGCATGGCGCAGAACGGAATATTCACCAGGGTGTAGAGGAACGACAGACACAGATAGGTGACAAAGGCGTACAGCAGTTTGCCGGTGGTGCCGAAATCCGGCACATAAAAGGCCAGAATACACAGCAGGCCAAAAGGCAGGGCGCCGATCAGCAGCCAGGGGCGGCAGCGCCCCCAGCGGGTGGTGGTATTGTCGATCACCAGCCCCATCAGCACGTCGGCCACGCCGTCTACCAGCCGGGTGACCAGGAACATCAGGCCGACATAATAGGCCGGGAGACCCATGACGTCGGTGTAAAAGAACATCAGATACAGAGAGATCATCTGCCACACAAGGTTGCAGGAGAGATCGGCAATGCCATAGCCAAGGCGCTGCCGCCACAGGGTAAACGTTGTTTCTGCCATAAATCACTCGCTTATCGTTGTTGTTAAAGTCCGTACTGGCGAATAAACCAGGCCGGGGTACAGCTCCACGCATGGCAGTAACTGTTGATAAGCTTACTGCCATACGGGGAAAAGTCAGGATGTTGGGGGTCGAAAATTTCCCAGAAGGTGTCGGCGCCGTAGGCGACCATCGCCCCCCAGTAGGCTTTGATCTCCGCCACCGCCTCCTCGCGCAGGCCGGACTGTAGCAGGGCAACAATGTGATGATGACGCAGGTACGGGGTGTTCATGGCAATGGCGGGCGGCTGCTGCTGCAAGCGGCGCATCAGCGCCTGACGCTGCCCGGCGGTGCCAACTTCCGCCAGCACCAGCCAGATCTGCGACGCCCATGAGACCTGACGCACGGCGCCGCTGATAAACACCTGCCGATCGTTGTCCCACAGGTGGTGGAGGGCGGCCTCCTTCAGCTGCCAGAGCGTGGCAGTGTAGTCGGGTACCCGCTGCGGTTCAAAACGCTGCGCCAGCCAGAGGGCGCGCTGCAGACAGTAGATGAGTACCCCCTGCGCCGACGCCTGTTTATTCAGCTCCGCCTGCCAGTCGATAAATACCCACCAGTCATCGCTGTCGCGCACCAGCCCCTGAGAATCGCAGCGGGTCAGCGCCAGCTCGATTTGCCGCCGCGCCGTAGGCCACAGCTCACCGACGGTTTCCGTGTCGCCTGTGCTTTGCAGGTAGTTATAAAGCACGTCGACAAAAAACAATGAGTAATCAAACAGAAAGGTGTCATCGGCGCGTACCTCTGGCTGAACAAAGACATTGGCGGAAACCATGCCATCTTCCCGGGTATGGGCGGCAAAGAGATACAGGCAGCGGCGGACCAGATCGTGGTGGCCGAAGGTCACGTCATTCACCTGCGCCTGCAGGCGTAGGTCGCCCAGCCACAGCCGACGGTCGCGTTTCGGCCCATCTTCAAACACCTCCTGCATGCAGTTTTTCAGGGTACGAACGGCAACGTCATCAATGGCTTTCAACTGCGGATCGGCGATGACCGCCGGGTGCGGGCTGCCGGCAGAGGTGACGGTTTCCAGAGCGATCTCATCGAACTGCAGACGAAACTTGCGCGACAGCGCTTTGACCTCCACCTTCAGGTAGCGCAGGCAATAGCGACGTGGCAGAGCGACCCGGGCGGGCAGGACGTCAAGCCACAGATCCTGCTGCTGCAACCAGCTGCTGCTCAGCCATCCCTGGTATTCGCTGAACGGCTCACAGACTTCGCTCAGCGTCTCGCCGAAGGTGAAGTGCAGATGGGCCGGGGCATCGGGCGGGCTGCCGACGCTGCGGCAGCTGAACTGCAGGTAGCCAACAAAATGGCTGCCAAAATCAATAATGATGCTGTCGCCGACGTTGAGCGGTTGCTGATAAAACTGCTCCGGCGTGCAGACGGTATTCCCCCGCCAGCCGTTCAGCGCTCCTGGTTCAGCGACGGCCTCGACGATGGCCTGCGGCGTCTGGCGCAGGCGTTGCAGCGCGGGCGTCAGGTCGGCCGCACGCTGTAAAAAGCGCGGATGACGGATCATCGCCACGCTGGAATTGTATTGAATTGCTTGTGACATACTGCGTCCTCTCCGTTAGGTTAGGCGCAGCATAGGCCGTCGTCCGGCGCGGCTACCACTCTGGCAATGCCAAACCGTCAGTGAAAATGGCAGGAATAATGAGGTGGGGGCGCTGGCGATCACAAATCCGCACATCGGGCGCGTGCCGAGGGCCGGAATAGATTATCGTGCCCCTGCGCCATAGGTTGTTCAGGATTTGCTGTAATGATGACACTGACCGTTGAGTATTATTTCACCCATCCCCAGGATAAGCTCGGCATGTACGCCAGTGACCCGGAGGATAATAGCCAGGAGCATGGCCATGAATTTGCCGAACTGGTGATCGTCGAGGAGGGGCATGGGTTACACGTTATTAATGGTCGCCCGCTGTATATCCAACAGGGAGACGTATTTTACGTCCAGCCTGGCGATGTGCATTATTATGATGAGCTGGGGACGCTGAAGCTGATTAATGTCTTAATTAATCCGGCGGTGGCCTTTGGCTATTTACAGCAGATGGAGGGATTGCTGCAGCAATTATCCGCGCAGCGCGCCGCCTGCTATGGCTGGCTGGCGCCGGAGACTCGCAGCTATTGCCGGGAACTAGTGGAAAAGATATTTTCCCCGGCGCTGAGGGCGGCGGATAATACCCCGCTACGGGAGTCTCTCTTTTTCCAGCTGGTGACCACCATTCTCACAGCCGAGTCGGAAGCCGAATATAGCAGCACTCGCTATAAACTGCATAAATTACTCACCTGGCTTCAGGAGCACTGTTTCGAAGAACATAACTGGCAGCAGCTGGCGGAGCAATTTCATCTCACCACCCGCACCGCGTTTCGCCATATTAAAGAGGCCACCGGATTAACCCCGGATAATTATCTGAAACGTCTGCGGCTGGTCTCCGCGCGGGTCAAATTACGCGAAACGGAGATGACCATTACCGAAGTGGCTTATCTGTGCGGCTTCGCCAACAGCAACCACTTTACCACCCTGTATAAAAAAGTATTTGGCCTGACCCCCAGCGCCGATCGCCGCCGCCCACCGGGTTAAAAGGGGGCCGCAGGCCGGGCAGGGGAAAAACCGGCCGCCCGCGGCAAGTCACGCTTATTCGTCGAGGGAGTTTGCCCGCACATGACGGCCGCTGGCGACAAAATTGCCGGTGCCCAGATGATGCAGGGTATTGAGCTTATCGTCGTCGAATTGCCAGCGTCCGGTGACGAACGCGCGCTCATCGGCGGCGGCAGAGACCACCTCTCCGAACAGGGTATCGTACTGGGTCTGGGCCGCCGTCGCCGGCAGCAACCGGCACTCCATCCATGCCAGACATTTCTCCTCGATCAGCGGCAGCCCCAGCTCCGGACCGGTTACTACCGGGATCCCCCAGGCATTGAATTTGTCCTCATCGCGGCCGCTGACGCTGCCGACGGCGTAGGTCCAGCTGGCGGCGGCGGCACCGGGAACCACAATGCCGAAGGTGCCATTGCGCTCGATGATCTCCCGCGTCCAGGTGCTTTTATCCACCACGATAGCCACCCGCGGCGGGGCGAATTCCACCGGCATTGACCAGGCGGCGGCCATAACGTTGCGCCGGTCGGACGAGGCATCGTAGCTGGTGATCAAAATGGTTGGGCCGTGGTTGAGCAGGCGGCTGGCGTACTGCAGTTCAACGTGGCGAAAGCGGCTCATAGGCGTTCCTTGAATAATGGGTCGGTTGGCAGGTAACACGTTAAGCCGCAATGAAAATGTAATCAATACGTCATCTCGTCTGACTATAGTCGCCAGCACTAAGTCCCAAAGAGGATCACAATATGTTGGCTCCCCTGATGCTATCCCAGGTGAGCGTGCCCCGTCGGATGTCGACCGCCGGGCTGGTCTCGCTGTCCCGAAAGGGAGGGCGATGATGCGCACGCTGACCCCTATCACCCTGCAGGAGGTCTCTTTCGCCTTCGCAGAGACCCCTATTCTTGACCGCTTCACGTTGCATATCGAACCCGGCCGCATCGTGGCGCTACTGGGCCCTTCCGGCTGCGGCAAAAGCACGCTGCTGCGTCTGCTGGCCGGGCTGAGCGTGCCGGCCAGCGGCGAAATCCGCTTTGGCGACAGGCTGGTCGCCCGCGCAGGATGGGGATTGCCCCCGGAGCAGCGCGATATCGGCATGGTTTTTCAGGATTACGCCCTCTGGCCGCATATGAGCGTGGCGCAGAACGTCGCCTTTCCGCTGCGCATGCGCGGCGTCTCCCGCAGCGAACGCGAGCGCCGGGTCAGCGAGGCGCTGGCGCGGGTAGGCCTCAACGGCTTTGCCGAACGTAAGCCTTCAGGCCTCTCCGGCGGTCAGCAGCAGCGGGTGGCGCTGGCGCGGGCGATCGTCGCCGCGCCGCGGGTGCTGCTGTTTGATGAACCGCTCTCCAACCTGGACAGCGAACTACGCGAATCGCTGTGTGGCGAAATGAGCCGCCTGCTGCGACAGCTCGGCATCACCGCCCTGTATGTCACCCATGACCGACGTGAAGCCGAGCTGTTAGCCGACCAGATTGTCTATTTATCCGCGGGCCGCGTGGCCGCTGTCCGCGCCGTTACGCCAACCTCAGGGGAAGTTGCATGAACACCGTTATGACCGTTAAGAAAGGAGTGGTACTCGCGATGGCTCTCTCCGCCATGATGCTCTCCAGCGCCCATGCGCTGACCGTTTACACCGCCGGACCCGGCTCGCTGGCGAAAAGCCTGGCCAGCGGTTTTGAACAACAGACCGGGGTGAAGGTGACCGTTTTTCAGGCCACCACCGGCAAAGTGATGGCCCGACTGGAGGCCGAGCAGGCCAACCCGCAGGCGGATGTGCTGATCTCCGCCTCGTGGGATACCGCCGAAGATCTGCACCAGCGGGGCTGGTTGTTGCCTTTTGCGAGCGCCAACGCCGACCAGGTACCGGCGAACCTGAAATCGGCGGACTATATCGCCCAGGGCGTCTCCGCCCTGGGTATTGTCTGGAACAGTAAAAGCGGCACCCCGGAACCGAAAGAGTGGCGGGATCTCACCCAGCCGGCGTTTAAAGACAAGGTGACAACCCCCGACCCGGCGCTCTCCGGCGCGTCGCTGGATTTGCTGATCGGGCTGCAAAACAGCATGGGCGGCCAGGCCTGGCAACTGTTTGACGAACTGAAAAAGAACGGCATGGTAGTCAGCGGACCCAACGCCCAGGCGGTGACGCCGGTGATGCAGGGAGCGAAAGCGGCGGTGTTTGGCGCGGTGGATTATGTCTCCTACGGCAACATTCAGCAGGGCGAGTCGCTGAAGGTGATCTTCCCGGCCAGCGGAACGGTGATTGCCCCGCGCCCGATGATGATCCTCAAAACCAGCCAGCATCCCGGCGAGGCCAAAGCCTTTATCGATTACGTGCTGTCGCCGGAAGGTCAGGCAAAGGTCGCCGACGCCTGGCTGATGCCCGCCCGCCGCGACGTGGCGGCTAAACGTCCGCTACTGGACGCGCTGAAGGTGCTACCCACCACCAGCGAGGGCAGCAGCGAGCGGGGCGCCGTGCTCGCCCGCTTCAGTCAGCTGTACGCGCAGTAATTGATCCCGTTTCTCCGGCGCTGGCCGCCGGAGGACCCTCAGCTTCAGGAACCGGTTGTGAAACAAACATTCCTTTCCGGCGCGACCCTTGCCGCCCTGGTGATGCTGGTCGCGTTACCGTTAGTGTTTATTCTGCTGCAGGCGATTTTTCCCCGTTTTAGCGCCGGTTCGCTCGGGGACGCCTTTGGCGGCATCCCGGCGCTGCTGGCCGATCCTCAGCTGCCGGCGATGCTCGGCGGTACGCTGTGGATCGCCGCCGGCGTGGCGTTGGTCAGCGTAATGATTGGCCTGCCGCTCGGCATCCTGCGCGGTATGTTTTCGCTGCCGCTGCCCCGGCTGTGGGATCTCCTGTTTTTGATCCCCTTTCTGACGCCGCCCTATATCTCGGCGCTCTCCTGGATGCTGGCCCTGCAAAGCCAGGGCTATCTGCAGCAGCTGACCGGCTGGCAGCTGAACGATCTGCTGTTCAGCCGCAGCGGGATCGTGCTGGTGATGACCTTTAACATATTTCCGGTGGTCTACTTTGCCGTCTCCCGCAGCCTGCTGGCGAGCGGGACCCGGCTGGCGGTGGTCGCCCGCGTCCATGGCGCCAGCGCCTGGCGCGCCTTCTGGCACGTGACGCTACCGATGCTCTCTCCGGCGCTGGCGGCGGGGATGCTGCTGGCGTTTACCCTCGCCATCGAGGAGTTTGGCGTACCGGCGGCGCTGGGCAGCCGGGCGGGAGTGGTGATGCTGACGGTCGGTATTGAGAAAAAGCTGGCCGACTGGCCGGTGGATCTCCCTGGCGCCGCGCTATTGTCGCTGCTGCTGATGGCGGTGGCGTTGTTCGCCTGGTGGCTGCAAAGGCGGCTGGTGGGGGAGAAAGAGGTCACCAGCGTCACCGGTAAGCCGGGGGAGAACCACGGGGCATCGCTGGGCTGGATGACGCTGCCCGCCGTGCTGGCGATGGCGGCCGTCGGCGGCCTGGCGGTCGGCGTCCCCGCCGTCTCGATGATGCTCACCAGCGTGATGGGCACGCTCTCCGGTGGCGTGAGTGTTGAGAATGTCACGCTGCGTCATTTCGCGGCGCTGTTTGACCAGCAGGGAGATGCCCTGTCGGCCCTCGGCACCAGCCTGTCGCTGGCCCTGGGTTCGGCGCTAATCGTCGGCGCGCTGGGCCTGCTGGCCGCCTGGCTGGTGATGGTGCGGAAGATTAAAGGGCGCGGGATGGTGGACGCGCTGTCGCTGATGCCGGCGGCGCTGCCGGGCGTGGTGGTGGGGGTCGGTTTGATCCTGCTGTGGAATCAGCCCTTCTGGCCGCGCTCGCCCTATAACACGCTGTGGATGCTGCTGCTCTCCTATTGCTGCCTGCTGTTGCCCTGGCCGGTGCGCTATGTCGGCAGCGCGCTGCGCCAGCTGGGCCCGAACCTTGAGCCCGCCGCCAGGGTGCACGGGGCGTCGCCACTGCAGGCGCTGCGGTTGATTGTCCTGCCGCTGGTCTTTCCGGCGCTGCTGGCGGCGATGCTGATGGTGTTCGCGGTGGCTTCCCGGGAGCTGGTGACCTCGCTGCTGCTCTCTCCGGCCGGTACGCAAACCGTGGCGGTGTTTATCTGGCGCCAGTTCGAACAGGGTTCCGTCGGTCAGGGCATGGCGATGGCCAGCCTGACGTTGTTGACCGGTCTGGTCCTGATGCTGACGGCGCTGGCGCTGATGCAGCGCCGCACGCGCGGTTAACGCTAAGCGCACAAAAAAGACGGTCGGCGCGGAAAAATAGGCTATAAATGTCGGACACCTACAGCTGGAGGCCCTGATGAGTCCCTTTTTACGCGCCTATTTTTCCCGTCTGAGCTGGACGGGTGAGCCTGATGTTTCCATTGATACCCTGCGGGAACTGCATCTGCAGCATAACAGCGCCATCCCCTTTGAAAACCTCGACGTCCTGCTGCCGCGTGAAATCCACCTTGACGATGGGGCGCTGGAAGAGAAGCTGATCGCCGCCCGCCGCGGGGGGTATTGTTTTGAACAGAATGGCCTGCTGGAGCGCGCGCTGCGCGAGATAGGCTTTAACGTCCGCAGCCTGCTGGGCCGCGTGGTGCTGGCCAACCCGCCGCAGATGCCGCCGCGTACTCACCGTCTGTTGCTGGTGGAGGTGGCGGGGGAGCGCTGGATCGCCGACGTCGGCTTCGGCGGCCAGACGCTGACCGCGCCGATCAAACTGCTGGCCGATATCCCACAGCAAACGCCGCACGGCAGCTATCGTCTGGTGCATGAAGGGGATGAGTGGACGCTGCAGTTCAACCATCACGAACACTGGCAGTCGATGTACCATTTCGATTTAGGCCGCCAGTATGCGTCTGATTATGTGATGGGCAACTTCTGGTCGGCGCACTGGCCGCAGTCCCACTTCCGGCACCATCTGCTGATGTGTCGTCATCTGCCGGAAGGCGGCAAAATGACCCTCACCAACTTCCACTTTACCCACTGGGAGAATAACCATGTGGTGGAGAAGGTCGATTTTGCCGATGTCTCCGCGCTGTATGAAGCGCTGCAGACCCGTTTCGGCCTGGGTGTGGACGATCCTAAACATGGCTTCAGCGAAGCGGCGCTGGCGGCGGTGATGGCGGCGTTCGATACCCATCCGGAAGCCGGGAAGTAAATCTCCCCATGCCCGGCGGCGCTGCGCTTGCGCGGGCCTGCGAGGTATGAGCCTGTAAGAGGACCCTGTAGGCCGGGTAAGGCGACAGCCGCCACCCGGCGAAATTACAGGTACCGTGCCTGATATCTTGCCCGGCGGCGCTGCGCTTGCGCGGGCCTGCGAGGTTTGAGCCTGTAAGAGGACCCTGTAGGCCGGGTAAGGCGACAGCCGCCACCCGGCGAAATTACAGGTACCGTGCCTGATATCTTACCCGGCGGCGCTGCGCTTGCGCGGGTCTACGGGGTATGAGCCTGTGAGAGGACCCTGTAGGCCGGGCAAAGCGTAGCCGCCACCCGGCGAAATTACAGGTACCGTGTCTGATATCTTGCCCGGCGGCGCTGCGCTTGCGCGGGCCTGCGAGGTTTGAGCCTGTGAGAGGACCCTGTAGGCCGGGTAAGGCGGCAGCCGCCACCCGGCATAAAACCTGGAGCCAGGTACGATAAATACCCGAACTTGGCGCGAAGGCCTCGTCCGGGCTACCGGTAAGGATGAATGGTAAACGCCGCCAGCGCTCAGCGCCGGGAGCGTACCACCTGGTAACGCCGGGTGAAATACTCCACCGGCGCGCTCCAGACGTGAACCAGGCGGGTGAAGGGGAAGATCAGAAAGATGGTCATTCCGAGCACCAGGTGGACGCGGTAAATCCATGCGACACCGTCCAGATGCGCCGAGGCGCCGCCGTGGAAGGTGACCACCGCCTGCGCCCAGTCCACCAGCTTGAGCATTTCGCTGCCGTCCGGATGCTGGGCGGAGAAGGGGATGGTTGTCAGCCCCAGCGCGCACTGAATCAGCAGAATGCACAGGATCAAAATATCCGCGGTCGTGGAGGTGGCGCGAATTCGCGGGTTGGTCAGGCGGCGCATCAGCAGGCCGATACCGCCTACCAGGGTCAGCACGCCGCAGATGCCGCCAAGGATCATGGCCATCAGCTGCTTCTGGGACATCGGCAGGAACCACGAGTAGACCCAGTGTGGGGTCAGCATGCCAAAGAGATGGCCAAAGAAGATGCCGAGAATGCCGATATGAAATAAGTTCGACCATAGCACCATCCCGCGCTTATCCAGCATCTGGCTGGATGAGGCGCGCCAGGTATACTGCCCGTAATCGTAGCGCAGCCAGCTGCCCACCAGAAAGACGGTGCCGCACAGGTAAGGGTAGATATCGTAAAAGAAGACGTTCAGATACTGGATCATTTCGGGCCTCCGGCGCGGATGTCAACGTACTGCGGCGCCACATCCTGACTAAAGCGTCGTTGATAAGCTTGCATCGACGAGCTATCGCAAGCGGTCGCGTTATCTTCGATAAACTTCACCTGCTCTTCTTCCCACACGGCGTCCAGCGCCTGACGGGTATCGTCGCGCTTTTCTCCCGCCACCTGTTTTGTGACGCTGTCACTGGTGAGCGGGCTTTTAGCCAGCGCCAGCAGGGCGTCAAACAGCTGATAATACGGGCAGGCTCGCTGCTTAAGACGGCCGCCGATCAGCGCCAGAATCGGCGCGATATTCTGCAGCCCCTCACGAGCCTCCGCGGGAGGTAGAATACTGAGATACTCCAGATACAGCGGCAGATGGTCGGGCAACTCGCGACAATCGATCTGCAGACCCGCCTGCTGATACTGATTCATCAGGTCGACCATCGCCTGGCCGCGGTCGCGGGATTCGGCATGCACATGTTCAAACAGCAGCAGCGAGGTGGCGCGCCCGCGCTCGAACACCTCGCACCATTCGGCCTGGCGATCCAACAGCGGAGCCGTCAACAGCTCACCGACAAACGGCGTCAGGGAAGGGACATCGGCCCTGATCAGCGCCAGGGCGTCGTCGCGGTTCTCCCACAGTAACTCGTCGGGGTACTCCAGCAGCAGACCGATCACTTTCAGGATCCGCATCACTCGCCCTCCCCATGCTTACGCACGCCGCTGACGTCGATGGCGTCGATCCGCCGGCTGTTAAACAGGTTGAATTTCGTATCTGACCCGTGGCAGCCATCGCCGAAGGTAAAGCCGCAGCCGTTACGTTCCGGAAAGGCATCCTCCGCCAGTTCGCGATGGCTGGTGGGGATCACGAAGCGGTCTTCGTAGTTGGCGATCGCCAGATAGCGATACATCTCTTCGACCTGCTCAACGCTGAGGCCCACCTCTTCAATGGCGCGGGTATCGGTGACGCCCTCGACGGTTTGCGAGCGCTTGTAGTGGCGCATCGCCATCATCCGTTTCAGCGCGCGCAAGACCGGTCCGGTATCGCCGGCGCTCAGCAGATTCGCCAGGTATTGCACCGGGATGCGCAGACTCTCAACCGCCGGCAGGATGTTGCCGTTGCTCGGTAAGCCGCCGGCGTCGGCAACAGACTGGATCGGCGACAGGGGCGGCACGTACCAGACCATCGGCAGGGTGCGATACTCCGGATGCAGCGGCAGGGCCAGCTTCCAGTCCATCGCCAGCTTATATACCGGAGACTTCTGCGCCGCCTCAATGACGTTGTGCGGGATCCCTTGCTTTAGCGCTTCCTCGATGACCGCCGGATCGTTTGGATTAAGGAACACCTCGCACTGGCGCTCATAGAGGTCGGTTTCATGTTCGGTACTGGCCGCCTCTTCAATACGGTCGGCGTCATACAGCAGTACGCCAAGATAGCGGATGCGCCCGACGCAGGTTTCTGAGCAGACCGTTGGCTGCCCGGACTCAATGCGCGGATAGCAGAAGATGCATTTTTCCGACTTACCGCTCTTCCAGTTAAAGTAGATTTTTTTGTACGGGCAGCCGCTGATGCACATCCGCCAGCCGCGGCATTTATCCTGATCGATCAGTACGATGCCATCTTCCTCACGCTTGTAGATGGCGCCGCTCGGGCAGGTGGCCACGCAGCTCGGGTTGAGGCAGTGCTCGCACAGGCGCGGGAGATACATCATGAAGGTATTTTCGAACTGGCCGTACATCTCTTTTTGCATGGCTTCGAAGTTACGGTCGCGGGCGCGTTTCTCGAATTCGCCGCCGAGCAGCTCCTCCCAGTTCGGGCCCCAGTTAATCTTATCCATACGCTCGCCGCTGATCAGCGAGCGCGGGCGGGCGGTCGGCAGATATTTGCCCTCCGGCGCGTTGTGCAGGTGCTGGTAGTCATAGGTAAAGGGTTCGTAGTAATCGTCGATCGCCGGCAGCACCGGGTTGGCGAAAATCTTCGATAATACGCTGACCCGATTGCCGAGGCGGGGCGTCAGCTTACCGCTAATGCCGCGGATCCAGCCGCCTTGCCACTGATCCTGGTCCTCCCAGTTTTTGGGGTAGCCAATGCCCGGTTTGGTCTCCACGTTATTGAACCACGCGTACTCCATGCCTTCGCGGCTGCTCCAGACGTTTTTACAGGTGACCGAGCAGGTGTGACAGCCGATGCATTTGTCCAGATTCAGCACCATTCCAACCTGAGAACGGATTTTCATTTTTTCGCCTCCTGTACCTGATCGCGACCTTCATCATCCAGCCAGGCAATATTCTTCATTTTGCGGATCATGATGAACTCGTCGCGGTTCGATCCGACGGTGCCGTAGTAGTTAAAGCCATAGGCCAGCTGGGCGTAGCCGCCAATCATGTGCGTTGGCTTCGGACAGACGCGGGTTACCGAGTTATGAATGCCGCCGCGACGACCGGTCACTTCCGAACCCGGGATATTCATAATCCGTTCCTGAGCGTGGTACATCATGGTCATCCCCGGCGGCACCCGCTGGCTCACCACCGCCCGCGCGGTGAGAGCCCCGTTGGCGTTGAACGCTTCAATCCAGTCGTTATCTTCAATGCCCAGCTCTTTCGCATCGGTTTCGCTAAGCCAGACGATCGGCCCGCCGCGCGACAGCGTCAGCATCAGCAGGTTTTCGCTATAGGTTGAGTGGATCCCCCACTTCTGGTGCGGCGTCAGGAAATTCAGCGCTTTTTCCGGAAAGCCGTTTGGCGGCACGGCCTTCATCTGGCTGACGCTGCGGGTATCAATGGGCGGGCGATAGGCTACCAGGCTTTCGCCGAAGGCGCGCATCCACGGATGGTCCTGATACAACTGCTGGCGGCCGGAGAGGGTGCGCCATGGGATCAGCTCATGCACGTTGGTATAACCGGCATTGTAGGAGACGTGCTCGCTTTCCAGTCCCGACCACGTCGGGCTGGAGATAATTTTGCGCGGCTGCGCCTGAATATCGCGAAAGCGGATCTTCTCATCCTCTTTATTGAGCGCCAGATGGGTATGATCGCGGCCGGTAAACTCTCCCAGCGCCTGCCAGGCTTTCACCGCCACCTGGCCGTTGGTTTCCGGCGCGAGGCTGAGAATAACTTCAGAGGCGTCAATGGCGCTGTCGATCCGCGGCCGGCCTTTGGCCGGACCATCGGGCTTGACGTAGTTAAGCTTGCCGAGGAAATCGACTTCGCTTTGCGTATTCCACGAAATGCCTTTTCCGCCGTTGCCAAGCTTATCGAGCAGCGGGCCGAGAGAGGTGAAGCGTTCCCAGGTGGCAGGATAGTCGCGTTCCACCAGGGCAATCGACGGTGCGGTTTTCCCGGGGATCAGATCGCATTCGCCCTTGCGCCAGTCAAGCACCTCGAACGGCTGCGACAGTTCGCCGGGGGAATCATGCTGCAGCGGGACCAGCACCACATCGGTCTCTTTGCCAAGATGGCCGACGCAGACCTGCGAGAAGGATTTAGCGATATCCTTGTAGATCTCCCAGTCGCTCTTTGCCTCCCAGGCCGGGTCGACGGCGGCGGAGAGCGGGTGGATAAACGGGTGCATGTCCGAGGTGTTCATATCGTCTTTTTCATACCAGGTGGCGGTCGGCAGGACAATATCGGAGAAGAGACAGGTACTGGACATGCGGAAATCCAGCGTCACCAGGAGATCGAGTTTGCCCTCAATCGCCGCGGTCTGCCACTCGACTTCCTCAGGTTTTACCTCATCGCTGGCGCCCAGTTCATCACCCTGAATACCGCTGTCGGTCCCGAGCAGGTATTTCAACATGTACTCATGCCCCTTACCGGACGATCCCAGCAGGTTTGAGCGCCAGATAAACAGGTTGCGCGGATGGTTTTTGCCGCTATCCGGCTGCTCGGCGGCAAAGCGAATATCGCCTGATTTTAACGACTGGACGGTGAACTCCGCGGGGGAGAGCCCGGCGGCCTCGGCCTGCTGCTTAATGGTCAGCGGGTTGACGTTGAGCTGGGGCGCAGAGGGTAACCAGCCCATCCGTTCCGCACGGACGTTGAAGTCGATAAGGCTGCCGCTAAATTTGCTGGCGTCGGCCAGCGGCGACAGCAGCTCCTGCGCGGTCAGTTTTTCGTAGCGCCACTGGCTGGCGTGGTTGTAGAAATAAGAGGTACTGTTCATCTGCCGCGGCGGACGACTCCAGTCCAGGGCGAACGCCAGCGGCAGCCAGCCGGTCTGCGGGCGCAGTTTCTCCTGACCGACATAGTGCGACCAGCCGCCGCCGCTCTGGCCGACGCAGCCGCAGAATACCAGCAGATTAATCATCCCGCGGTAGTTCATATCCATGTGGTACCAGTGGTTCACCCCGGCGCCGAGGATAATCATTGAGCGGCCGTGGGTCTTATGTGCCGTATCGGCAAACTCGCGGGCGATTTGTTCGATATGTTGACGCGGTACGCCGGTGATCTGCTCCGCCCATGCCGGGGTATAGGCTTTGACCTCGGCGAAATCCTTCGCCGCATTGACATCATCAAGCCCGCGATCCAGACCGTAGTTGGCCAGAATCAGGTCATAGACGCTGACCACCAGGCCGCTTTCGCCACTGGCCAGCGTCAGCTGTTTAGCCGGTAGCGGGTGAAGGGTCACCGGTGACTGCGCTACGCTGCGAAAATGCGGGTTTTCGTTGCCGCCAAAGTAGGGGAAGCCCACCGACACCACGCTGTCGCGAATATCCAGCAGCGACAGCTTAAGCTCGACATCTTTGCCGTCTGCCCGTTGTTCGAGATTCCATTTGCCTTTTTCGCCCCAGCGAAAGCCGATGGAGCCGTTCGGCGCCACCAGTTCGCCGTCGCTGTTATAGGCCACGGTTTTCCATTCCGGGTTATTACTTTCCCCGAGACCGTTAAGCAGGTCGGAAGCACGCAGCATACGGCCCGGCGTATAGCTGCCGTCGTCGCGCGGCTCGAGTATCACCAGCATCGGCATGTCGGTGTAGGTCCGGCAGTAGTTGAGAAAGTAATCGCTCGGGTTATCGAGGTGGAAGGCTTTGAGGATCACATGGCCCATGGCCATCGCCAGCGCGCTGTCGGTGCCTTGCTTCGGCGCCAGCCACTGGTCGCAGAGCTTAGCGACTTCCGAATAGTCCGGCGTGATGGCGATAGTTTTGGTGCCCTTGTAGCGCACTTCGGTAAAGAAGTGGGCGTCCGGGGTTCGGGTCTGCGGCACGTTGGAGCCCCAGGCAATAATGTAGCTGGAGTTGTACCAGTCGGCGGATTCCGGCACGTCGGTCTGTTCGCCCCAGGTCATCGGCGAGGCGGGGGGCAGATCGCAGTACCAGTCATAAAAGCTCAGGCAGGTGCCGCCAATCAACGATAAATAGCGAGTGCCCGCGGCGTAGGAGACCATCGACATCGCCGGGATCGGCGAGAAGCCGGCGACGCGGTCCGGGCCATAATGTTTGATGGTCCAGACGTTGGCGGCGGCGATGAGCTGGTTCAGCTCTTTCCAGCTGGAGCGGACAAAACCGCCTTTGCCGCGCGCCGCTTTATAGCTGCGGGTTTTTGCCGGATCCTGCATGATGCTATCCCATGCCAGCACCGGGTCGGGATGCTGCGCCAGGGCTTCGCGCCACAGCTCAATCAGTCGTTTACGCGCCAGCGGGTACTTCAGGCGGTTGGCGCTGTAGAGATACCAGGAGTAGCTGGCGCCGCGCGGGCAGCCGCGCGGTTCGTGATTTGGCAGATCCGGCCGGGTGCGCGGATAATCGGTCTGCTGGGTTTCCCAGGTAACGAGGCCGTTTTTGACGTAAATTTTCCAGCTGCAGGAGCCGGTGCAGTTCACACCGTGCGTGGAGCGGACAATTTTGTCGAACTGCCAGCGTTGACGGTAGCTGTCTTCCCAGTCACGGTTGTTGTTGTAGACCTGGCCGTGGCCGTTGGCAAAGGTCTCGCCCTTCTGCTTAAAGTAGCGAAAGCGATCCAGAAGTTTACTCATGACATTTCTCCTGCTCCGATGATGTCCGGCATCGTGCCACCCGGCCGGATGAGCGAACGAACTCGTAAGGCCGGATAAGGCGTAAGCCGCTATCCGGCAGATAAATCGTTATGGTTAAGCGGATTTACGGCGGCCGTAGACCAGCCAGGTCACCAGCACGCAAACCACATAGAAGACAAAAAAGACTTTCATCGCGCCAACCGGTGAGCCGGTCATCGCCAGCGAGGTGCCGAAGGCTTTCGGAATAAAGAAGCCGCCGATGGCGCCGATCGCCGAGATAAAGCCCAGCGCGGCAGCGGTATCGGTCACCGCCTCGTGCTGCGCTTCTTCATCGCTGCCGCCGCGCTGTTTTACGCTGTCGATGGTGAGCTGGCGGAAGATGACGGCGATCATCTGGAAGGTGGAGCCGCTTCCCAGACCGGCGGTTAAAAAGAGCCCCATAAACACCACGTAGAAAGCGAGAAAGCTGCCGGAGCCGCTGCCTGGCAGGGTCAGAAACAGCAGGCCGGTAAACAGCGCCATCAGGACGAAGTTAACCAGCGTCACCCGCACGCCGCCGAGACGGTCGGAGATGATCCCGCCGAACGAGCGCGCCAGCGCGCCGATGAACGGTCCAAAGAAGGCGAGCTTGAGGATATCGACCGCGGGAAACTGGGTTTTCGCCAGCATGGCAAAGCCGGCGGAAAAGCCGATGAACGAGCCAAACGTCGCCAGATAGAGCAGGCTTAACAGCCACATATGCGGTCGCTTGAGCACGGGAAGCTGATCGCGAATCGAGGCCTTTGAACCGGCGATATCGTTCATGCCGAACCATGCCGCGACGGTGGCGAGCAGCAGCAGCGGTACCCAGACGAGCGCCGCATTACTCAGGGTGATTGTCGAACCATCGGGCTGGGTGACGCCATGGACGCCGAGAAAGGTGAAGAGCGGCAGGAAGATGACCGCCGGGGCGACCATCTGCATCACGCTTACGCCCAGATTGCCAAGGCCGCCGTTGACTCCCAGCGCGCTGCCCTGTTTCGCTTTGGGGAAAAAGAAACTGATATTTCCCATGCTGGAAGCAAAATTCGCTCCGGCAAAACCGCACAACAGCGCAATAATAATAAATACCCAGAACGGAGTAGTAATATTCTGGATTGCCACCCCTAACCAAATACAAGGCACGACCAGGATAACGGTACTTAATACGGTCCAGTAGCGCCCGCCAAAAAGGGGTACCATAAAGGAGTAGGGGACCCGTAATATCGCGCCGGAAAGTGAAGGCAGGGCGGTTAATAAAAAAAGCTGGTCGGTGGTGAAATGAAAACCGACCTTATTGAGATTCACCGCTACGGCGCTGAATAACATCCATACGCAGAAAGCAAGCAGCAAACAGGCCACTGATATCCATAGATTTCTTCGCGCAATGGCTTGGCCTTTATTTTCCCAGAACGCCTTGTTTTCAGGCCGCCAGTTGTTCAAAAGGTAATGATTATCTTTATCATTCTGCACCGACATATTGCCCTCTACTTGCCCGGAAAGGAGTAAATAAATAAGGTCAACAGCTGAATACAAGGGGATAGTGAATAACGCTTAATTTGCGTTATCTATGAAGCGTAGATAAAAAAAACGTGCTGACAGAGAGCACGTGGTAAGCGTAGCGGAATTAATTGTTACTAAATGTAAAGATACCTAAAACAACTCCAGCGTAATCATCTTATTTACATAGCGGCTAAACGCCGCCTCATCCAGGGCCTGCGCGTCCAGCGCATAAATCCCGTCGAGGCCGCACACCAGGGCGATAAAGCGCCAGGCGATATCCGCCGCAGGCTCAGCCGACCGAAATTCGCCGCTGGCGAGGCCCTGCTCGATGATGGCGACGGTCTCGGCATGCCACATATTCATGGTCAGCAGGTAGGCCGCTTTGATGTCCGGATCGCTGTCGGCCAGCACCTGGCCTTCGCGCCACAGGCGGATATAGGGTTCCAGTCGGCCATCCTCGCTGCCGATCATCGAGAACAAGCGCTCGCGCCAGCTGGCGTCCTCAGCCACCAGCGGCATGTCGAGCATCTCGCGGATCAGGCGGATGAAAACCTGCGCTTTCAGCTCGCCGATGGAGGTGAAGTGGTGGTGCAGCTGCCCGGCGGCCACCTGGGCTTCGCGGGCGATCTGCCGCACGGTCATGGCGGCAAAGCCGCCGCGCAGCGCCAGGCGCATGGCGGCCTGCATAATCCCTTCCCGTCGCGCATCACGTTGTAAATAGTGCATAGAACCCCGCTGTCATCTGGCTTTGGCCGAGTGTAACAAAAAGTTGGACATGTGTTCAACAATCCGGCAGGATCGCCATCCTGGACGTGCGTCCAATATTCAATATTGATTGAGGTACAAGCTATGTCACGGCAATGGATGACGCTGATGGCGATTTTGCTGGTTTATATTCCGGTGGCGATTGACGCTACGGTGTTGCATGTGGCCGCGCCGACCCTCAGCGTGGCGCTGGGTAGCAGCGGCAATGAGCTGTTGTGGATCATTGATATCTACTCATTAGTGATGGCCGGCATGGTGCTGCCGATGGGCGCCCTTGGCGATAAGATCGGCTTTAAGCGCCTGCTGCTGCTCGGCAGCGCCATTTTTGGCATCGCCTCGCTGTGCGCCGCGCTGTCGCCGACGGCCATGACGCTGATTGCCTCACGCGCTTTGCTGGCGGTGGGGGCGGCGATGATCGTCCCGGCGACGCTGGCCGGGATCCGCAGCACCTTTGCCGAGGCCAGCCAGCGCAATATGGCGCTGGGGCTGTGGGCAGCGGTCGGCTCCGGCGGCGCGGCCTTCGGCCCGCTGGTGGGCGGTATCCTGCTGGAGCATTTCTACTGGGGGTCGGTGTTCCTGATCAATGTGCCGATCGTACTGGTGGTTATCGCGATTAACGCGAAAGTGGTGCCGCGCCAGCCCGCGCGCCGCGAACAGCCGCTCAATCTACTGCAGGCGCTCGTTTTGATTGCCGCGATCCTGATGCTGGTGTTTAGCGCGAAATCGGCGCTGAAGGGCCAGCTGGCGCTGTGGCTCACCGCGCTGGTGGCGCTCGGCGGGGCGGCGATGTTAACCTGGTTTATCCGCAAGCAGCTGTCGGCGGCCCGCCCGATGGTGGATATGCGCCTGTTCACCCATCGCATAATCTTAAGCGGGGTGATGATGGCGATGACGGCCCTGATTACCCTGGTCGGTTTTGAGCTGCTGATGGCCCAGGAGCTGCAGTTTGTGCACCAGAAAACGCCGTTCGAGGCGGGGATATTTATGCTGCCGGTAATGGTGGCCAGCGGCTTCAGCGGCCCGATTGCCGGCCTGCTGGTGTCGCGGCTTGGGCTGCGCGAGGTGGCGACCGGCGGGATGCTGCTCAGCGCCTTCAGCTTTCTCGGCCTGGCGTTGACCGATTTCAGTACCCAGCAGTGGCTGGCCTGGGGGCTGATGACGCTGCTGGGCTTTAGCGTGGCCAGCGCGCTGCTGGCCTCCAGTTCCGCGATTATGGCGGCAGTGCCGAAGGAGAAAGCGGCGGCCGCCGGGGCGATTGAAACCATGGCCTATGAGCTGGGCGCCGGTCTCGGCATAGCGCTGTTCGGCCTGATCCTGACCCGCAGCTACAGCGCCTCTATTGCGCTGCCGTCTGGCCTGAGTGGCGCCATGGCGCAGCAGGCGGCGTCATCGATTGGCGAGGCGGTGAGTCTGTCCCAGGCGCTGCCCGCCGGGGTGGCGCAGGCGCTGATGGCGGCGGCGAAGACGGCTTTTATTCAGGCTCATAGCCTGGTGCTGGCGACGGCGGGTGTATTGCTTCTGCTGCTGGCCGCTGGGATCTGGCGCAGCCTCGCCACCGTGGCGAAACCGCAGTCGGCGCTATAGCTGCAGCGACAGATCCATCGCCGCGCGCCGTAGCGGGGCGAGAGCCTTCTCTTTTAACGCCGCGGCGCTGACCGTCGCGGCAGGTACCCCGACATTCAGGGCGGCCACCACCTGACCGTGACGCGACAGCACGGGTACCGCCAGCGAGCACAAGCCTACCTCGATCTGCCGGTCGGCGAGGGCATAGCCCTGCATGCGCACCCGGGCGATCTCTGCACGTAAACCGGACAAATCGCACAGGGTATGCGGAGTGTAGCGAATAAGCGTAACTCGTGACAACGTCACTTCCAGCTGTTCCTCCGGCAGCGCGCTCAGCAACACCCGCCCCATCGACGTGGCCCACGCCGGCAGGCGGCTGCCGCGCCCCAGATCGATGCTCAGTAAATTATTGACCGCCGCGCGGGCAATATAGAGCACGTTATCCCCGTCGAGCGTCGCCGCCGAACAGGATTCGCCGAGCGCTTTGCCAAGATTATCCAGCGCCGTCTGCGCCACCTTGGCCAGCGGCGTGCCTGCCAGATAGGCGTGGCCGACGGCCAGCACCCGGGGGAGCAGTTCATAGCTACGGCCATCCGGACTGTGCACCATGCCCAGCGCGGCGAGGGTATACAAACAGCGGCGTACCGCCGCGCGCGAGATTTGCGTTTTCTGGCTGAGCTGGGAAATGGTCAGCCGCTGGCGCTGGGGGGTGAAGGCGTTAAGGACCTCCAGCCCGCGGGCCAGAGATAGCATAAAGTTAGGGTCGTGCTCGGCCTGCCTGGCGCTCAGCGTATTGGGGATATTGTCGCTCATCGCATCCTTCTCCGTTGCAGCGTAAAGCTCACGGCAGATCACTATACCTTGCGCAAAATGGGGCGCGCTGAATTGTGCCGGTTTTACCACCACGATCACATTAATAACCGTCTTTTAACAAACGCGTCGATAATCGCACAACATTTCGATTATCGCCGTTGACCATCCGCCAGGCTGAACCCTATTGTCAATGGCACAGACCCCCGTTATGGATGTGGGTACAAAAAGTTATATATCTCATCAGGAACAGAAAATGACTGCCACCGTAGAGCAAATCGAGAGCTGGATTGTGGATGTCCCGACCATCCGGCCGCATAAATTGTCGATGACCACCATGGGCTGCCAGTCGCTGGTGATCGTGCGCCTTACCCGTTCCGACGGCATCTGCGGCATCGGCGAAGCCACCACCATCGGCGGCTTGAGCTATGGCGTTGAGAGCCCCGAGGCCATCTCGTCGGCGATCACCCATTATCTGACGCCGCTGTTGAAAGGGCAGCCGGCCGATAACCTGAATGCGCTGACCGCCCGCATGAACGGCGCCATTAAAGGCAACACCTTTGCGAAGTCCGCCATCGAAACCGCGCTGCTCGACGCTCAGGGCAAAGCCTTAGGTCTGCCGATATCAGCCCTGCTCGGCGGCGCGCTGCAAACGGCGTTGCCGGTGCTGTGGACCTTAGCCAGCGGCGATACCGCGAAAGATATCGCTGAAGGAGAAAAACTGTTGGCCGAAGGCCGCCACCGGGCGTTCAAACTGAAGATCGGCGCGCGTGAACTCGCCACCGACCTGCGTCATACCCGCGCCATCGTTGAAGCGTTAGGCGACCGCGCCAGCATCCGTGTCGACGTCAACCAGGCCTGGGACGCCGCCACCGGCGCGAAAGGCTGCCGCGAACTGGCGGCGATGGGCGTCGATCTTATCGAACAGCCGGTCAGCGCCCACGATAATGCCGCCCTGGTGCGGTTAAGCCAGCAAATTGAAACCGCGATCCTCGCGGATGAAGCGGTCGCGACCGCTTACGATGGTTATCAGCTGGCGCAGCAGGGCTTTACCGGCGCTTACGCGCTGAAAATCGCCAAAGCCGGGGGGCCGAACAGCGTGCTGGCGCTGGCCCGCGTCGCGCAGGCGGCAGGGATTGGCCTGTACGGCGGCACCATGCTGGAAGGCACCGTAGGGACCGTGGCTTCTCTGCACGCCTGGTCGACGCTGCCGCTGCAGTGGGGTACCGAGATGTTCGGCCCGCTGTTGCTGAAAGACGATATTGTCAGCGTGCCGCTCACCTTTGCCGACGGTCAGGTGGCGCTGCCGCAAACGCCGGGCCTTGGCGTCGAGCTGGATGAAGACAAACTGCATTTTTATACCCGCCAGCCGTAGCGGGGAACAGGAGAAAAAAATGTTATTTAAAGTGGAGATGACCGTCAATATTCCGCCTGGCTTTCCCGCCAACGAGGCGGAGGAAATAAAAAAACGCGAAAAAGCCTATTCGCAACAATTACAGCGGGAAGGCAAATGGCGGCATATCTGGCGCGTTGCCGGCCTTTATGCCAACGTCAGTATTTTCGATGTTCAAGATGCCGAAGAATTGCATCAAATATTAATGGGATTGCCGCTATATCCCTTTATGGCGATAAAAGTGGAAGCCCTCTGTCGTCATCCGTCATCAATTCGCGATGACGATCGCTAATAATAATATCTGACCTCACGCCGGTATTACCGGCGTATACCCTGCAAAATATAAGAGAGAACCAGTATGAGTAATGTATTCGTACAACAACCAGCTATTCAGAAATTATTACGCGACAGTGCCGGATTAGATGTTGCCGGCGGCGATGAACGTTTTAAGGCGATTATTCATCGTCTGCTGGAAAATATCTGCACGCTCATCGACGACTATAACGTTACGGAAGAAGAGTTCTGGCACGCGGTAAACTATTTGCACGAGCTGGGCGGGCGTCAGGAGGCGGCGCTGCTGGCGGCGGGTCTGGGACTGGAGCATTTCCTCGATCTGCGCCAGGACGCCATCGACGCGGCAGCGCATCGGGAAACCGGCACCCCGCGCACCATCGAAGGGCCGCTGTACGTGGCTAATGCGCCGCTGGCGGAGGGGCACGCCCGCATGGATGACGGCGCCGACGCCGGAGAAGTGATGTGGCTGCACGGTGAAGTCAAAGACACCGAAGGCCGGCCAGTGGCCAACGCTATTGTTGATATCTGGCACGCCAACACCCTCGGAAATTATTCCTTCTTCGACCCAGGCCAGAGTGAGTACAACCTGCGCCGGCGGATCCGCACCGGCGCCGATGGCCGCTACAGCGTGCGCAGCATCATGCCCTCCGGCTACGGCTGCCCGCCGGATGGCCCAACCCAGAAACTGCTGGACAGACTGGGTCGCCACGGCAACCGTCCGGCGCACATTCACTTTTTCGTCTCCGCGCCGGGTCATAAACATCTGACCAGCCAGATTAACCTCAATGGCGATAAATACCTGTGGGACGATTTTGCCTTTGCCACCCGCGACGGCCTGATTGCCGATCCGGTAAAAGTGACCGACCGCGAGATCATCGCGCAACGCAATCTTGAGGGAGAGCACACCGAGGTTTGTTTTGATTTCACCCTGTGTAAAGCGCTGAGCGCCGACGAAGAGCAGCGCGGGATCCGCGTGCGCGCCAAAGAGTAAGCGGCATTATCGGCCCCGGGCACGCTACTGCCCGGGCCAGATATTGCACTCGAAAACGAAGAATTCACCCTGTTTCTTTCATCCTGAATCCTGCAGGAGGGACCGACTCATGCAAAAAACGCTCTCGACGCTCAAAGACAAAATCAATAATGCCTTAGTTGTCGACCGTGAAAATCATATTTACCGTTGCCACCGCTCTATATTTACCGACCCGCAGCTGTTTGAATTTGAAATGAAGCATATTTTCGAAGGTAACTGGGTATTTCTCGCTCATGAAAGTCAAATTCCCCAGCCGGGTGATTATTATACCCTGACGCTGGGCCGCCAGCCGGTCATTATTACCCGTGATAAAAAGAATGAATTGCATGCATTAATTAACAGCTGCGCCCACCGCGGCGCCATGTTATGCCGACGCAAAACCGGGAATAAAAATTCGTTTACCTGTCCGTTTCACGGCTGGACCTTCAGTAATAACGGCAAATTATTAAAAGCCAAAGATGAGAGCACCGGCGGCTATCCGCCGAGCTTTAAACAAGACGGCTCCCACGACCTGCAAAAATTGCCGCGTTTTCAGTCTTACCGCGGTTTCTTATTCGGTAGCCTCAAAGCCGACGTGCAGCCGCTGGAGGCCTATCTCGGGGAAACCTGCAAGATTATCGACCTGATCGTCGACCAGGCGCCGGAGGGGCTCGAGGTACTCAAGGGTTCGTCGAGCTATGTATATGAGGGCAACTGGAAACTGGGCGCGGAAAACGGCGCCGATGGCTATCACGTCAGCGTGGTCCACTGGAACTACGCCTCAACCATGTCACGCCGCAATTATGAAGCGGAAGGGACGCACGCGGTGGATGCCAACGGTTGGTCAAAAAGCCTCGGCGGCGGCTATGGATTTGATAACGGCCATATGCTGTTGTGGACCCGGGCGCTCAACCCGGAAGTGCGCCCGGTCTATGCCCACCGCGAACGGCTGCAGGCGGAATTTGGCGAACGCCGTGCCGACCAGATGGTCAACGAAACCCGCAACCTGTGCCTGTACCCCAATGTCTACCTGATGGATCAGTTCTCGACGCAAATCCGCGTGATCCGCCCCATTGCGGTGGATAAAACCGAAGTCACCATCTGGTGCTTTGCGCCGAAAGGGGAATCCGACCAGGCCAGAGCGCTGCGTATCCGCCAGTACGAGGATTTCTTTAACGTCAGTGGAATGGGGACGCCGGACGACCTCGAAGAGTTCAGCGCCTGCCAGCGCGGCTTTCTCGGCGAAAATCTGCCATGGAGCGATCTCAGCCGCGGCGCGCTGCGCTGGGTCGATGGCGCGGATGAGCATGCGCAACATGCCGGCTTTTCGCCGCGGTTAAGCGGGGTGAAATCGGAGGACGAAGCGCTGTACATCGCCCATCACCACCACTGGCAGACGCTGATGCTGGCGGCCATTGAACAGGAACAACAGCGTTACGACCAGTCCATTACCCAGCGCGTGGAGGTGGCCTGATGCTTAACCTCGAACAGGTTCGCCAGTTTCTTTACTACGAAGCCCGTCTGCTGGACGATCGTCAGTGGGACGAATGGCTCAGCTGCTACAGCCCGCAGGTGGTCTACTGGATGCCGGCATGGGGCGACGATGACCAGCTGACCCGCGACCCGCAAAAAGAAATTTCGCTTATCTACTACCCCAACCGCGAAGGGCTGGAGGATCGCGTCTACCGCATTAAAACCGAACGTTCCGGCGCCAGTACGCCGGAGCCGCGCACCACCCACATCATCAGCAACGTTGAGCTGCTGGGGGAGAGCGATGAGGGGCTTGAGGTGCGTTACAGCTGGGTCACCTGGAGCCATCGCTATCAGCACACTGATGCCTATTTTGGCTCTACCTGCTGCACGCTAATCGAACAGGACGGCAGACCGCAGATCGTGCGCAAAACCGTGCGCCTGAATAACGATTATATCCGTCAGGTGATTGACGTTTACCACATTTAAGAGGCGCTTATGACCTTCAATATTGCTCTTAATTTTGAGGACGGCGTAACCCGTTTTATTCAGTGCAATGCCGGAGAGAAAGTCCTGGATGCCGCCTATCGCCAGAAGGTGAATCTGCCGATGGATTGCTCGGACGGCGTTTGCGGTACCTGCAAATGCCACTGCGCCAGCGGTGAGTACGACCTGGGCGAAGATTATCTCGACGAGGCGTTAAGCGACGACGAAGCGCAGGCCCGTCAGGTGCTGACCTGTCAGATGGTCCCGACCAGCGACTGCGTGATCGATGTGCCGGTGGCCGCCGCGCAGTGTAAAACCGCGCTGACCAACACCGGGGCGCAGGTGCGGCAGGTGAATTTACTGTCCGATACCGCCATCGAACTGGTGGTCGCCCTCGATGAGCCGCTGGCCTTCCTGCCGGGGCAGTACGTCAACATTCAGGTGCCGGGCACGCTTCATGTCCGCGCCTACTCATTTAGCTCGCAACCGGGTTCCCTCGAAGGGCGTTTCCTTATTCGTAACGTGCCTGGCGGCATGATGAGCCAGTGGTTAACCCAGCGGGCGCGGCCCGGCGATCGTCTTACCCTCAGCGGCCCGATGGGCAGCTTCTATCTGCGCCACGGCGAACGTCCGCTGCTGATGCTGGCGGGCGGTACCGGCCTGGCGCCGCTGCTCTCCATGCTCCATACCCTGCAGACACAGGGCAGCCAGCGTCCGGTGATGCTGCTGTACGGTGTTACTCGTGACTGCGATCTGGTGAAAACCGACGCGCTGGATACCTTTATTCAACAGTTGACGGGGTATCGTTGGCTACCGGTGGTGGCCGATGAAAACAGCACTTGCCCGCAGCGCGGCTTTGTCACCGACCATCTCGACGACGCGATGCTGAACAACGGCGACGTGGACATCTATCTCTGCGGCCCGCCGCCGATGGTTAACGCGGTTGCCACGGCGTTGCGCGACCGCGGGATCACCCCGGCGGGGTTCTGGTATGAGAAATTTATCGCCAGCCAGAGCGCGGCGGCATAAGGAGGCAAAATGCGTTTTACCGATAAAGTCGTCGTCATCACCGGCGCGGCGCAGGGCATTGGCCGCCAGACGGCGGAGCAGGCGGCTGCAGAAGGCGCGGCTCTGCTGCTCATCGATCGCTCGTCATACGTCCATGAGCTGGCGGCGACGCTGGCGCAATCCGGCTGTCTGGTGCTGGCGCTGGAGGCGGATCTGGAAGCGTGGGAAAGTACCGAGCAGGCGTTTGCCGCCGGGGTCGCTCATTTTGGCCGTATCGACGTGCTGATCAACAACGTTGGGGGCACCATCTGGGCGCGCCCCTTTGCCGAATATCAGCCGGAGCAGATTGAGAAAGAGATCCGCCGCTCGCTGTTCCCCACGCTGTGGGGCTGCCGCGCGGCGCTGCCATGGATGCTGAAGCAGGGCAAAGGCAGCATCGTCAACATTTCGTCGGTGGCGACGGCGGGAGTGAATCGGGTGCCGTACTCGGCGGCGAAAGGCGGCGTTAACGCGCTGACCCGGTCGATTGCCATGGAGTACAGCGGTAGCGGTATTCGGATTAACGCCGTGGCCCCGGGCGGGACCGAGGCGCCGCCGCGCCTGACGCCGCGTAACGAAGAGCAGCCGAGCGAGCAGGAAAAGGCGTGGTATCAGCAGGTCGTCGATCAGACGGTGGCGAGCAGTCTGCTGCACCGGTACGGCACGCTGGCGGAACAGGCGAATGCGATCCTGTTTCTCGCCAGCGATGAGGCCAGCTATATCACCGGCGTGACGCTGCCGGTAGCCGGAGGCGATCTCGGCTAACGGCGGGTGGCGTACCAGCAGAGCAGGGAGCCGAGACATACCATCCCGGCCCCCTGCCAGAAGGACCACGACAGGGTCGCACTCAGCAGGATCGCCGCCAGCGCAGAGGAGAGCACCGGCGTGAAGTAGGAGGCCGCCGCCAGCAGGCTGATGTTGCCGTGCAGGATGCCAACGTTCCACGCCGCGTAGGCCAGCCCCAGCGCCACGGAGACCGTCATCAGCTTAATGACTACCGGCCAGCTAAACAGCATCGGCGGCTGGTCGCTGGCGAGAAATTTCAGCCATAGCGTCAGGGCGGTTAACAGGACGAACAGCGTAATGGCGTTTTTACCGCGGGCATATTTGGCCGTCACCGTGCAGTAGGCGGCCCAGATAAACGCCCCGACAAAGGCCAGCAGATAGCTAAGCGGGCTGGAAATGACGTTACTGATAATCTCATCGGGCTGTAGCCCATGCTCACCGCCCAACACCCAGCCAACGCCCAGCAGGGCGAGAATCAGGCCGGGGATCACCAGCCAGCTGCTTTTCTGGCCATTAAAGAGAATGGCGAATAAAATCGTCAGGCTGGGCCACAGGTAATTGACCATTCCCACCTCAATGGCCTGCTGGCGGCTGGCGGCATAGCCCAGCGACAGCGCGAGGCAGATTTCATAGCTGACAAACAGCACGCTGCCGGCCAGCAGATAGCGACGCGGGATCTGGCGCAGGTTGGGAAAGCCGACGGTAAAGATCAGCAGCAGGCCGCTAAGGCTGTAAATCATCGCCGCGCCGCCGACCGCTCCCAGTCCTTCGCTGACGCCGCGAATCAATCCGACCATCGTGCTCCATAAGATAATGGCGGCGAAGCCGATCGTCGTGGCTCTCTTTTTCTCCATGCTTTTCCTGATGGTTACGCAAATGCAGCCGGCATATATATCATCTTTTTATCGGTGAGGGGCGAAATTTTCCGCCGTTGCTAACCCTTAGGGATTAGCGAAAATGGCCAGGGCTGGCGATTAAGGGGGCGAAGGTTTTCCTCCTTGATTTGACGCAAATTTTCCCGGGATTTTGCTGTTAGTTTCCTCCGCGCGATGAATCAACATCCTGCATGGAGGAATGCAATGGACGTCAGCCGCAGAAAGTTCTTTAAGATCTGCGCAGGCGGTATGGCCGGAACTACCGCCGCCGCCCTGGGCTTTGCCCCTAAAATGGCGCTGGCTCAGGCACGCAATTTCAAATTGCTGCGTGCGAAAGAGATCCGCAACACCTGCACTTACTGCTCCGTGGGCTGCGGGCTATTAATGTATAGCCTCGGCGACGGTGCGAAAAACGCCAAAGAAGCGATCTACCATATCGAAGGGGACCCGGACCATCCGGTGAGCCGCGGCGCGCTGTGCCCGAAAGGGGCAGGCCTGCTGGACTATGTCCACAGCGAAAACCGTCTGCGTTATCCGCAATACCGCGCCCCGGGCTCGGATAAATGGCAGCGCATCTCGTGGGATGAAGCCTTTAACCGCATCGCCCGACTGATGAAAGCCGACCGCGACGCCAACTTTATTGAAAAGAATGAACAGGGCGTGACGGTTAACCGCTGGCTTTCCACCGGCATGCTGTGCGCCTCGGCGGCAAGCAATGAGACCGGCATGCTAACGCAAAAATTTGTGCGATCGCTGGGTATGCTGGCGGTAGACAACCAGGCGCGCGTCTGACACGGACCAACGGTAGCAAGTCTTGCTCCAACATTTGGTCGCGGTGCGATGACCAACCACTGGGTGGATATCAAAAACGCCAACGTCGTGGTGGTGATGGGCGGTAACGCCGCCGAAGCCCATCCGGTGGGTTTCCGCTGGGCGATGGAGGCGAAAAACAATAACGACGCCACGCTGATCGTCGTCGACCCGCGCTTTACGCGCACCGCGTCGGTGGCCGATATCTATGCGCCGATTCGTTCCGGTACCGACATTACCTTCCTGTCGGGCGTACTGCTGTACCTGATCGAAAACAATAAGATCAATGCCGAGTACGTTAAGCATTACACCAATGCCAGCCTGCTGGTGCGGGATGATTTTGCCTTCGAAGAGGGGCTGTTCAGCGGCTACGATGCGGAAAAACGCCAGTACGATAAATCGTCCTGGAACTACCAGTTCGATGAAAACGGCTACGCCAAACGCGATGAAACGCTCACCCACCCGCGCTGCGTGTGGAACCTGCTGAAGCAGCACGTTTCCCGTTACACGCCCGAGGTGGTCGAAAACATCTGCGGTACGCCGAAAGCGGACTTCCTTAAAGTGTGCGATGTGCTGGCCTCAACCAGCGCCGCGGACCGCACCACCACCTTCCTGTATGCCCTGGGCTGGACGCAGCACACCGTCGGCGCGCAGAACATCCGCACCATGGCGATGATCCAGCTGCTGCTCGGCAATATGGGGATGGCCGGCGGCGGCGTCAACGCCCTGCGCGGCCACTCTAATATTCAGGGGCTGACCGATTTGGGCCTGCTGTCGACCAGTCTGCCGGGCTATTTGACGCTGCCATCGGACAAACAGACCGATCTGCAAAGCTACCTCAGCGCCAACACGCCGAAGGCGACCCTGCCCGAGCAGGTGAACTACTGGAGCAACTACCCGAAATTCTTCGTTAGCCTGATGAAATCCTTCTACGGCGAGGCGGCGCAAAAAGAGAACGACTGGGGCTTTGAGTGGTTACCGAAGTGGGACCAGGCTTACGACGTTATCAAATACTTCAATATGATGGATAACGGCAACGTCACCGGCTATATCTGCCAGGGCTTTAACCCGGTTGCCTCCTTCCCGGATAAAAACAAAGTGGTTCGCAGCCTCAGCAAGCTGAAATATATGGTGGTTATCGACCCGCTGGTGACCGAAACCTCGACCTTCTGGCAGAACCACGGCGAGTCTAATGATGTCGACCCGTCGGCGATTCAGACCGAAGTCTTCCGTCTGCCGTCGACCTGCTTTGCCGAAGAGGACGGTTCGATCGCCAACTCCGGCCGCTGGCTGCAGTGGCACTGGAAAGGTCAGGATGCCCCAGGTGAAGCGCGCAATGATGGCGAAATCCTTGCCGGGATTTACCATCGCCTGCGCGAACTGTACCGCACCGAAGGCGGGAAGGGCGTGGAACCCCTGCTGAAGATGAGCTGGCGCTACAAGCAGCCGGACCATCCGGAATCGGAAGAGGTGGCAAAAGAGAACAACGGCTACGCGCTGGCGGATCTCTACGATCAAAATGGCACTTTGCTGGCGAAAAAAGGCCAACTGCTCAATAGCTTCGCGCTGCTGCGCGATGACGGCAGCACCGCGTCGTCTTGCTGGATCTATACCGGCAGCTGGACCGAGCAGGGTAACCAGATGGCGAATCGTGATAACGCCGATCCTTCGGGCCTGGGCAATACGCTGGGATGGGCCTGGGCGTGGCCGCTCAATCGTCGGGTGCTGTACAACCGCGCTTCGGCCGATATCAACGGCAAGCCCTGGGATGCGAAGCGGATGCTGATCCAGTGGAACGGCAGCAAGTGGGTCGGGAATGATATTCCGGACTTCAATACCGCGCCGCCAGGGAGCAAAACCGGGCCGTTTATCATGCAGCAGGAGGGGCTGGGTCGCCTGTTTGCGCTCGATAAACTGGCGGAAGGGCCGTTCCCGGAGCACTACGAGCCGATGGAAACCCCGCTTGGCACTAACCCGCTGCACCCGAAGGTGGTCTCCAGCCCGGTGGTGCGGTTGTATGAAGAGGACGCCATTCGCTTAGGTAAGAAGGATAAATTCCCGTATGTCGGGACCACCTATCGTCTGACCGAGCATTTCCACACCTGGACCAAGCATGCGTTGCTCAATTCCATCGCGCAGCCGGAACAGTTTGTCGAAATCAGCGAAGGGCTGGCGAAAAGCAAAGGTATCGCTAACGGCGATTGGGTGAAAGTCAGCAGCAAGCGCGGCTTCATTCGCGCGGTTGCCGTGGTGACCCGCCGACTGCGCACGCTGAACGTCAACGGCCAGCAGGTGGAGACCGTCGGGATCCCGCTGCACTGGGGTTTTGAAGGCGTGGCCCGCAAAGGCTACATCGCCAACACCCTGACGCCTAACGTTGGCGATTCCAACTCGCAAACGCCGGAATACAAGGCGTTCCTGGTCAACATCGAGAAAGCGTAAGGAGCGATTCAATGGCGATGGAAACCCAAGACATTATTAAACGCTCCGCGACCAACCCGATCACCCCCGCGCCGCGCGCGCGGGACTATAAAGCGGAAGTCGCCAAGCTTATCGATGTCTCCTCCTGCGTGGGCTGTAAAGCCTGCCAGGTGGCCTGTTCCGAGTGGAATGACATCCGCGATGACGTGGGGCACTGCGTCGGGGTGTACGACAACCCGGCGGATCTCAGCGCCAAATCCTGGACGGTAATGCGTTTTAGCGAGACCGAACAGAACGGCAAACTGGAGTGGCTTATCCGCAAGGATGGCTGTATGCACTGCGCAGAGCCGGGCTGCCTGAAGGCCTGCCCGTCCGCCGGGGCGATTATTCAGTACGCCAACGGCATCGTCGATTTCCAGCAGGAAAACTGCATCGGCTGCGGCTACTGCATTGCGGGGTGTCCGTTTAACGTCCCGCGCCTCAATAAAGAGGATAACCGGGTCTATAAATGCACCCTGTGCGTGGATCGGGTCAGCGTCGGCCAGGAGCCGGCCTGCGTGAAAACCTGTCCTACCGGCGCGATCCACTTCGGTACGAAGAAAGAGATGCTGGAGGTGGCCGAGGAGCGGGTGGCTAAGCTTAAAAAACGCGGTTATGCCAACGCCGGGATTTACAACCCGCCGGGCGTCGGCGGCACCCACGTGATGTACGTCCTGCATCATGCCGACCAGCCGGAGCTGTATCACAAGCTGCCGAAGGAACCGCAGATCGATACCAGTATCAGTCTGTGGAAGGGGGCGCTGAAACCGCTGGCGGCGGCGGGCTTTATCGCCACCTTCGCCGGGCTGATTTACCACTACATCGGTATCGGGCCGAACAAGGAAGTTGACGACGACGAGGAGAAGCATGATGAGTAAATCGAAGATGATTGTGCGCACGACGTTTATCGATCGCGCCTGTCACTGGACGGTGGTTATCTGTTTCTTCCTCGTGGCGCTGTCGGGAATATCGTTCTTCTTTCCGACGCTACAGTGGCTAACGGAAACCTTCGGCACGCCGCAGATGGGGCGTATTCTGCACCCGTTCTTTGGGGTGCTGATTTTTGTCGCGCTGATGTTTATGTTCGTGCGCTTTGTCCACCACAACATCCCTGATAAACAGGATATTCCGTGGCTGAAAGGCATCGTCGAGGTGCTGAAAGGCAACGAGCATAAGGTGGCGCGCGTCGGTAAGTATAACGCCGGGCAGAAGATGATGTTCTGGACCATCATGAGCATGATATTTGTGCTGCTGGTGACCGGGGTGATTATCTGGCGCCCATATTTTGCGGAATATTTCCCGATGCAGGTGATTCGCTATAGCCTGCTGATTCATGCGACGTCGGCCATCATTCTGATCCACGCCATCCTTATCCATATGTATATGGCATTCTGGGTCAAAGGGTCGATTAAGGGCATGATCGAAGGCAAGGTGAGCCGCCGCTGGGCGAAGAAACATCACCCGCGCTGGTATCGCGATGTCGAACGCCTGGAGGCGATGAAAGAGAGTCGTGAAGGGATGAAGTAAGCCTTCACGGCGCGAAACCCGCTCCGAGGATGTCGGAGCGGGTTCCCGGCAGTCAGCAGTTCGTGATAAGTGTATCGATTGAATCGATAACGCCCTGGCGCGCATGACTCAGATTGCAGACGAAATCCTGTGGCGGGATCCGTTTATTATTTAAGTTACTGATCATTGGCGTACAAAGTAAAAAGCTGTCAAATTCTATATTTATCCTTGGTACGACATGCTGATGCCAGCGTGGTAACTGTTGTGGTCGCATTAAAGGAATAATGACTCTCGTGGCCAGGTCTGCATAATAATCATTCTGCACGATCATATAATATGGCAGGGTTTTATTTGTCTGAGCAGAACAATTTCGATAAACATTGAATTGTTCAAGCATCATAGCACCCTGAAAAATTCATCATCAGTAAGAGTGCCTCCTTTTGCAATAAATTCATTCATTGCGGCAATGAATTCCTTGTGCTGTCGCTGTTTATCCGCTTCTCGTAAATCCTTACCTGGCTGTTCTGACGCCTTCTGGACGGGTACGTCAGTGGGTCTTTTACGTAGCGTATTACTTTTCATCATAGGCTCCTTGCGGTTGGTTCTGTGATTATTTACTTTACCCACTAAAAAATAAATACCAGCAGTAAGTTTAATATTTATTTTGCGAAGCAGCTTCCAGAGGGAAGTAACAGCCTGAAATATTCATGGTTATGGTAATAAACCTGGCGCTGGCATTAACCAGCGCGACGGGAAATAATCAAAACTTCTCTGGAATGAAGCGGAAAGGAAAATTAGTCTGTTTCATTTTGCCAATTTTGCGCTTCGGCAGCGTCACAGGCTCCACCGGTAAAGCTTCATAGGGGATCTGCGACAGCAGATGGGTGATGATATTCAGACGCACGCGCTTTTTATCCTCCGAGCGGGCGACGAACCACGGCGCCCAGGCGGTATCGGTGGCGGCGAACATGGCGTCGCGGGCAGCGGTATATTCATCCCAGCGGTTGAAAGACTTAATGTCCATCGGCGAGAGCTTCCAGATTTTACGCCCGTCGTCGATGCGATCCCGCAGACGGCGCTCCTGCTCCTGCGGAGAGACCTCCAGCCAGTACTTGAGCAGAATAATGCCCGATTCGACCATGCCGCGCTCCACCATCGGCGCGCCGTCGAGGAACTTCTGCACCTCCTCCGGCGTACAAAAGCCCATCACCCGTTCGACGCCGGCGCGGTTATACCAGCTGCGATCGAAAATCACGATTTCGCCGGCCGCCGGGAGATGCTTGATATAGCGCTGAAAGTAGAGCTGGCTTTTTTCGCGCTCGGTGGGCGAGGGTAAGGCGACGACTCGAAAGATACGCGGGCTGACGCGCTCGGTGATGGCCTTAATGGTGCCGCCTTTCCCGGCGCCGTCCCGGCCTTCAAAGACAATGCACACTTTCAGTCCCTTGTGTACCACCCAGCGCTGCAGTTTCACCAGCTCAACGTGGAGTTTGCGCAGCGCTTTCTCGTACGCTTTGTTGTCGAGCGGCGCGATTTTTGTCGCCGTGTCGACCGGATTACCGCTTTTCTTGTTGCCCATCGCCATGCTCCGTGTTGCCGAGGTATCCCTTTGAAGTGTAATCCTCCCCCGGCGAGGCGGTGGAAAATTATTCGCCGGGTTTTCCCGCCAGGATGACTTCCAGTCCCACCCGCTGCCCCCACGACAGCTCCAGGGTGTTACCGTCCGGGTCGGCAAAGAAAGCGAAATAGCCCACCGGATCGCCCAGCTGCTCCGGCTCCCGGCGTAAAACACCTTCCCGCCGTGCGAGGGCCACTTTCTCATCGATCTCGGCTTGGGTGGCGCAGGCGACGCCGAGGTGGCCGAACGGTCCCAGCGGCGTATCGGCCGGATCGTCACTTTGCACCAGCACCAGGGCGAAAGGCCGGGTGCGGTCGCTGAGCCATGCCACTTTCCGCGCCGAGGGGAGGTCGGGCTCGCGCTGGTGAATGACGGTCATCGCGGTATAGCGGGTATAAAAATCGATGCTGCTGGCCAGACAGCGGACGGTAAAGGCGACATGAGTAAAACCGACATCAACACTTTGCATGGATAATTCTCCCAAGGTGAACGATGTTTTGACTTTACAACCTCAAGTTAACTTGAGATCAATGAGGTGTTTATCTCTTTGAGCTCACTGATTTTGATAGGGGATTGTTTCTACGAAACCACGCCGCCGGTATGCCACGCGGCTGGGGAACATGAACGAATCAGGCTGTTGTATGGAGGAAACTGCCGTCGGGCGTTTTTAGCTGGTGTGTCGGGGCGGGATGGTAAATAATGCCGGCCGGCTCTCAATACCCCTATAAGATGTATGAAAAAAACGATTTTTTCACTGGCGCTGGGCACCTTTGGACTTGGCATGGCGGAGTTTGGCATTATGGGCGTGCTGCCGGATATGGCGCACGATGTCGGAATATCCATACCCGCCGCCGGCAATATGATTGCCTGGTATGCCTTCGGCGTGGTGATCGGCGCGCCGATCATGGCGCTGCTCTCCAGCCGGTTTTCCCTGAAATCGGTGATGCTGTTCCTGGCTGGCCTGTGTATTCTCGGCAATACCCTGTTTACCTTCTCCAGTAGCTACGCCATGCTGGCGCTTGGCCGGCTGGTTTCCGGGTTTCCCCACGGGGCGTTCTTTGGCGTCGGCGCGATTATCCTGTCGAAAATCGCGCCCCCGGGGAAGGTGACCGCCGCGGTGGCGGGGATGATTGGCGGCATGACGATCGCTAACCTGGTGGGCGTCCCGGGTGGAACCTGGCTTGGGCATCACTTCAGCTGGCGCTATACCTTTGCGCTTATCGCGGTATTTAACGTGGCGGTATTTCTGGCGATCTTCTGCTGGGTGCCCACGCTTTATGACCGGGCCAGCACGCGGCTGCGCGAGCAGTTCCGTTTTCTTGCCTCCCCGGCGCCGTGGCTGATTTTCGCCGCCACCATGTTCGGTAACGCCGGCGTGTTTGCCTGGTTCAGCTATATCAAGCCCTTTATGCTCAACGTCTCCGGCTTTGCTGAAAGCAAGATGATGCTGATTATGATGCTGGCGGGGCTGGGAATGGTGGTCGGCAATCTGTTCAGCGGCAAAATTTCCGGGCGCTACAGCCCGCTGCGCATTGCGGCCATGACCGACGGGGTCATTGCCGTGACGCTGCTGCTGATCTTTGCCTTCGGTGAACAGAAAGTCGCTTCGCTGGCGCTGGCGTTTATCTGCTGCGCGGGACTATTCGCCCTGTCAGCGCCGCTGCAGATCCTGCTGCTGCAGAACGCCAAAGGCGGCGAGATGCTGGGGGCGGCCGGGGGACAGATCGCCTTTAACCTCGGCAGCGCCATCGGCGCCTTCTGCGGCGGAATGATGATCGCCCAGGGCTTTGGCTGGAACAGCGTGGCGCTCCCCGCCGCCGCGCTGTCGTTTCTGGCGATGAGCGCCTTGCTCATCTATGGCTGTCATCAGCGGCGACAAGCTTACTAACGACGCCTACTCACGCCAGGGTTCGCCCAGGGTAAGCATCAGGCGGTTGGCCCAGGCGAAAAAGGCCGCGGACTGCAGCAGATCCAGCTGGGCCAGAGTATCTAAGCCCTGCTCATCAAGCGCCGCCAGATGATCGGCGTTTAACGCGGGTGGCGTCACCGATAGCGCGGCGGCGTCGATTTCCGCCTGCCAGCGCGGCGATTGCCCATCGCGTAGATCCTCTCCCGGCGTCACCGCCAGCAGCGTGTCGACGGCGGTCTCGTCCTTCGCCAGCTGCGCCGCTTTGCGGGCATGCACCGAGGCGCAGTAGATACAGCCGTTGATTTTACTGGCGACCGTGGCGGCCAGCTCGCGTTCGGCGCGCGGCAATCCTCCCGCGGTATAGAAAATGCCCCTATCGGTCAGGGTCCGCTGCTCCAGCACCGGCTGGTTGCGCGCCAGCAGGCGAAAGTAGGGGGAGTCGCTATGGCCATATTTGGCCAGAATCGCCTGTTCTTCAGCGTTGAATTCCTCCAGCGGTTTATCGGCCAGCCAGGGTTCCCAGTGCAGCTCGTCGCGGGTGAAGCGAACCGGGGCCGCTTTGCCGCTCTGCGCGTACGGGGTGGTATGCCAGTATCCGGCGACCAGCGGCGTACCTGCGCTGACGATGGGCTTATGGTTGAGCGCCCGCAGGCCCAGCAGCAGTCGGCTCTGGAAGCTGACAAAGGCTACCAGCTGCGCCAGGGTGACGATGCCCCGCAGGCTCCAGCCCGCGCCGGTTAAGGTGTGCAGCGCGCCGGGAGTGGCTTCAACGGGGGTGAAGGTGAGCAGGCGGGCAAAGGCCAGCGCCGGGACCAGACGATCGGTGGTCGGATCGGCGAGGCCGAAACCGGCATAGTGCGCCGCAAGCGCGTCCGCCTGGTGCAGTTTCGCCACCTTCGCGGCCACCGCGAAGCGTTCATCAAGAGGAAAGTCAGCGTCCTGCTGGCGGAACAGCACTTCATAACTTCCCTGGGCGTGACGGGTGGCGGCATCGCGGACGGCGCGCGCCTGATCGAGCGGGGAACCGGGGGCGATCTCCGCCAGTTCGGCCAGAATATCCTGACTCAGCGTCATGGGGACTCCTTATCTGATGTGGGGGGCAATATGCTGAGCGATCAGCTCAATGGAACGCAGCGTATCCCGGTGCGAAGGCTCGACCGAGTGCACCTGAAACGAAATATCGGTGGCGCGGGCCAGCACGCTGTCCTGCGCCAGGGAGGCAATAACATGCTCAGGATCGCCAACGTGGGCATCAAGCTGTTGCAGATAGTCGGTGACACTGTCACCTTCTATCGTATGACCCGCCGCCCGGTGCTGAGTTGCCTGCTTGCGCAGACCGGGCTCGGCGACCTGCAGGGCGTGGGCGTGACTGTCGGCGACGAAGGCGGTGCGCGAGGCGAGGATCCGCGGCGCAACGCCGTCCGGCAGCGCCGCCAGGTAGGCGTCAATGATCGGGTTCTGAATGGCGTCCAGCGGCAGACGTGGCTCGCCGGGTGGCCGTGGCTGGGTGCGGGACAGCATCAGCCCGTGTCCCGCCTGACCGGCGCGGATGGTGCCCTCCGCAGAGAAGGTGGCGATCCAGATACGCTCCGCCAACTGCGGCGCCGGCGGATAGAGACGGTTGTCCGGGTGGCTCAGCGTGTCGCCGCGCCAGGCGCTATGGATCAGGTGCAGATGGTCGGCAAACGCCGCCCCGCGCTGCTCGCTGGTCAGGCCGAAGGGCAGAAACGAGGTTGGCGTGCCGCCGGAGCCAAAACCCACCTCCAGACGTCCGTCGGTGAGTAAATCCAGTACCGCCGCGTCTTCGGCGACGCGCAGCGGATTTTCCATCGGCAAGGTGATAATCGCCGTACCGAGGCGGATCCGGTCGGTCTGCGCCGCGACGTGGGCGAGAAACACCAGCGGCGAAGGCAGGCCGCCTTCCTGTTCATGAAAATGGTGCTGGGCAATCCATGCGCTGTCGAAGCCCAAACGCTCCGCGTGGCGGATCTGTTCGGCCGCCAGCCGGTAGCGCGTTTGCGCGGAGCCCTGATCGAGCAGACGGGTAAAAAAACCGAGGCGTTTTGGCATTATGCGTTCTCCGTGTGGGCCTGTGCTAAGCGGGAGAAAACCTGGGGAATGGCGGCGATCAGTTCGCGGGTGTAGGCCTGCTGCGGGGCGGCGAACAGGCGGTTTACGTCGCCATGCTCCACCACCTGGCCGGCGCGCAGCACCGTGACGCTGTCGGCGATCCGCCTGACCGTCGCCAGATCGTGGGTAATGAACAGGTAGCTCAGTCCCAGCTGCTGCTGTAGCTGCTGCAGCAGGGCGAGGATCTGCGCCTGAACGGTGACGTCGAGCGCCGAAGTCGCTTCGTCAAGGACCAGTATCGCCGGCTCGAGGATCAGCGCCCGGGCAATCGCCACCCGCTGGCGCTGGCCGCCGGAAAGCTCCCGCGGCGTACGCGACAGCAGCTCGGGGGCCAGGGCCACCCGGGCGGCAACGCTCTCCACACGCTGGCGACGCGTCGCCGCGCTGAGGCGCTCAAAGTTTTTTAACGGCTCTTCGATAATCGCAAACAGCGTCTGGCGCGGGTCGAGCGAAGCGAAGGGGTTCTGGTAGACAAACTGGATCTTGCGCCGCAGCTGACGCTGTGCCTCGCGGCTGAGATGCCCGGCGTCGATACCGTCGATGGTGACCTGTCCGGCGTCGGCGCGCTCAAAGCCCAGCAGGATCCGCGCCAGGGTGGTTTTCCCGGAGCCGGATTCGCCCACCAGCGCATGGGTGCTGCCGCGTCTGACCTCAAAGCTGACGCTGTCGAGCGCCTGCAGCGCCTGTTTGCCCAGCGAGAAGCGTTTGCTGATCCCCTCCACGCGAATGGCCGGCGTGGCCAGCGGCCGGTGACGCGCCGCCGTCAGCCCCAACGGCGCATCCAGCAGGTCGTGGAGCAGCTGGCGGGTGTAAGGATGCTGTGGACGCTGGACAATCGTCTCGGTGGCGCCTTGTTCCTGAATCTCTCCCTGGCGAAACACCATGATCCGGTCGGCGCGTTCGGCGGCCAGCGCCAGATCGTGGGTGACAAACAGCACGGCGGTACCCGACTCGCGACGCAGGATATCGAGCAGGTCGAGAATGCGCTTCTGCACCGTGACGTCGAGGGCGCTGGTGGGCTCGTCAGCAATAATCAGATCCGGCTGCAGGGCAATGGCGATGGCTATCAGCACCCGCTGTTTCATCCCGCCAGACAGCTGATGCGGATACTGGTCAAAACGCTGTTCCGGGTGGCTGAGACCGACTTTAGCGAGCAGGTTAAGAACCTGCTGTCGGCGCTCAGCGGCGGAGAGGGACTGATGCAGCCGCAGGATCTCTTCCACCTGCTGACCAATGGTTTTTACCGGGTTGAGCGAATTACCGGGATCCTGCGGGACCAGGCTGATGCTCACTCCGCGCAGGCGGTTCAGGCGTTTATCCGATCAGTCGCTAATCACTTCGCCATTGAGGACAATCCGCCCGGCATCCCGGCGGGCATTATCCGCCAGCAGGCCGATAATGGCCTGCGCGGTGGTGGTTTTCCCCGAGCCGGATTCTCCGACGAAGGCCAGCATTTCGCCGCGCTGGATGGAAAAGCTGATGTTGTGCACCACCTCGCGCCATTCGCCCCGCGAGCGGTAGCTGATGCGTAGATCTTCAACGGACAAAACGGTCATGGGCGTGCTCCACTCCACTGGCGGCTAAGACGATTGGCGGCAAGGACCACGGCGACCACGGCGAGGCCGGGGAAGGTGGTCAGCCACCAGGCGGTTGACAGGTAATTGCGACCTTCGGCGATCAGTAGTCCCCACTCCGGGACCGGCGGCGGAGTGCCGTAGCCGAGGAAGCTGAGGGTGGCCAGGGCCAACATCGCCTGACCGAACTGCAGCGTCGCGAAAGCAAGCACCGCAGTGAGCGAGTTGGGCAGAATATGGCGCCAGAAGACGGCGAAAAAAGTGCCGCCGCTGCCCCGGGCCGCCTCGACGTAATCGCTGTGGCGCACGCGCACCACTTCTGCTCGCGCCAGGCGCGCGAAGCTGGCGATAGCCGCGACGCCAACCGCCACCGCCGCATTTACCGTGCCGAAACCCAGCAGAATAATCACCGTGAGCTGCAGCAGCAGGGAGGGGATAGCCAGCAGGACATCGACCAGGCGCATGATGGTGGATTCCACGCGTCCGGCCAGCGCCCCGGCGAGGGTGCCAAGGGCGGTACCCACCACCAGGCCGATGGCGACGGCGATCAGCGCCGCCGACAGGGAATGCACCGCGCCGTAAACCACCCGCGTCCACAGGTCGCGCCCCAGCTGGTCGGTACCCAGCCAGTAGTGCGCCTGCGGCGCCAGGCGCTGAGCGCCGGGGATCCCCTCCAGCGGGTTAGAGGAGGTAAACCACTGTGGGGCAATGGCCATTAACAGGGCGGCGATCATCACCGCCCACGCCAGCCACAGGCCAGGCTGCAGGCGCACTCTACGCCACTCCGGGCGGCGGCGAACCGCGATGGTATAGTCGACCAGGCTCATTTCGCACCTCCGGTCTGTAAATGGAGTCGGGGGTCCAGTCGCGGCATGACCAGGTCGACCAGCAGGTTGATCAGGACGAAACCGAGGGCGGAGATCATCACCACCGCCTGTAGTACGGCGATATCCTGGTTATTGACCGCCTGCTGGGTCAGCTGGCCGAGGCCGCTGCGGCCGAAGACGGTCTCGGTGATCAGCGCCCCGGCAATCAGTTCGCCGAGCAGCAGCCCGGCAATATTCAGCGCCGGCAGCAGGGCATTCCCCATCACATGGCGCCAGAGGACGCCCGTTTCGCTCATGCCCTTGGCGCGGGCGACCGCGACGAAGGGCTGAACCGCCACCTGATCCATGCTGCGCATCAGGATCTGCGCCAGTGGGGCGGAAATGGGCAGTGCGATGGCGATAACCGGTAAAATCAGTCCTTCCAGTGGGCCGGGGTTGATCACCGGGATCCAGCGCAACTGAAACGAGAAGAGCTGGATCAGGGCGATACCCAACCAAAAGGTAGGTAGAGAGATAAACAGCACCGGTAGCGACTGCAGAAAATTGCTCAGCCAGCGCAGCCCCGGCAGCCGCGAAGCGAAAGCGAGGGCGAACGCCAGCGCCACGGCCAGCAGGAAGGCCGGCAGCGCGAGGCTTAAGGTATCCGGCAGGTTGCTGGCAATCAGACTGCTGACCGCCAGACCCGCCTGCAGGGAATAGCCGAAGTCGCCGTGCAGCATCGCCAGCAGCGTGTGCAGGTACTGGCGCCACAGCGGGCTATCGGCGCCGTAGGCCAGCCGCATCTCCGCAATTTGCGCCGGGCTCAGGCCAAGGTCCGGGTTCTGAAACTTGATCAGCACCGCATCCCCCGGCAGGACCTGCAGCAGGAAAAAGGTGAGGGTAAAGGCCGCCCACAGGACCAGCAGCCCCTGGCCGAATCGTCGCAGAAGATAAGCGCTCATAACCGGCCTCTTAGTGCTTGTCCAGCCACGCGCCGTAGAACGACGGACGACCGACGGCCTCGAAGCTGACGCCTTTGACCCACGGCGCGCCGGCGAACACCTGCGGCTCTTCGAAAATAGGGATCACATAGGCGTTATCGATCAGATAGCGCTGGGCGTCACCGGTTAACTGCAAGCGCTGCTGCGGCTCAACCGCCGCGGAGATGCCGGTCAGCAGGTCATTGAGCTTATCATCGCGGAAGCGCTGCACTTTATCGCTGGAGCCGCCTTTCTGCAGCAGCGCATCGCGGTTGTTGGGGAAGAACATACTTTTCACCACATCCGGGTCGGCGCGGCCCACTTCTGAGACGGTGAGCGGGGTTTTCTGCGGGTCGAGGTTATCCAGCGTACGGCTACCGGCATCCCCGGCTTTGACCGTCAACGCCACACCCACCTGGCGCCACTGCTGGGCGATCAGCTGCAGCACTTCCTTATTTTGCGGCTGCGGCAGCGACTCATAGACGGTCAGCGCCAGCCGCTGACCGTCTTTGCTGCGAATACCGTCGGCGGCGGGCTTCCAGCCGGCGTCATCCAGCAACTGCCGGGCTTTGGCCTGGTCGAAGGTGAGTTTATCGCTGAGATTGACATAGCCGGCGGCAGAGCTGGCCAGCACGGAGGTGGCTTGCGGGTAGTTAGCGGAGAATAGCGTCTCCACCACCTGCCTGGCGTTGGTGGCATGGAGCAGGGCCTGACGCACCCGCAGGTCGGCGACCAGTGGGTTATCCGGGCGGAAGCTCAGACTGTCGTTGACCCCGCGGGTAGGGGCAGCGTAGATCTTAAATCCCTGATCGGTAGCCTGCTTTTCATCGTAGGCCTGCACCTGGCGAATAAAGCCCGCCTGACCTGCCAGCAGCGCGCCGATACGCACGCTGTCTTCCGGCGTCACAATATAGGTGATGCCGTCGAGGTTAGCGGGCCCCTGCTGGGCAATGTTTTTCGGCCCCCACTGGTAATCCTTGCGCGCCACCAGCGTCAGCTCGCGGCCTGGTTTTTCATCCTGCACGACGAAGGGGCCGGAGCCGATAATATGTCGGGCATCGCCCAGCTCTTCAAAATTACGCTGCAGGGTGCTGAGAGATACCAGACCGGAGCCGATGGTGGCGGTTCCCTGCAGGAAGCCCGGCGACGGCTTGTTGAAGTAGAATTTTACCGTCAGCGGGTCGATCACTTCGCTGCGCTGGTAGTTATTGATGACCTCCGAGACGGGCAGACGATGGGCTTTATCTCCCAGACCATAGGTATCGAAGTTTTTGGCGACGGCGGCGGCGTCCAGCGGTGTGCCATCTGAGAAAGTGACCCCTTTGCGCAGGTGGAAAGTGTACTCGGTTTTATCGGCATTGCTGGTCCAGCTCTCGGCGATCCACGGCTCAATCTCCAGCGTTTTCGGGTTCTGCCAGGTGAGCTTGTCGGTTATCTGATTGAGAATCCCGCCATTCGGGTAAAATCCGCCGGCGGGCGGATAGAGATTGGTGTGCGGTTGCTGCTCCAGATAAATTAAGGTGCCGCCTTTAACCGGCGTGTCGGCGGCCCAGACGGAAAAGGCGCCGGTGAGAAACAGCGCGGCCAGCGCGGGCAGGCGAAAATGACGATGCATGGTGAATTCCTTTGTTATCTATTGTGTTGCCATCATCGGGCGCGGCTAAAAACAAAGGAACCAAGGAATTGCGCTAAGCATTTGCGGAAATTGCATTTACTTCCCGGGTTGGGAAGCGAGAGGACGTGCCTGGGGGATCGCCTCTCCCGGACGGGAGAGGCGCGGGTGATTAGCTACGCAGATCGATAACCATACGGCCGCGGATCTGACCTTGCTCCATCTCTTTGAAGATAGCGTTGATATCTTCCAGCGGACGCAGGGTGACTTTCGGCACCACTTTGCCTTCGGCGGCAAACTGAAAGGCTTCCACCAGATCCTGACGGGTGCCGACCAGCGAACCGACCACTTCGATGCCGTCCAGCACCAGACGCGGAATATCGAGGCTCATCGCCTCCGGCGGCAGGCCCACCGCGACCACGCGGCCACCGGCGCGAACGGCATCCACCGCCGAGTTAAAGGCCGCTTTAGCCACCGCGGTTACTACCGCAGCGTGGGCGCCGCCGGTTTTTTCCTGAATCACTTTCGCCGCATCTTCATTGCGGGAGTTGATGGTCAGGTCGGCGCCCATCGAGGCCGCCAGCTCCAGCTGTCCGTCGTTGACGTCGATAGCGATCACTTTGGCGTTAAACACATTCTTCGCATACTGCAGCGCCAGGTTACCCAGCCCGCCGAGGCCGTAGATGGCGATCCACTGGCCCGGTTTGATGTGGGAGACCTTGACCGCTTTGTAGGTGGTGACGCCCGCGCAGGTGATGCTGCTGGCGGCGGCGGAGTCGAGGCCGTCCGGAACTTTTACCGCGTAGTTGGCGGTGACGATGCACTCCTCCGCCATGCCGCCATCGACGGTATAGCCGGCGTTTTTCACCGAGCGGCAGAGCGTCTCGTTGCCGCTGTTACAGTAATCGCAGTGGCCGCAGCCTTCGAAGAACCACGCCACGCTGGCGCGGTCGCCCGGCTTCAGGGAGGTGACGCCCGGGCCGACTTTTTGTACCACCCCGATCCCTTCATGGCCGAGAATGACGCCGGTTTTATCGCCAAAATCGCCGTTTTTCACGTGCAGGTCAGTATGACACACGCCGCAGCATTCCATTTTCAACAGCGCTTCGCCGTATTCCAGCGGGCGCAGCGTTTTTTCCGTGACGTTAACCTGATGGTCGTGGGTAACAACAGCTGCCTTCATGCCTGTCTCCTTGTGGGGGAATTGATTAACTTAATTAATGCAATAGTACCCAATAAGGATTAGACGCTGAGCGGTAAAATACAAGGCGCTTAGTACAGAATGTGGCTTTTTGCTACAGGGATAGCACAAAATTCAGACAACATCGCTATATTTGGTAGGTAATAATATTGACGCTGAATGGTCATGTTTTTGTCATCACTCGAATCTATTGTTTTGCGCATCAATTTCTTATAACAACAGAGTGATACAACAATGCATCTGGTAAAAACCATCCTCACCGCCGGTCTGCTTTTGTCCGCCGCCGCCCAGGCCCACAATGTGCTGGAATTTCCCCAGCCGGAAAACAACCCGGAAGAATTTTACGCCGTCACTGAGATCCCGACGGGCGGGATCATTAAGTACGAAACCGATGCTAAAACGGGGTTTATCGTCGCCGACCGCTTTCAGTCGATGCCGGTGGCCTACCCGGCGAACTACGGCTCGCTGACCCAGTCGCTGGCCGGGGATGGCGACCCGCTGGACGTGGTGTTTTATACCCGCGCGCCGATGGCCCCGGGCACGCTGATTAAGCTGCGGGCAATTGGTGTGCTGAAGATGATAGACGGCGGTGAGAAAGACGACAAAATCATCGCCGTACCGGCCAGTAAAATTGACCCGACCTACGACGACATCAAGACCATCTCCGATCTGCCGAAAATAGAACAGCAGCGGCTGGAGGCCTTCTTCCGGGTCTATAAAGAACTGCCGGAGGGGCGTAAAAAGGTCGAGCTGGCCGGCTTTAATGACGCCGCGGCCGCGAAGCAGGAGATCAAATCGGCCTAGGAGGCCTGGAAGGCGAAGAACCCGCAATAATATTCATCGCGGGCGCTGTCCGGCGCCTGCGGCATTCGCTTTCACGATCCCTATGGCGGCAAAATCACACGTCACACGACAACGCTTATCCCACCATATTGCATCTTGACGCAGGATGAAGGTGATGGTTGTATTGTACAACCATTTCATTTTCTGGACCCGCCGCTATGCCTGATACCCCCTTAATCCAACAGATTCGTACCGCCTCGCGGTTAATGGTGCGCGAGCTGGGCTTTATGAGCACCACGCTGGCCGCCACCCATTATTCACCTTCGGCGGTGCACACCCTGCTTGAGGTATCGATGAGGGGGGAGATGACGGCCGCGCAGCTGGTCACGTTGCTGGGACTGGAAAAATCAAGCGTCAGCCGGATGGTCTCTCGTCTGCTGGCGGCTGGTGAGCTGGAGGAGCGTCCTTGCGCGGAGGATGCGCGCGCGAAATCACTCGCCCTGACGGCAAAGGGGCACGATACGGTGGCGAAAATTAACGCCTGGGGTACCCGTCAGGTGGTGGAGGCGTTAGACCATCTGGATGAGACGCAGCAGCAAACTGTCGCCACTGGACTGGCGGCCTATGCCCGGGCGCTGGCGCAGTGTCGGGATAGCGCGCTCGCGGATACGGCTCCGCAAATTTCGTTGATGACCGGCTACCAGCCGGGGATGATCGGCCGGATAGCCCAGATGCACGGGGAGTATTACGCCCGTCATCATGACTTTGGCGCTTTTTTTGAAGGCAAGGTCGCCAGCGGCGTAGCGGAATTTGCCACCCGGCTCTCCTCCCCGGCCAACCAGATCTGGCTGGCGATCCGCGAAGGGAAAATCGTCGGCTCGCTGGCTATCGATGGCGAGGACCTCGGCCAGCAGGAGGCGCATTTGCGCTGGTTCATTCTCGATGACAGCTGCCGGGGAAGCGGCATTGGCAGGCGGCTCCTCAGCGAGGCGATGGCTTTCTGCGATAGTCGCCAGTTTAGCGCGGTGCAGCTGTGGACCTTTAAAGGGCTGGACGCGGCCCGCAAACTGTATGAATCCTTTGGCTTCACTTTAATCCGCGAATGGCAGGGGGAGCAGTGGGGAAAGGTAATGACCGAGCAACAATTTACCCGGTCCGGAAACACCGGCTAAGGGCGTGGCGCCTTAGCCGGTGGGGGGACATGGAGATTACGTCAGTTGGTTAAGCAGGCGGGCAATCTCCTCTTGCCACTGTGCCTGCAGTGACGGCTTTTGATGTTTTGGCTTGCGGGCCATTTCGTCAGCCAGCCACTGCTCCAGGTCAATCAGCCGCGCCAGCAGCGCCTCCTCATCATCGTCAGCCCCGGCGGGTGTACTTTGCAAAGCGATCCGACTGTCCGGGGCGGGCGCCACGGCCTGCAGACGGGCATAGACCTCCTCCAGGCTGTGCCACTCCGTTAGCCCGGCGCTGTCAATCAGCCAGAAGCGGTTACAGCTTTCGCTAATCAGCTGGCGGTCATGACTGACCAGCAGCACGCCGCCGGGGTAATCACGCAGCGTCTGCGCCAGCGCCGCTTTACCCTCCATATCAAGATGGTTGGTGGGTTCATCCAGCAGCAGCAGACTGTAGCGCGCCAGCGACAGGCCAACGAACAGCAGCCGCGATCGCTCGCCGCCGCTGAGGATGCTGACCTTCTGTCTATGTCTCGCCCAGCCAAACCCGGCGGCGATCAGCGCCCGTTTACGGGTGTCCGCCGACGGGGCAAACGGCGTCAGGGCCTCGAGCAGGCTGGCCTCGTCCGGCAACTGCGCCAGCGTCTGGTCATAGTAGCCGGGGGGCAACCGGGGATGCAGGCGCAGCCCCGGGAGAGGCGATGCCTTGTTCATCTGCTGCCACAGCAGGCGCAGCAGGGACGATTTGCCGCCGCCATTACGTCCCATGATGGCCACGCGATCGCCGCTGCGCAGGCGCGCCACGCCGGTGGTGAAGAGGGATGGCTGACCCGGCGCGGGCGAGACGGGAAGGGTGTCCATCTCCAAAAGGCGGTCGGCCGGCAGGGCGTCCCCCTGTAACACCAGGCGCCACGGCGGGCCGACGCTGAGCTCGGTCTGCTCGTCTTTCAGGCGGGCGACCTGCTTCTCCATCTGTTTGGCTTTGCGGGCGAGATCTTCATTGTCATAGACCCGACCCCAGGTGGCCAGCCGCCGGGCGCTGGCGCTGACCCGGTCGATCTCTTTTTGCTCCGCCTTATGACGTAACGCGGCGCTTTCATCCTGCTCCTGCAGTGCCTGACGGGCAGCGCTGCAGGGCAAGGCGAAGCAATGTAGCGTCTGGTCACGGAGGATCCAACTCGCATTAGTTACAGCATCCAGTAAGGTGTTGTCGTGTGACACCAGTACAAAGCTCCCCTGCCAGGTTTGCAGGAAGCTTTCCAGCCACAGCAGGGTGGGCAGATCGAGATGGTTGCCCGGCTCATCCAACAAGAGCAGATCAGGCTGGCGGATCAGCGCCCGGGCCAGCAGCAGACGCGTGTGCTGGCCGCCACTCAGGGTGGCGGTCTGCTGCTCCATCACCGCCGGGGTAAAGCCCATCTGCGCCAGCAGGCGCTCGGCCAGCCAGCGCTGTGCTTCCCGCGCGTCGGCGGGTAATGGGGCCAGCACCGCCTGCAGCAGCGACTGCGTATGCAGCGCCTCCGGCAGATGCTGTTCAACGCGGGCCATCAGACACTGACCGGCGAGCGAGACGCTGCCCGAGGTGGGCGCGAGGGTGCCGTCCAGCACTTGCAGCAGGGTGCTTTTGCCGCAACCGTTATGGCCGATGAGACCGATCCGGTCGCCTTTCTTCAGGGTGAAGGAGAGGGAGTTAAACAGCGGCCCAAAAGCCGTCTCCACGTGGAGCGCATGGGCAGTTAGTAATGTACTCATAGTCAACTTACTCAAGAGTTACAGGCATGCAAATGCCTCGTCAAAACTCGCTGACGATAACCCGGTAAGCCGGAGAGAAGGGATTGCGTGAAGGGTCTTCGCTCAAGCCATAGTTATCGCAGCACGATACCGATAACGCTTGAGCTGGCGCAATTGCCTAAGGCATGTGAAACAATAAACATTTCACAATACAGCATGGGGGGCCTCCTTTTTTATTCAGTAAGTGGATGGGTGATGGCAGTGTAGTGGGGAAAGGGAAAGCGCGCCAGTGACAAAACTGGCAGGGGGCCCCGCCAGCTGTCACCTGCGCCGCCTTTGTCTACGATGCCGGGTTGGCGCAGAGGGCTTATGTGTTTGCCAGAACATGGTTGCAGAACCATTTTTTTGCTGGCTCATTTACGGTGCCTCCACAGGGACGGTGGCGATCGGGCGGGCAATCATGATTGCCGTTTCACTGAGCGCATTCAGATCGCTTACCTGAGTACACTGGCGGGCCATGACCTGCGGATCGCCGTCCGGAAACCAGCCCTCATTGAATGACAGGGTGTAAAACTGGGTATGCCGCTTGACTTCACAGCGCCAGGCGCGGCCAAGATTGTTTCTGTCGATAAGCCAGCGGGGATCTTTCGCTTCAACAAAAATTTCATATTTAGAGGGTTGAGTGACATGTCGATCTGAATTAGTTTTGCTCCAGAAAATGGCAGTGTAAGAAATGTTGTGTTTACCGTACTGAATACTGGCATCCCGACCCGGGGTGACCTCCGGGTGGAGGAAAATAAATATCCCGGCGGCAATCAGTACCATCAGCGGTAATATAGGATGCTGTATCGGCCGCCAGGGGATTTTACGTACCGCCAACAGCCAGACCAGGGTAATAATAAACACGTAGAGCAGAGCGAAGAAAAATTTACTCGGTTCATAGATGACGACATCCACCAGATCGCCGGTGGCGGGCTGATACTGTTCCGCCCGCGGGGTGAGCATCCACATATCGCCGCTGAAGAGGCACATTCCGGTGATGATGGCGATACCTCCGATAAGAAACAAGACAATACGGATCAGAATCGCATTCGCTTTATTCGCGCCAGGGGTTAATTTTAGCATTTCACATTCCGTTGTGAGGGGGTGAGAAACAACTATTTTGCACAGCGGAGGGCGCGCGGCAAATGCTATCCGTTTTATATTTTTACGATGAATGTATATAGGCGGAAAAAACGTTTCTGTGGCGGGAGGTATTATTCTGACGTTATTAAAAACCGGGCCGATATGTCGACCCGGTGAGCGTGATTAAATCGAGGTGCGGCGATAATTGCGATATTCCGGTAGCCAGAAATTATCGCTGATCGCTTGCAGCAGCGCTTCAGCGGAAGTTTTCACCGCCACGCCTTGCTCCTGGGCCACCTTGCCGACCGCGAAGGCAATTGCCCGTGAGACGGTCTGGATATCCTTCAGCTCCGGCAGCACCGGACCTTCGCCGTTGTTGACCAGCGGCGAGTGCTGCGCCAGGGTTTCGCTGGCAGCCATCAGCATCTCGTCGGTGACCCGCGACGCGCCGGAGGCGATCACCCCCAGTCCAATACCCGGGAAGATATAGGAGTTATTGCACTGGGCGATGGGATACTGCTTGCCTTTCACGGTAACCGGGGAGAATGGACTGCCGGTGGCGACCAGCGCCTCGCCGTCGGTCCAGCTCAGGATATTCTGCGGCGTCGCTTCCACCCGTGAGGTTGGGTTGGAGAGCGGCATCACGATCGGCCGCGGGCAGTGCTTGTGCATCTCGCGGATAATCTCTTCCGTGAACAGTCCCGGCTGACCCGAGACGCCGATCAGGATGTTCGGCTTCACGTTGCGCACTACTTCCAGCAGGGACAGCGCCTCGCTGGTGGTATCCCAGCTCTGCAGCTGCTCACGCTTTTGCACCAGCTTGTTCTGGAACGGTAGCAGATTAGGCATGCCGTCGGTTAACAGGCCGAAGCGGTCAACCATAAACACGCGCTGGCGGGCCTCTTCTTCGCTGAGTCCTTCGCGGACGATCTGGGCGATAATCTGTTCAGCGATACCGCAGCCGGCCGAACCCGCGCCGAGAAAGACGATTTTTTGCTCGCTCAGCTGGCTTCCGGCGCCGCGGCTGGCGGCGATCAGCGTCCCGACGGTCACCGCCGCGGTGCCCTGAATATCGTCGTTAAACGAGCAGATTTCATTGCGGTAGCGGTTGAGCAGCGGCATGGCGTTCTTTTGCGCAAAATCTTCAAACTGCAGCAGCACGTCCGGCCAGCGGGCCTTAATCGCCTGGATCACGTCGTCAACGAACTGATAGTACTCGTCGTCGGTAATGCGTGGGTGGCGCCAGCCCATATACAGCGGATCGTCGAGCAGCTGCTGGTTGTTTGTTCCGACGTCCAGCACGATTGGCAGGGTGTAAGCCGGGCTGATGCCGCCGCAGGTGGTGTACAGCGACAGTTTACCGATCGGGATCCCCATTCCGCCGATTCCCTGGTCGCCGAGGCCGAGAATGCGCTCGCCATCGGTGACCACAATCACTTTCACGTTGTGGTTCGGGACGTTCTGCAGGATGTCGTCAAGGTTATGGCGATTCTGGTAGGAGATAAAGACGCCGCGGGCGCGACGATAGATCTCGGAGAACCGTTCGCAGGCCGCGCCTACCGTCGGGGTATAGATAACCGGCATCATCTCTTCAAGGTGGTTGCCGATCAGGCGATAAAACAGGGTTTCGTTGGTGTCCTGGATGTTACGCAGATAAATATGTTTGTCGATTTCAGTTTTGAATCCCTGATACTGGATCCAGGCGCGTTCCGCTTGCTCTTCGATAGTTTCAACCACTTCCGGCAGCAGGCCGAGCAGGTTGAAATTGCTGCGCTCTTCCATACTGAAGGCGCTTCCCTTGTTGAGCAGGGGGAATTCAAGCAGAACGGGACCCGCGTAGGGGATGTACAGGGAACGGTTTTTCTTATGGGTAAATTGCATCGCACTAACTCCTTGATCATGACCACAGTCCCGGCGCGGCGATAAGCGAAGGGCGGGTGGAAAGCAGCGGGCAGAGTATAGAGCAGAAGGTCTTCAAGCGGGTAAACAAGCAGTCAATTGCCATAAAAAAACACCATCCTGGCAACAGGACGGTGTTGTTTATCATCACTCAGGCTGAAAATTAACCACCGCGGCGTTTGCGGCCGGTAGCATGGATGTGGTTGATGGTGGTTTCTTCATCGCCTTCCAGCACCACTTTTTTCTGCCGGGAAAGCTTATAGTTCAGACCGAGAAGATGACGTGCCTGATGGTTCGATTTCATTCTGACTCCTTTATCCTGTTCTGGTTTCAAGGGCAAACCCGGTAATGACCGGATGAAATGTAACCCAAAGTCGGCCGCGCGTTTTTTGTGCGGCCACAGGTAGGGTGGTCCATTTTCTCGGTAATAGCAACCCTGGGGAGCCAGATTAAGAACAGTCCTCCTTGCGCGCCGCAGGGGTCACCACTTCATCTCACCGGTATTAACTTTGGCGCTTAACTCCAGCGAGCTGGTCTCCGCCAGGCCCGGCCACTGTGCCTCCATCGCCTTGATCACCCCGGCCGAATCCGAATGCGTCTTCAGCGCCTGCTCGAACTGCTGGAGATAAGTTTTTGTAAAGCGCACCGCGCTGTCTCCCTCCGGCGGGGTGCCGAGATAATGACCCGGGATCACCCGCTGCGGGTGCAGGGCGATCATCTGGTCCAGCGTATTACGCCATTGCTGACGACTGGCCGGCGTCTGGGTGTCGGCGGTCCAGAGATGCATACCCCACGCCACGCCGGTGCCGCCGAGGATCGTTTTGTTCGCCCGGATCCAGACGAACGCCGCGTAGTCATGCGGCTGCATGATGGTCACTTTCTCGCCATCGATGGTAAAGCTGTTGGCCTCCAGCGCCTGTGGGACATACACCTGCGACGGCGCGCCGTCTTTCATTTGCGGGCCCCAGTACGCCAGTTTGGCCGCTTTGGTGGCTGCAATATGTTTGACGACCTCCGGCGTGGCGACCACCTCCGCCTGCGGGAAGGCTTTTACCAGCGGCTCAAGACCAAAATAGAAATCCGGATCGCCAGAGGTGATCACAATCCGCGATAGCGGTTTGCCGTTTTTCTTGATCATCTCCACCAGCTTTTCCCCATCTTTGACGCTGAACTGCGCGTCGAAAAGTACCGCTTCATGCGGACCGGAAACGAGGGTCGAGTTGACGGCAAAAAGTCCTTTTTCCTGCGGGTTGTAAGTTTGCAGCGTCAGAGGCGCCGCGAAGACCGCGCCGCTGAACAGGGCGGTAGCAACAGCAAGGGCAGATAATTTCATGATTTATTCTCAGTAACAGGTGAATGCGTTCCATTGTACGGATTTCGCTATTTGATAAAATTCCTGAAACAAGAGATGCTGAGTTTCATAAAACGTGCAGATCAGGGGGAGTGATGGACAGGGTGATTGCTGCGCAGGTGTATCTGCGCATCTGCGAGCTGGGAAGTCTTAGCGCCGCGGCGCGGGCGCTGGGTATGTCGCGCCCGATGGTGAGCCGTTATCTGGAACAAATGGAGAGCTGGGCCGGCGCCCGGCTGATCCATCGCTCAACCCGGCGGCTGACGCTGACCCCGGCCGGGGAGAAGGTATTGCTCAAGACCCGCGGTTTGACGCGGATCGCCGATGAAATCGCCGGCGAGCGTCAGCGGGCCGATCCTAGCGGCACACTGCGCGTCGCCTGCGCGCACTTTACCGCCATGCAGCTGATCTCTCCGCTGCTGCCGGACTTTCTCGCCCGCTATCCACTACTGCGCCTGGAGCTGGATATCAATAACCATCCGGTCAGCCTGATCGGCGAGCGTATCGACGTGGCCATTCGCATTACCGACAACCCGGAAGCGGGGGCCATCGCTCGTCGCCTCGGAGTGTGCCGTTCGCTGCTCTGCGCCGCGCCGCGCTGGATGCGCCAGCATGGCCCGTTGACGACGCCCGACGATCTGCAACGACATAACTGCCTGCTATACAGCCATTTCGCCAGCCAGCACTGGCAGTTCAGCGATGCGCAGGGGCGGGAAGCGTCGGTGGCGGTGAACGGTAATCTGAGCGCAGGGATATCTTCATTGCTGCTGGAGGCGGCGGTTGCCGGGTGCGGCATTGCGATGCTTCCCGAACTGGAGGCCCGGGGCGCGATTGACAGCGGCACGCTGGAGGTGGTGCTTCCGGAGTGGACGCCAAAGGCGTTGAGCGTTTACGGCATCTATCTTTCCCGCGACTACCAACCTGACGGATTACCGCTATTTCTTGATGCGCTGCAGAGGCGTCTGGGAGAGGAGACTGGCCACGGCTGAGTCTAGGCGCTTCGTGCCCAGGCAGCACCGGCGGAAGGCAATTCCGCCGGTAGGCTGACGTTGAGCTTTATTCGTTGCCCCACTGATTAAGAAAATTAGCGATATCGTCAATGCGGTTTTCGTTAATGGCCGCCTCGCGGGCCATTTCTCGCTGCGCCTCTTCGTCAATCTCTTCGTTATTAGTTAACCGCGCAATCAGCAGTTGGAAATAGCGCGCCAGCGCATCGCGTTCTTCATCCTTTACCGGCGCAGCCGCTTCGGTCTCGTATTCGTCCACGATGTCATAAAATTTCAGGGGGATGTCATTACTCATCTGTCGTCCTCAGGGGTGGCGTCGGGGCCAGGGTTAGCGCACAGCGGCGGGCGGACATCATAGCATGCGGCCAGAGTAGCGGAGTGCAGGAAAGAAAAAATTGCCGCAACCGGGAGGCGAGGGGCCAGTATATAGCCGCAAGGGTTGGCCGGGAAAATACCGGCGCGCGCTGGCGCGCGTCGGTATGCCGGGAGGCTTAGACCACACCATCCCCGCCGTCAGAGCACCACACCTGTCCGGAGGTATATGAGCAGGCATCGGATGCCAGGGTGACATACAGCGGGGCGATCTCTACCGGTTGCCCCGGGCGCCCCATCGGCGTGTCTTTGCCAAACTGTTTCACCTTCTCGTCCGGCTGGCCGCCGCTGGATTGCAGCACCGTCCAGTAAGGGCCAGGCGCTACGGCGTTTACGCGAATGCCTCGTTTCGCCACCTGTTTAGCCAGCGATTTAGTGAAGATCGCGAGACAGGCTTTGGTCTGCGCATAATCGAGCAGGATCGGGCTGGGTTTATACGCCTGCACCGAGGTGGTATTGATAATCGCGCTTCCGGCCTGGAGGTGAGGCAGTGCGGCGCGGGTGATCCAGAACGGCGCGTAGACGTTGGTTTTGAAGGTAGCGTCGAAATCTTCGGTAGTGAGTTCCTCAAGGGTTTCACAGTATTGCTGACGCCCGGCGTTATTAACCAGGATGCTCAGACCTCCCAGCTGTTCCACCGCGTCGGCCACCAGCGACTGGCAGAAGGATTCGGAGCGAATATCACCCGGGAGGGCCACCGCGGTGCGCCCTTCGGCTTTGATCAGGGCGATAACTTCATCCGCATCCTTTTGCTCTTCGGGCAGATAGTTTATCGCGACGTCGGCGCCTTCGCGGGCAAAGGCGATCGCCACCGCACGGCCAATACCGGAGTCGCCGCCGGTAATTAACGCTTTCTTACCGGCCAGTCGCCCGGAGCCGGTGTAGCTGGTTTCACCGTGGTCCGGGGATGGCTCCATTTCCGCATCCAGACCCGGCGGGGTTTGTTCTTGCTCCGGGAACTCCGGACGTGGAGCCGTCTCTTCTGGCAACATGGAGGTGGGTAACTTCTTCATTGGCGGTTTTTCATCTTGCATAGTCATCTCCTTCAGACAGAACGGGCCAGCTCTAAGAATAGGTCAGCTTCTCCTGGCGACAGACCCTGGATGACTCGCAACATCGCAGTCAATGGCCAATCGTAGGCGTAACGGTATGCCTTAACCGACTGATCCTTGGCGTATTTCGGGGGATAGCGTTGCGTTATTATTGCTGACGTTAAATTAGGATTATTCCATCCTTAATCAAGGGCCAAGGGCTATTTTCGTAACGCGCATGATCTTTTTCTCAAGTTACGATGAAGGTGCTGCCTGAATAAACGATGAAGATGTTCATTCGCAAACCATGGTCTATAAAGTAATACCTCTTTAGGGGTAATATTCCTGGGGTTGTGTTCCGCGGGATAAAGAAATATTTATTCATTAAATCGTTTGCATTTTTTTACAAACGGCCGTTGGACGTTTCTGTTTTACCCGCCGGTGAACATAACCTACGTCAAATAAAGGAGTTGTGTGAGGTATATTTTATCTTACCGCTTCGTTAGTAAAGCTTTATTTTGTCAGTGCGCGGATGGGTATCTGAAATTAATTTGACTCCTGCAGGCATTCCTCTAGTGTTAGATATCGAGGGCGATGATTTGTAACAGGGTCATTTTCCATTTACCAACCGATATTGATCAAACCAAAGGTGAAAATTATGGCAGAGCATAGAGGCGGTTCAGGTAATTTTGCAGAAGATCGTGAGAAAGCATCCGAAGCCGGGCGTAAAGGCGGACAGCACAGCGGCGGGAACTTTAAAAATGATCCTGAACGTGCATCCGAAGCCGGTAAGAAGGGTGGTAAGAACAGTCATGGCGGCGGTCGTAAATCCGGTGACAGCTAGCGACTGATGAGCTGTGACGCCGACAAATCGGCGTTGAGACAAAACCTGTGGGCCAGATGGTCCGCAGGTTTCTGCATATTCAGGGTTTATTTATCTATAACGACATTCATTATCCGCGATGTGGGGAAACTAAAAGGTGAGGAGGAAATCGCCGCATCACTAGCAATTAAAGACGGCCGCAGCGGCAATAAATTAGCCGGACGGTAAAGACAGAAAATAACGGAACGGGACAATACGCAACGCTGTTTTCTTTTTTATGCTTAGGCAAAAGAAAGACATTTTCAGCGTAAGGTTTAGCGCCTGACGCAGCGGTCAGAGCGTCGATAAAATGGTCGCTCAATATTGTTCGGTCCTAAGGTAATAAAATGAAGTTGACGCCAGTGTTTATTAAGCGCTGTCATCTTGTCGCCGCCGTTATGTGGGTGGGTCTGGCGATACCCTCGTTAATCTGGTGGAAAGACAGCGTACTGTGGGTCATTCTCATCAGTATTTATGCCAATATTGTTGGCCATTTATCCGGATATAGCGCAGCGCGAGCTGACCAGGCGGCGGAAGAGAGTGAAGATTCCACGTCAAAATAAAAGGTTAATGATCAGAGGTGTATATGACGGATATCGAAAATTATCACAACTGGCTTCGCGATGCGCATGCCATGGAAAAACAGGCTGAGTCGCTGCTGGTGGCCACCATCAGACGCCTCGATAATGAACCGCAGTTACGCACCCGCCTTGAACAACATCTCTATGAAACCCGACGGCAATTGTCCGCCCTGCAGGATATCATCGCCCGCAACCATATTTCCCGCTCCGCGCTGAAGGATGCGATGAGCCGGGTGGCGGCGTTAGGACAGACCATTGGCATCATGCTGCCCGGTGATGAGGTTATTAAAGTGATTATCACTGCCTACGTTTTTGCCCATTTTGAGGTCGCCTGCTATACCGCTTTATTAACGGCGGCGAAAAGAGTAGGCGACCACAGCGCGATGCATACACTGGAGGGTATCCTGGCTGAAGAGAGAGGAATGGCTGATTGGCTGCTCCATTATCTGCCAGCGCTGACCGGGCAATATCTTATGGATACCGATATGCCTGGCGTTGAGGCCGGGCATTAAGCCGCCGGAGAACGCTATGGTCAAACGGCAAACCATCGCGCTCCTCGCCGCCGAGGAACAGGTTCCGCTGGTATTAACCGCCAGGCAGCAGGCGCTGGTGGACGCGGTAGCGAACAGGATGCTACCAGCGGAACGCAATCCCGTATCGCCTGTCGGCAAACCGCGCGCGAAGGCCAGGGCGGGGTCCGGATCGCGCTGAGGCGGCTGACAGGGACGGGCAGAACGCGAGGTGAGAGTGATGCAACGGGAAGAGTGGTTTCACAGAGCGGTCATCTATCAGGTTGACAGTTCGCTCTTTTATGATGCCAATGGCGATGGTTTTGGCGATCTCGCGGGCATTCGCCAAAAGCTACACTACATTCGCAGCCTCGGAGCGACGGTGCTCTGGCTGACTCCGTTCTATCTCACTCCTCTGCAGGATGATGGCTATGATATCAGCGATCATCTGCAGCCCGATCCGCGGTTCGGCACTATCGCTGACGTGATTGAGCTGATTGCCCGCGCCCGCGAGCTGGGACTGCGGGTGATCGTTGAGCTGGTGATCCAGCACACCTCCGCGCAGCACCCGTGGTTCCAGGCGGCGCGACGCGATCCCCGGTCGCCGTGGCGGCCGTATTATCTGTGGGCCGATCGGCCGCCGGAAAACGACGATCCTCCCATGTTTCCCGGCGTTGAGGAGAGCGTCTGGCGCTGGGACGAACAGGCTGGGCAATATTATCGCCACATGTTTTATCACCACGAGCCCGACCTGAATCTCGCCCATCCGCCGGTGATCGCTGAAATCGAAAACATTATCACCTTCTGGCTGCAGGCTGGGGTGTCTGGCTTTCGTCTCGATGCCGCGTCACATCTGGTCAAGCAGGCCGGAAAGGGCGACGAGACGCGCGGCTACCCGCTGCTGACCCATCTCCGGCAGGTTGTACAGCGCCTCAATCCCGATGCGATACTCCTGGGTGAAGTGGACGTCGCGGTAGAAGATTACCGTCATTATTTCGGCCAGGGCGATCGGCTGCAGATGGTGCTTAATTTCTGGCTTAACAAATACCTCTACCTCAGCCTGGCGCAGCAGCGCGCCGCGCCGGTGGTGAAGGCCCTGCAGGCGATGGTGACCCCGCCGGACGGGTGCTGCTTCGTCAACTGGCTGCGCAACCATGATGAACTGGATCTTGAGGGGATTGGCGAGCGCAACAAGCGCCAGGTTATCCGCACCTTTGCCCCTGATAAATCGATGTCCGTTTACCAGCGCGGCGTACGCCGAAGACTGGCGCCGATGCTGGACGGCGATACCCGACGCATAGCGTTAGCCCATGCTATCCTGCTGGCGCTGCCCGGCGTGCCGGTGATGCGCTATGGCGACGAGATTGGCATGGGTGACGATCTCTCCTTACCGGAGCGCTACGCGGTCAGAACGCCGATGCAGTGGTCGGCCGCGGCCAACGCCGGCTTTTCCCGGGCGGCGCGGGATGATTTGCCGGTAAAACCGGTGGCCAGCGGGCGGTTCCGCTACCAACGGATCAATGTTGAAACGGCGCTGCGCCATCCCAGGTCGCTGCTGCATCGGGTACGCAATATGGTATTGGCGCGCACGGAATATACTGAACCGGGATCCCTCCCTTTTACTCTCCTTACCCTAAAGCCCGACGCGGTGCTGGGCTTGCTCTATCGCAGCGAATCGCGGGAGGTACTGATGCTGGCCAACTGCAGCCAGCAGGCGGTAGAGGTCCTGCTCCCGCCGCTGGCCGAGGGCTACTGGAGCCCAATTCTGGAAGATAAGCTCTATCAGGATGGGCTGCACGGCGGGAAAGATGCGCGGCTGGCACTCTCCGGGTATGGTTACCGTTGGTTCAGCCGCAGCCTGAGTTAGCGCCGTTTTCCGGAACGACGGAACAACGCCCGCAGCGCCATCGTCGCCACCGCTACCCCGACGCCGGCGGCGACTTTACCCGGGAGATCGGCGCTGATGGTGACTGCTTTACGCCGTGCGCCATCGTTAAAGGGGCCGTGGCCCGGATGATTGCCGCGCACCGGCGTGAACAGGTCGTCCTGTTGGTCTGACGACTTTGGCTGACCGGTAAACTGTCCCTCCCACGCTTTTTTCACCATCAGCCGATCGAGCAGGCGAGGGAAGAAGACCTGGCCGAGGATCGACTGGATGGTGCTTTTTCCGACCCACAGCTCGTTGACCGGGCGCTGGATGACGCTGTAAATAGCCTCGGCGGCGACTTCCGGCTGATAGACCGGGGGCACCGGCTGCATGGCCTGATCCATTTTGTTTCGCGCCCAGCCAAACTGGGCGGTGTTCATCCCCGGCAGTTGCACCATGGTCAACTGGATGTGGCTTTTCTCATGCATCAGTTCGGTTCGCACGGCATCGGTAAAGCCGCGGATCGCCGCTTTCGCTCCGCAGTAAGCCGACTGCAGTGGGATTGAACGCCAGGCCAGCGCCGAGCCGGCCTGAATAATCACCCCCCGATCCCGGGGGATCATGACCTCCAGCGCCGCGCGGGTGCCGTTCACGTACCCGAGATAGGTCACCTCCGTCACCCGGCGAAACTCCTCCTCGCTCATCTGACGAAAGGGCGCCAGCACGGTGGTCATGGCGTTGTTGATCCAGACGTCGATTGCCCCGAGGGTGGTTTCCACCTCGGCGGCGGCGCGCTGCAGCGCCCCGGCATCGACGACATCGGCGCTAATAGCCAGCGTTTTAATGCCAAACCGTTCACAGGCCTGTCGCGTCTCCTGCAAACCCGTTTCGTCTCGGGCGATCAGCGCCACGTGATATCCAGCGCGGGCGAAACGCAGCGCGGTAGCTTTGCCCGCTCCCGCGGTTCCACCGGTAATAACCATCACAGACATAGTGACCTCATTATGTTTTGGCTTTCACAATATTGACTGTACGGATCGGTTAATTATTTCTCACCAATGGCAATGACGAGGTGGGAAATATCCTGGAATAAGCGCAATGTGAATCAGGCGGCATCTCCTGGTTAGTTTCGGCAGATCCTACATACTTCGGCGAAGGCGTTCTATAATTTGTAGGATCCCTGACAACCAGCGAGGAGGAAAAATGTTAATGTTGAACGTTGTTAACGGTGAAAAAGAAGAGGATGACGCCACTCGCGCTCCGGAATCAGGTGATAAACAACCGGAGCGTGATAAATAGCGAAGCCGATACTATTCCTGCTCAGGAATAATGGATATCTGGCCGTTACGCTCGAGAATAGCGAATTTGATCGCTTTCAATTCATAAATGCCATGGTGCTGCCTGGCCGCCAGCAGGATATCATCGACAGAGATATTGACGAGCTTAATCTTCTCGTCGATGACAGCACCATTTTCCACCACGATAACCGGCGTACCATCGAGAAAATTTTCTGCCTGAGCAAATTTTTTCTTAATATAGCCGAACAAAATATCAATACTAACCAGGGTGACGATAGTCAGCATCGACCCGGTAACCGAATAGTCTGTGCTGAGCATCGCCTGCTGGGTGGCTTCGCTGATAATCAGCAACAGTATCAGGTCAAAGTTGGTTAATTGCATCAGGGTTCTTCTGCCGGCAATCTTAAAAATAATCAACAGGATCAGATAGATTGCTGCGGCTCTAAGGACCATTTCCATAGCGACTCCTACGGATAGACAAACTGCTGCCAGGTTACAGAATAGCGATCGTTAACTACCGCCTGCAGGGAGATATTACCGGCCGTTTTTGGGGTAACGGCTAACCACACAGATATCGGTGAAGGCGGGGTCGACCGCTGATAGACGAGATGTAATTTCCCGTCGGCGCTATACATTTTATCCGGCTGCGGACGGATATCACCGATCTGGTAGCGGGTTAATAACGGGGCGGCGAAGCTGATAATGGTGTCGCTGGCCGTATCCGGTTTAATCTGAATATTAAACTCGGTTTCACTCATCAGCCTGGCATAGCGCTGATAATCGACGCTTAATTCGCCTCCACTAGTTTCCCTGTGTGCTTCACTGAAATAACCGGAGGACCACAGGCCGCTTAACGCGGTAAGAATGATGAGACTCAAAACAATTATCCCATAGCGGCGGAAACGATATTCAAAGCGTAAGGAGCGTTCATTCTCATCGACGATAGGACAAGGCTGTTGATTCTTAATCATTAATATTTTCCCCGCGTTTCGTTTCGCCAGGAGCGTAACGATAAGGACATTCTTATATTAGACGATATCAGAACAATTGACTTTGTAAAAATGGCCAGCATCAGCCAGGCTTTATTCTCATCGTCAGCAAAAAACGGAGGCATGATGAAAAAACTAGCATTGGCCATGGCATGTCTGTTTGCCGTAGGTGTCGCGCAGGCGGACGATAAGGGAGGGTTTAGCCAGGATGCCGCGCCGCCGCCGCCGCACAAACTCGATGACGGCTATCGCGGCGTCGAGGATGGCCGGATCATGACCGTTGAGCAGGCGAAAACCATGCACGATGGCGCGACCGTTTCGCTGCGCGGCAATCTGCTCAAGCGGCAGGGAGATGACCGTTATCAGTTTCGTGATAAAAGCGGCACCATCACCGTTATTATCCCGGTCGCCGCGTTTAACGAACAACACGTAGAGCCAGACGATCTGGTCAATATCAACGGCAGTCTGGATCGCAAAATGACGCCGCCGGTCGTGCGAATCGATCGTCTGCTCAAGCAGTCGCCTAAGTAAGCGGAGCACGTCGATATGAGCACCTTTTCTCACTCGCAAGACGAAGAGCGCGGTAAGCAACCTGCCCGTGAGGCGCCCGGAGAGCAGGGCGAAGTTCCGCGTAAACGGGACGACAGCAAGGATGACAAATCCGATCCCTGGCATCCGCAGGATGGCCGATAGCGTCGCCCTGCCTCACCAACGACACGAAAACCAGGGGAACGTGGGGGCCAGAGGCTGCAAAAAGACGCAGCTTCGGCATCACGCACTATACTTTTTGTTCGACATCACTACAGGAGGAATCAAATGGCGATTCATAAGAAAGGGCTAGCGCACTGGGAAGGCGACCTGAAGCATGGCAAAGGCACCGTGTCGACAGAAAGCGGGGCGCTGAGCCAGCAGCCCTACGGATTTAACACCCGTTTTGAGGGGGTGAAGGGCACTAACCCTGAGGAGCTGATCGGCGCTGCACATGCCGCCTGCTTTTCGATGGCCCTGTCGCTGATGCTCAGCGAAGAGGGATATACCGCAACGTCCATTGACACTACCGCAGTGGTCACCCTCAATAAAACCGACGGCGGCTTTGCGATTACCGATATCGCGCTGCAAAGCCAGATCGTCCTGCCGGACGTGTCTCCGGCGGCGTTCGATGAGATCATCCAGAAAGCGAAAGCAGGCTGCCCGGTATCGCAGGTGCTGAAGGCCAACATTACCCTCGATTACCAGCTGAATCCGTAAGCCGTCGTGCCCGCGTGCTGCGGGCACTCTTTCCGCAATATCTCTCCCAATGCTGTCCAACAGTGGTATCTTTTGTCCTTTAGTTGCACGTAAGGGATACCATCATGATCGGCATTCGCCGGATGATCGAGGCGCAGGTGCTCGGCCTGACCGGCATGGCGCTAAAAGAGATCGACTTTGAACGACCCAAAGGAGAGCCGGGGCTGTTTGGTCCCCAGTCGGCCATCTGGCAGGTGCACGGCGATTTTACCTCGATGCTCTGCGGCGGCATTAGCGCGCTGTTGCTGCAGATGCTGCATCCTCTGGCGCTGGCCGGCGTCTGGGATCACTCTCGTTTTCGCGAGGATATTTTGGGTCGCCTGCGCCGCACCAGCCAGTTTATTTCTGCCACCACTTTTGCCACTACCCCCGACGCCGAACGGCTAATCGCCAAAGTACAGGGGATCCATCAGCGGATCGCCGGGGTGGATAAGGACGGAACCCCGTATCAGGCGAGCGACCCGGCGCTGTTAACCTGGGTGCACGTCGCCGAGTGCAGTTGCTTTATGGCCTCCCACCTGCGCTACAAGCGGACGGTGGTCAGTCCCGAGCGCCAGGAGGACTATTTTCGTGAGTCGGCGGAAATCGCCCGGCGGCTGGGGGCTCGGGATATCCCTCAGACACCGCAGGAGGTGGCGGACTATCTCGAGGCGATGCGCCCGCGACTGCGCTGCGACGAACGTACCCGGGAGGTAGCTCAGGTGCTGCTCTCCACCCGTCTGCCGGGGCGGATGAGCCAGCCGGTCGGCCGGGTGATGATGAACGCAGGAATTGACCTTTTGCCGGAATGGGCGCAGGAGATGCTGGGATTGTCGCTCACGCCGCTGCAGCGGCGCACGACGCGCCTGATGGTGCATGGCGTGGCCCGCGTACTGCGCGCCTCGGTACGCAACGGCGCCTGGCATTGCGCCATGCGCCGGATGACGGAGGCGTGATTCAGTTCGCTTGGCCCAGGTGACCGGCAATCAGCGCCAGCAGACTGCCATCCGCCCGCCACTCGCTAAGCGCGTCGTTTACCGCGTGAAAACGGTCCACGTCCGCCCGGGCGACGCAGATGGCCTGCTGGATCTCGGTAAAATTATCCGCCAGTACCCGCACCCCGGCGTGCTGACGGGCTGTCGCCTCCAGCGGCTGGCGGATACCGGCGACCATATCCCCTTCACCGGCGAGGAAGGCGTCGATTGCCTCCTGCGAAGAGGGAAGGCGATGCAGGCTGGCGTGCTGCAGATGGCGGGTTAGCCATAGATCGTATGCGGCGTTTTGTCCGACGTTAATGGTGGTTGCCGGGCGATCCATGTCGGCCACGCTCTGGCAGGGCGAATCAACGCTGACCAGCGCGGTGCCCTGGATGGTGATATAGGGCGAGGTAAAGCGCAGGGTGGCTTCCCGCGCCGGATCGATGGCCAGAAAGGCAATATCCCAGTGCTCGCCACCGGCGTCAGCCACCACTTTACCCGCGGCAGGATAGGGAACGAATTCGGCGCTGACGCCCCAGCGCGTCGCCAGCCGATGGCTGAGCTCGACGGTGATGCCCGCTGGCTTTCCTGTCTCCCCGAGATGGGCCAGGACCGCATTGCCCAGATTAATGGCGAAACGCAGCCGGGATGGTTTGTTATGTGACATCGCTGACTCCTGTGGTGGCTAAGCTAAAGTGGCCCGACCTGTGGCCACCCTTCAAAAGATAGTTCATAGGCGCAAGGTTGCAGCGTTCCAACGGCACATACAGTAAATAGTCATTACCGACCGCCGCGATATCGTTAAACGGCAAGGCAATGGCTTTTATATTGTTAAGCATAAACTCAGTTTGTCAGTTTATTCTTCTCGCTCACAAAGGGAGAGAAATAATGACACAACATAATTTTGAAAATGATAATAAATATCATGAGCGTTCGGTGCAGGCGCGAAAGAGTACCCTTGTAAGCGTGGTGGTTAATATTTTCCTTTCTGCCTTACAGGTAGTCGTGGGAATATTTTCCGGCTCTCAGGGATTAATTGCTGACGGAATGCACTCTTTTTCCGATCTGGTCGCCGATGGCGTGGTATTGATGGCGAATAAAAAGAGCCGTCGACCGTCTGACCACGATCACCACTATGGCCACTGGCGCTATGAGAACGGCGCCTCCCTAATCATCGGCGCGATGCTGCTGCTCGTCGGGGGTGGCATGCTATGGTCCGCGGCGGGCCATCTCGCGCAACCGCAAACTATTCCGCCGGTGCACAGCGCGGCGCTGTGGATGGCGCTGGTGGCGCTGGCCGTCAAGGAGGGGCTGTTTCGCTATATGCTGGCGGCCGCCAGGCGGCTGAATTCGTCGCTGCTTATCGCCAATGCCTGGCATGCCCGCTCTGACGCCGCATCCTCCCTGGTGGTGGCCCTGGGGATTATCGGTAATCTGGCCGGGTTCGCCTGGTTCGACCCGCTCGCCGCGCTGGCGGTGGGGCTGCTGATTGCGCGCATGGGCTATCGTTTCGCCGTCAGCGCGCTGCATGATTTAATGGACCGTGCGGTTGATGAAGAGATGCAGCAGGCGATCGCCGATACGCTGCGAACCACGCCGGGCGTGGCGGGCCTCCACGATCTGAAAACCCGTAAGGCGGGGGATCTGGTGCTGGTGGATGTCCATCTCGAGGTGGCTGGCGAGATGTCGGTAGCCGAAGGGCATCAGATTGCCCGTCACGCGCGGGAGCGGGTGCTGGCGCAGCATCCGGTGCTTAATGTGATGGTGCATCTCGATCCCTGCGAAGCGCAGGGGTTGACGAAAGCGGTCTGATACACCCGGTAGCATAAGCGGAAAAATGAATTGGCTCAGCGGTTATTTTTTCTTCTGAGCCATTATTGCTGGCGCATTGATTGCCTGAAATATAAAAAAGGCCCATACTAAAAACGCCATTACCATCGCTAAATAATGGCGCAGATCTGCCCATCGCAGTTAACGATAAAATAAACCAATCGGCTCATAGATAATCTCTATTCTGTATTCAGAGATAATGACCAGAGCGGTAATTCAGGAAGTCAGACAATGATCATTCGGCCAGAACAACACTGGTTTCTTCGCCTATTTGACTGGCACGGCTCCGTGCTGTCGAAAATCATCTTTCGCCTGCTGCTAAATGTGCTGATGTCGATCATCGCCATTATCAGCTATCAATGGTACGAACAGCTGGGGATCCACTTAACCGTGGCGCCGTTCAGCCTGCTGGGGATTGCGATTGCGATTTTCCTCGGCTTTCGCAACAGCGCCAGCTACAGCCGCTTCGTCGAGGCGCGCAATCTGTGGGGGACGGTGCTTATCGCCGAACGCACGCTGGTGCGTCAGCTGCGCAATATCCTGCCGGCGGAACACGATGCCCATCGCCGCATCGTCAGCTATCTGGTGGCCTTTAGCTGGAGCCTGAAGCACCAGCTGCGCAAAACCGATCCGACGGCTGACCTGCGGCGGTTGCTACCGGAGGAGAGGGTGACGGAGATCCTCGCCAGCTCAATGCCCACCAACCGGATCCTGCTGCTGGCCGGCAACGAAATTGGCCAGCTGCGGGAGGCGGGCAAGCTCAGCGACATCACTTACGGGCTGATGGACAACAAACTCGACGAGCTGGCGCACGTGCTGGGCGGTTGTGAAAGGCTGGCCACCACCCCGGTGCCTTTCGCCTATACCCTGATCCTGCAGCGTACCGTCTACCTGTTCTGTACGCTGCTGCCGTTCGCCCTGGTCGGCGATCTGCACTACATGACGCCGTTTGTCTCGGTCTTTATCTCTTACACCTTTTTATCGTGGGATTCGCTGGCGGAAGAGCTGGAAGATCCGTTCGGCACCGCAGCCAATGACCTGCCGTTGAACGCGATGTGCAATACCATCGAGCGCAATCTGCTCGACATGACCGGTCAGCATCCGCTGCCGGAGACGCTGCGTCCGGACCGTTACTTCAATCTGACCTGAGCCTGGCCCACCGGGCGGTTTCGCTGCCCGGTCATCACTTTCCGTAGCAATTTATCCGTCACAGCACCGCGGTGAAAACCGCAAAATTTGCAAATAAGTTAAATTTAACACCTGATAGATAACATCAATTATACAGAATTGTGGTGTATGTTATTATTCAGTTAACAAACGCAGTACCTACGCTTTCCCATCGTACTATCCTTGAGAAACAGCATTCTTTTCAGGTGACGCAATGCGATTCACGCTTCGTCGCCGGGGTTGTCGTACGCCTTTTTCGGCTAGAGACAGCCAGAACAGAGCAGCAGGAGTAAAGAGATGACCAATAAAAGACGCGCGGTTCCCGGTGTTCACCCCTATGACGGTCCGGCAGGCGGGTGGGGCGCGTTGAAGGCCACGGCCATCGCCGTGCGCACCCAGATGGATGCCTTTGAGGCGCCCGCCACGCTGCTGCGTACCAACCAGCCGGACGGTTTTGACTGCCCGGGCTGCGCCTGGCCGGATAAAGAACATAAATCGACCTTCCAGTTTTGCGAAAACGGCGCCAAAGCCGTGACCTGGGAGGCGACCACCAAACGGGTGACGCCCGCATTCCTCGCGGCAAATACCGTATCTTCCCTGCTGGCAAAAAGCGATTTTGAACTGGAGGGCTACGGCCGCTTAACCCATCCTTTGGTTTACGACCGGGACAGCGATACCCTGCGCCCGGTGGCGTGGGAGCAAGCCTTCGCCCGTATCGGCGAGATCCTCCGCGGCCTGCAGCCGGATGAGGTTGAATTCTACACCTCTGGCCGAGCCTCCAACGAAGCGGCGTGGCTGTTCCAGCTGTTTGCCCGCGAGTATGGCACTAACAACTTCCCCGATTGCTCCAACATGTGTCATGAATCCACCAGCGTGGGCCTGCCACAGTCGATCGGCATTGGTAAAGGCACCGTCTCCCTCGACGATTTTGACCAGACCGAGCTGGTGATCTCCATCGGCCATAATCCGGGCACCAACCACCCGCGGATGATGGGCACCCTGCATGAGCTATCCCGCCGCGGCGTGCCGATTATCGTTTTCAATCCGCTGCGTGAACGGGCGCTGGAGCGTTTTGCCGATCCGCAGAACGTAATGGAGATGGCGACCCGGCGCTCGACGCCGATCGCCTCGACCTACTACCAGGTACGGGCCGGCGGCGACGCGGCGGCGCTGAAAGGGATCGCCAAAGCGCTGCTGCAGCTGGAGGAGGAGCAGGGCAATGTGCTCGACCACGCGTTTATTGCCCAACATACCCAGGGATTCACCGCCTTCGCCGATGACCTCCACGCCACCCGCTGGCAGGACATCGAACAGGAGTCTGGCCTGACGCGCGAATCCCTGAACCAGGTTGCGGCGGCTTACGCCAAATCCAGGGCCACCATCGTCACCTACGGTATGGGCATCACCCAGCATAACAAAGGCACCTCCAACGTGCGTCTGATTGCCGACCTGCTGCTGATGCGCGGCAATATCGGCAAGCCGGGGGCCGGGATCTGTCCTTTGCGCGGTCACTCGAACGTCCAGGGTAACCGCACTGTCGGGATTAGCGAAAAACCCTCCGCGGCTTTCCTCGACAGCCTGCAGCGGGTGATGGGGATTACGCCGCCGCGGCATCATGGCCACGATGCGGTAAAAGCCCTGGAGGCCATGATCGCCGGCGAAGCCAAAGCGCTGATCTGCCTTGGGGGCAACTTCGCCGTGGCGATGCCGGACCACGAACGCGCCTTCCCGGCGATGCGCGGCCTTGAGCTCAGCGTTCACGTCGGCACCAAGCTCAACCGCTCACATCTCCTGACGGCGAAAGAGACCTTTATTCTGCCGTGTCTGGGCCGCACCGAGCTTGACCTGCAGGCCAGCGGCCGGCAGTCGATCACCGTCGAGGATTCGATGTCGATGGTGCATGCTTCGTCGGGCAAGCTTAAGCCCGCCTCGCCGATGCTGCGCTCGGAGCCGGCGATTGTCGCCGGTCTGGCGAAGGCCACCTTGCCCGCCAGCAAAGTGGACTGGCAGTACCTCGTGGAAGACTACGATCGCATTCGCGATCTGATCGAACAGACCATTCCTGGGTTCGAGGATTATAACCAGCGCATTCGCCATCCTGGAGGCTTCCGCATGCCGCTGCCGCCGACCGAGCGCATCTGGCCTACCGCCACCGGTAAAGCCATGTTCTCGGTATTTAAAGGGGTGCATGAGAACGTGGTGGTGGAGGGTGAGGACGTGATGCGCCTGGTGACGCTGCGCAGTCATGACCAGTACAACACCACCATCTACGCGATGGATGACCGCTACCGTGGCGTCTTTGGCCGCCGCGACGTGCTGTTTATGAACGAGCAGGATATGGCCGCCCAGGGTCTGGAGCATGGCGATCGGGTGGATATCCATACCGCGCTGCCGGGAAGCGCGCTGACGCTGGAAGATATCACGGTGGTGGCCTACGGCATTGCGCCGGGAACCGTCGGCGCCTATTATCCGGAAGCCAACGTGCTGGTGCCGCTGAACTATCTCGATGAAGAGAGCGGCACCCCTTCGTATAAGTCGGTTCCCGTTCGCCTGACGCTGCGCTCGAAAGAGATCCGTCCGCTGGCCGGCGGGCGCTAAAAAGGTATAGCGCAGAGCGGCGTCGCGCCGTCCTGCGCCCCGCAGCACCTCGTGATGTCCTCGCTTGAATTTATCGCTAGCGAAACTAACATTCTGGTAACCTGTGCGCGGCCCCGGGGGTGAACTGCGGGGTTCAAACGGGAAAGAGAATGGATATTAAGCAACTCAAGTATTTGATCGCGCTCGATCAGACGCGCCATTTTGGCCAGGCGGCGGCGGCCTGTCATATTACCCAGCCGACGCTCTCCATGCGCATTCGTAACCTGGAAGAGGAGCTGAACCTGACGCTGATCCAGCGCGGCCAACGCTTTGAAGGTTTTACCCCGGAGGGAGAGCGGATCCTGGCCTGGGCGCGGGCGGTGCTGGCCGCTCATGACGGCCTGGCGGCAGAGGCGGCCATCTGTCGCGGGCAGATGGTCGGCCAGCTGCGGGTCGGTATGGTGCCGCTGGCGAGCCTCAATCCGATGCAGTTGATTAAACCCCTGGCGGAGAAATATCCGGCGCTGCAGTTCAGCCTGTTGTCGATGACCTCGGAGCAGATTATCGATGGCGTCAGCCGTAATCAGCTGGATCTGGGGATTTGTTATCTGCAGCATCTGGATGAAGGTCAGTTCAAGATTGCTCGCTTGCCGCAAACCCGGATGGGGCTCCTGCACGATAAACGCCATTTCGACTTCAGCGCCGGGACGCCGGGATGGGAGACGCTGGCGACGCTGCCCCTCGGCTTTCTGACCAAGGGGATGTATTACCGGGAATCGATTGAAATCAGCTTTAAGGCCAAAGGGCTAACGCCGAGGTATGTCTTTGAAAGTGATTCGACGTTTCAGATTATCCAGGCGGTGCAGGCGGGGATCTGCTGCGCCATTATGCCGCTTAACAACGGCCTCGAAGCGCTAAGCGATAATCTTGAAATTCTGCCGATCGCCGAAACCCATGTTGATTCACAGCTGGCGCTGATTATGCGCCAGCAGGAACCAATCTCGACCCTGGCGGAAAAATGCTTCGCCGAGGCGCAGGGGATATTTGGCTGAGGCCGGGCCGCCGACCTGGCGGCTTGTCACTAAAATGCCTAAACGCCCCTCTGATGGGAGAGTGTCAATATAGCCCCGGTGATGCTGGACCGTTGGTAAAAGTGGTATTGCGGCGCCGCTTAATGCTGTCCAGAAGTTACAAGCCTTAATGACAATTTTTTATCCCTCCTGCAGTACACATCACAAATATTAACTATGGCAACAGTCGTCATTCACTTAACAAGTAGGGAAACCGTATGGATATGGAAGCAACCGTCATGGAACTCATCATTAACGCCGGTGAGTCCCGCAGTCTGGCGATGCAGGCGCTGCAAGCCGCCAGAAAAGGAGTGTGGCAGGACGTTGATAGGCTGATGCAGGACGCCGCAGATGCCGCAAAACGCGCGCATGATGTACAAACCATGCTTATCGGTATGGATGAGGGCTGTGGCAAAGTACCGGTTAATCTTATTCTGGTACATGCCCAGGATCATATAATGACCTCTATGCTTGCGCGGGAGTTGATCGCGGAGCTTATTGAGGTTCAGCGCCAGCTGCAACATCGCAACTGATAAAATATGTCGCCGCCGGCACCCTCGGCGGCGACCGCCATCAGATATTCTCCAGACGAATGCCGCGCGTTCTCGGGCCGAAGATCCCCACCGACAGCATCACCATCAGCATACTGACGACGATAAAGCTAATCACCCCCGGCGTGCCGGCGTATTGCAGAATAATGCCGATCAGAATGCTGGTCACCGCGGTCGAGAGCCGGCTGAACGAGTAGCAGAAGCCGACGGCGCGGGCGCGAATATGGGTCGGGAAGACCTCGGCCTGGTAGGCGTGGTAGCTGATGGTCAGCCAGGCGTTGGACCAGGTGATCATAAACCCGCAGATCACCAACAGGATCGGACTGTTTTGCAGAGCGAACAGGGTGCCGAAGATAACGGTCATCAGCGCGGAGAGGACAATCTGCCACTTGTTTTCAAAGCGATGCACGAAGCGGGTGCAGAACAGACAGCCCAGCGGATAGGCGAGGGTGATAAAGAAGGCGTACAGCAGGCTATGGGTGATGCTGGCGCCCTGACCGGAGAGCAGCGCCGGCAGCCAGTTGCCAAAGCCGAAGAAACCGATCGCCTGGAAGAAGTTCATCACCATCAGCATCAGGGTGCGCTGCCGATACTGCGGCGCCCAGATTTCGCGGAAGGTGCCGCGTTTGACGACGCTCTGTGCCGCATGCGCATGCTTTGGCGACGGCGTCAGGCCGCAGCGGGCTTCCATCTCACACATCACCGTATGCGCGTCATCATGCCGCCCTTTGCTTTCCAGCCAGCGGGCTGACTCCGGTAGCTTTTTGCGGATAAACCAGATCGCCAGCGAGAACAGTGCGCCAAAGATGATCACCCAGCGCCAGCCGCTGAGGCCGAACAGGGTGGTCGGCACCAGCATCCAGGACATCAGCGCCACTGCCGGAACCGAGAGGAACTGGATGAAGAAGGCAAAGGCAAAGGCTTTATTGCGCAGATGGGTTGGCACCCATTCGCTGAGATAGGTATCAATGGTCACCAGCTCAATGCCGAGGCCGATCCCCACCAGAAAGCGGAAGAAGATCACCCCTTCCGCGCTACTCTGCGTCGCCATCAGCAGCGAAAAAAGACCGTACCAGGCGAGCGCCACCATAAAGGTCAGGCGGCGGCCCAGTTTGTCCGCCAGCGGCGCCAGCAGACTGGCGCCGATAAACAGCCCCATAAAGGTGGCGGAGGCGAAGGCCGCCTGGTCGGCGATGCCGAAGATGCCCGCCTGTCCGGTGTGGAAAATGCCCTCCGCCAGCAGGCCCGCGCTGATATACCCGGTCTGGAAGAGATCGTAGAGCTCAAAGAAGCCGCCAAGTGAGAGCAGGGTAATAAACGACCATAACCCAAATGAGGCGGGCAGCGCATCAATGCGTCCGGTTAAGCTGGCGTGCGGTTGTCCTGGCGAAGCATAGGGCGTTTCGCCGAGAACCTGGGTGGTAGACATGGTGTTGTGTTCCTCAGGAAGAATGGTTTGCCTGCTAATGTTAATTGATTGTTAATAGTTTTAAATTTTTAATCCTTAGCCTTAGCGACATTCTTTAGCGTAAGATCGCGCTGGGGAGACATAAAGTTGATATTCATGCTGGTTTTCGCCGCATCCCAGCGACGGAATTGAAGTAAATCACCGCTGACGGCATTTTAGTCGCCTGGCGATGTCACGCTACGCAGGACCCGCGAAAGACAAACTAAACGAATCGTCACCGGCGGCGTTTTCGTGCTTTACCCATCATTACCCCGGGCTATAATGTGCCCACTTTTATTCAGGAGTCATACGTTGGACAGTCACCCTTATTGCGATTTTCCGGCAAGCTAACGCGATCATTTCGCTGCTTGCCGTCCCGGCGGGCAGCAATCTCTCAGTTCCGGATTGCCTCCCTCAATAATTTATGCGCCATTGAGCGCGAGAGGCAGCGTTATGTTTATGTTTTCCAGACCCTTATTTCCTCCACCATCATCCACCCGCTAATCGCCCGGCGCGGCTGAGCGCTACATCTGTAATTTTGGGCTTTCTGTTTTCTGGAGGAAGGCGCGATGGTATTTCCTTATATGACTCATTTACTCGCGGCAATGTTGTTGGGGGCGCTGATCGGCGCGGAACGACAGTGGCGGCAACGTATGGCCGGTTTACGCACCAATGCCCTGGTGGCCACCGGCGCGGCGGTGTTTATTCTCAGCGCGATGTCGGCCTCGCCGGACAGCCCGGGGCGTATTGCAGCGCAGATCGTCTCCGGTATCGGCTTCCTTGGGGCAGGGGTGATTATGCGCGATGGCATGAACGTCCGCGGCCTCAATACCGCCGCCACGCTGTGGTGTTCGGCCGGGATCGGCGTACTCTGCGGCCTGGGACAGTTCTGGAACGCGACGGCGGCTACGCTGATTATTCTGTGCGCCAATATCCTGCTGCGCGAGGCGGCGCAGCGCATTCATGCCTTGCCGGGGGCCGGTGACGAAGAGAAACGCTATGTCTTACGCGTCACCTGTCTGCGCGAACATGAAAATGCCGTGCGTCAGCTGTTGCTGAATATTGCGCAGCAGCAGCGGTTTACCCTGCAGGGATTGCAGTCGGCGGCGGCGGACACCGCGGACCATCTGGAGATTTGCGCGCAGCTGATTAGCCATAAGCAGCACCAAAAAACGCTGGCGCAAATTATGGCGCAGATGGGCGTTCAGCAGAACGTCACATCGGTGCACTGGCGTGTCGGAGAGGCGTAGGGGCTGGCGGCGGAGCAGCGGAAACGGCCGCTCGTCGCGCGATTCGCCATCCCGCGGGAAAGCGGCTAGAATGGCCTCCTCGCAGGAGGTTATAAGAATGTTAAATAATGGATGTGTACCCTCGGAATCTGGTCCCACAGAGGTGACGGCTGATTTTCGTTTTACCCGCGTGATGGCCGAGCAGGCGGCGCGGGCGCGTCTGACGCTGGACGACGATCAGCTGTCACTCATCGCCCGCCTTGACGCCCTCGGTCAGCAGTTGGTGTCCACGACAGGCAGGCCGCAGGGGGTATACGTCTGGGGACGTACCGGGCGAGGGAAAAGCTTTATCCTCGACCACTTTTTCGCCAGCCTGCCGCTCGCCGCCAGGCGGCGGGTCCATTTTCATCACTTCTTCCGCGAACTGCACCAGCGGCTGAATGCCCCCGGAGCGCCCGACCTGCAGACGGTGATGAGGCAGATGACATCCGGTTGCCGCCTGCTATGCTTCGACGAATTTCATCTGCACGACCCCGGCGACGCCATGCTGATTAAAGCCTTGCTGGAACACCTCTTTCAACACGGTATCGTGCTGCTGGCCACCTCAAACTACCCGCCGGAGATGCTGCTGCCCAATCCGCTGTATCACGATCGCTTTTTACCGTCGATCGCGCTGATCCGCGCCCATCTAACGGTGGTGGCGCTGAACGGCGAGGAGGATTATCGCGAACGGCATCTGAGCCAGGATAACGCCTTCTGCAGCGGGCGGATGTGGGTTAATCCGAATGCACAACAGCGTCAGCTGTATGACCTGCCGTCGCTGCCTGGCGAACCGGTTTCGCTGACGGTAGGCTATCGCACGATGCTGGCGGCCGCGGCGTCGCCCGCGTTGCTGCACTTCACCTTTACCCAGCTTTGTCAGGCCGCCACGGCGGTGATGGACTATCTGACGCTCTGCGAAAGCTATGCCGTCTGGCTACTGGACGAGGTGCCGCCATTGGCTACGGTGGGGCCGGCGGCCCAGCAGCGCTTTATCAATGTGATTGATGTGCTGTATGAAAAGCAGATCCGCCTGCTGCTGGTGACCCGCTGCGACCTGGAGACGCTGGTGGCAGGGGTGGAACTGGAGGATATTCAACGAACGCGGAGTCGCCTGCAACAGCTGCCGCGGGCGGTATAAGAAAAACGCCCCGGCGGGAGCCGGGGCGAGAGGATTACAGATCGAAGCGGTCGAGGTTCATCACCTTGGTCCAGGCGGCAACGAAGTCATGCACCAGCTTCTGCTGACCGTCGGCGCAGGCGTACACTTCCGCCAGGGCGCGCAGTACCGAGTTGGAGCCAAACACCAGGTCCACGCGGGTGGCGCTGTACTTCGCTTCGCCGGTTTTACGGTCGCTGCCGGTAAACAGCTCCGCGTTATCATCGGCCGCTTTCCAGACGGTAGCCATATCAAGCAGATTAACGAAGAAGTCATTGCTGAGCACGCCGACGCGGTCGGTAAACACCCCGTGTTTGCTGCCGTCGTAGTTCGCGCCCAGTACGCGCAAGCCACCGACCAGCACGGTCATTTCCGGGGCGGTTAGCGTCAGCTGCTGCGCTTTATCGATCAGCAGGGTTTCCGTCGAGACACCGCCTTCGATACGGCGATAGTTGCGGAAGCCATCCGCCAGCGGCTGCAGCAGATCAAACGACTCGACGTCGGTCTGCTCAGGCAGAGCGTCGACGCGGCCTGGGGTAAACGGCACATTGACGCTGACGCCGGCGGCAGCGGCCGCCTGCTCAACGCCGACCACGCCGGCCAGCACGATAATATCGGCCAGCGACGCTTTGCCGGAGGCGCGCTGGATCGCCTGCAGGGTCGGCAGCACCCGGCTGGCGATGGCGTTAACCGGCCAGTCTTTCTGCGGGGCCAGCGCCAGACGCGCGCCGTTAGCGCCGCCGCGTTTATCGCCGCCGCGGAAGGTGGAGGCGGACGCCCAGGCGACCGAGACCAGCTCACTGACCGACAGGCCGGCGCCGGCGATGGCGCTTTTCAGGCTGGCGATATCTTCCGCGCTCGGCTGATGGGTCGCTGCCGGCAGCGGATCCTGCCAAATCAGATCTTCTTTCGGCACTTCCGGCCCGAGGTAACGGGATTTTGGCCCCATATCACGGTGGGTCAGCTTGAACCACGCCCGGGCGAACGCCTCGTTAAAGGCCTGCGGATCGTTGAGGAAGCGACGGGAGATTTTTTCAAACTCCGGGTCGAAGCGCAGGGTCAGGTCGGTGACCAGCATGGTCGGTTTGCGCTTTTTCTCCGGGTTAAACGGATCCGGGATAATCTCCGGCGCGTCTTTGGCTTCGAACTGGATCGCGCCAGCCGGGCTGCGGGTCTGCACCCATTCGTATTTGAACAGGTTTTCGAAAAAGTAGTTGCTCCACTGGGTGGGCGTCTGCGTCCAGACCACTTCCAGACCGGAGGTGATGGCGTCCGCGCCTGCGCCGCTGCCGTAGCTGGAGTGCCAGCCCAGACCCTGCGCTTCCAGCGGCGCGGCTTCCGGCTCGGCGCCGACGTGGCTGGTTTCTGCGGCGCCGTGGGTTTTGCCCAGCGTATGGCCGCCGGCGATCAGCGCGACGATCTCTTCATCGTCCATCGCCATATTGCCGAAGGTGGCGCGAATGGCCGCCGCGGCGGACAGCGGCTCGCCGCTGGCGTTCGGACCTTCCGGGTTGACATAAATCAGACCCATTTCGGTGGCGCCGATGGCCTGTTTCGCCAGGCTTTCCGGATGACGGTGGGCCAGCCACTCTTTCTCATCGCCCCAGTCGACGTCGAGATCCGGTTCCCAGACGTCTTCGCGACCGGCGCCAAAGCCAAAGGTGCGGAAGCCGGCGTTTTCCAGAGCGACGTTACCCGCCAGCATGTAAAGGTCGGCCCAGGAGATTTTCTGGCCATATTTCTGTTTCACCGGCCACAGCAGACGGCGGGCCTTATCGAGGCTGACGTTGTCAGGCCAGGAGTTCAGGGGGGCAAAGCGCTGCTGTCCACGACCTGCGCCGCCGCGACCGTCAACGGTGCGGTAGGTGCCGGCGCCGTGCCAGGCCATACGAATAAACAAGCCAATATAGCTACCCCAGTCTGCCGGCCACCACTCTTGCGAATCGGTCAGCAGCGCTCTGAGATCAGCCTTCAGCGCGGAGTAATCGAGCTTTTTAAACTCTTCCCTGTAGTTAAAATTCTCACCCAACGGGTTGGAGCGATTGGAGTGCTGGTTTAACAGATCGACACGCAGCTGGTTCGGCCACCAGTCGCGGTTGGCGGTGCCGCTGCCGGCGCTCTGTTTTGGCGTCTCGGCGTGGAAAGGGCACTTCCCGGCGGATGCATTGTTGGATGGGTCGTTAGACGTGCTCATATCAGGCTCCGTTTGCTTTTGTGAATGCCGTTACGATATACACTGCTACCAATAAGCGATATTTGAATGAATCTACGGATTTAATAGCTATTTCCGTTCAATGAAGGGTTAGGCAACCCCCTGGTGGGACCGTGTCGGCCTGGAGATTGAGATTAACCTCATTAGTAACCATAGCCGTAACGAGGCGGCAAAGGAAACGATCCGCGTCAAGCTGGGCGAAGGAATGCTAATTGTTTGAGATATGACAAGTTTTACTACGAAACTCGCATTAGCGCTGCCAGTAGGGCGGCGATCCAAACACGTCGGCAAAATAGTCAATCACTGTCCGCACGTTGAGAGAGGGATGGCGGGTATAAGGATAAATCGCCGCGATATACGATGGCGTGTGGCTGATGGCCGCCGAATAGCGATCCATCAGCGTGACTAATGTCCCGTTGTGCAGCGCTTCGCTGACCATCCAGTCGGGAAATAACACGATCCCCATCCCGCCGATGGCTGAAGTGAGCAGGGCATCGGCATTGTTCGAGGTCATGAGCGGGGTCAACGGATAGTGCACCCATGCCTCTTCGCGCTGGCGAAACAGCCAGCGGTTGGCTCCCTGCGAACCGCCATACACCAGCGTGCGATGTTGATGCAATGCCTCCGGCGAAGTCGGGCTGCCGTACCGTGAAACATACTCCGGGGAGGCGGTCAGGTAATAGCGCTGGCTGCCAAACACTCTGGCGTGATAGCCCGCGTCCGGCAGGCTGCTGATGCGAAAAAGGATATCCGTCGCATCGCGATGGGGATCGATAAAATCGTCGGTCAGCGTCAGGTCAAACTGCAGTTTGGGATGCCGGGCCGCCAGTTCCGGAAGCCAGGGGGCGATATGCCGCTGACCAAAGTAGACCGGCGCATTGATCCGCACCAGTCCGCCGGGGACCTGTGCCCGATCCTGTAACGCCCGTTGCGCGTCGGCGTACTGTCCCAGCAGTTCCCGGGCGGACGCTGCGAAAAGGCGTCCTGCTTCGGTCGGTACCACGGCACGGGTGTTGCGGTAGAACAGCTGCTGCCCGAGGGCATCTTCCAGCTGCTGGATGGTTCGCGAGATCAACGAGGGAGAGACCCCTTCGCGGCGGGCCACTACGGAAAAACTCTGGTTATCGTAAACCGCGATGAAAAGCTGAAGGGCGCGAAAATCGACGCTGCTGGCATCGGCCATCTGTGCAATTCCTGCAATAGTGTTTTCTGCATTATACCGTTTATCGCATCAGCACGCTGTTTTATCCTCAGCCGCCTGTTGTACAGAGGAGGCGCAGTAATGGCGTTATTATTCATTTTATTAGTGATTGCCGGCGGCATGGGATTATCGGTCGAGGCCGGCCTGCTGGGGCCGCTGGCGAGCCAGGTGGGGGATCTGTGGGCAACCATGAGCATCTTTGGGATTGGCGCAGTGTTAACCTTTTTTCTGATGCTCTTTTTCAGCCCGCGTAGCAGCCCGTCGTTCTTTTCTCTGCCCGGCTGGCAACTCACCGGCGGTCTGTTGGGGGCGGGGTACGTGGTGATCTTGACCGTGGCGACGCCGGTGATTGGTATTGCCATGACCATGATCGGCATCCTGGCGGGTCAGGTGGCGAAAAGCCTGGCGATCGACCATTACGGGTTATTCGGCAGCCCACGGCGCAAAATCGATCCGCGGCGCGCCATGGCGCTGATGTTGATTATGGCGGCGTTACTGCTGGTGGCTCTGGGTTAAGGAGGGGAAATGGATACGATAGTGATCATTCTGGCACTGTGCGGCGGCGCATTGCTTAGCGTCCAGGCGGCGATAAATGGCCGTCTTGGCAGCCAGGTGGGGGTGCTGCGCAGCGCCTTTTTAACCTTCGCCACCGGCGCGCTGGTGACGGGATTGCTGATCCTGTTTTTTGCTCCAGCGACGTCGGTAAACCTGCTACAGGTGCCTAAGTGGCAGCTGCTGGGCGCTTTTTGCGGCGTGCCCTACATCGTCATTATGGTGCTGGCGGTGCAGCGGATAGGCACCGCTACGGCTACCGTGGCGGTGATCTTTGGCCAGCTGACGATGAGCCTGCTGATCGACAACTTTGGCTGGCTGGGCAACAGCACGATGGCGTTCTCGCCGGCGCGACTGGCGGCGGTGATATGTCTGGCCCTCGCGCTGTACTTAATCTATACCTCAGGGAAGTCGGCTACCTCCCACGAGGCAGCCCGCGCAGAACAGTGAGCTGCGCCGACGCGTCGGGCATCGTGAATATAGCCTGACGCGTCACGGGCAAGGTTAAGAATAACGATCCCTCTAACATGCTGAAACATTTCTGCCAGATCATTAGCAACCTTTCAGTAGGGCTGACGCTGCGATAAGGCTATGCTTCCCGGCCGTTACGCCGTTGGCTTTTCCAGTGATTCAGGTGATGTACCGCTAATGCCCCTTTTGAGAGATGAAATTCGCGACCACTCCGCGGAAGAGATGCTGTTTATCCGCCGGGCCGCAATTGCTTTTCTGCTGGTGGTGGTCTGCTTTGGCGTGCTGATCGTTAACCTCTACCATCTGCAGGTGGAGCAGCACGATTTTTACCAGACCCGGTCAAACCAGAACGACATCAAAATGCTGCCCATCGCCCCCAGCCGCGGGCTGATATTCGATCGCAACGGCATTCCGCTGGTGCAGAATATCACCCTGTATCGCCTGCAGGTGATCCCGAGCAAAATTCCCGATATGGCCGCGCTGTTGCAGCAGCTGACGCCTATCGTCGACCTGACGCCGGACGACATCGCCAGCTTTCGCGACGATATGCACCACACCAGCCGCTACAAAGCGGTCACCCTCAAGTCAGACCTCAGCGATGTGGAGGTGGCCCGCTTCGCGGTCAACGAATTCCGCTTCCCCGGCGTGACGGTGGAGAGCTACCAACAACGGGAATACCCCTACGGCGCAGAGCTGGCGCACGTGGTGGGCTATGTGTCGAAAATCAACGACAGCGATCTGCAGCGGCTGGCGAAAAACGGCGAAGAGGAGAACTACGCCGCCGACCGCAATATCGGTAAGCAGGGCATCGAGGGCTATTATGAAAAAGCGCTCCACGGCACCACCGGCTATCAGGAAGTGGAGGTGGATAACCACGGCCGGGTGGTGCGTCTACTGAAAGAGGTGCCGCCGGTGGCCGGAAAAAACCTCTATCTGACTCTCGACCTTCATCTCCAGCAGTATATTGAGTCGGTGCTGAAGGGACAGCGGGCGGCGGTGGTGGTGGTCGATCCCCGGGATGGCGGCGTGCTGGCGATGGTCTCCAGCCCCAGCTACGATCCTAATCCGTTCGTCAAAGGCATTGGCTATCAGGCCTATAAATCGCTGCTCGATAATCCGGACCGGCCGCTGATCAACCGCGTCACCCAGGGGCTGTATCCCCCGGCCTCGACGGTGAAGCCCTATATGGCGCTGTCGGCGCTCTCCGCAGGGGTCATCACCCCGAACACCACCTTCTTCGGGGCGCCGACGTGGACGCTGCCGGGCACGCAACGCCGCTACCGCGACTGGCTGAAGACCGGCCACGGCATGCTCAACGTGACCAAAGCCATCGAAGAGTCGGCGGACACCTTTTTCTATCAGGTCGCTTTCGAGATGGGCATTGACCGGATCCATGAGTGGCTGAGCAAGTTTGGTTACGGCCAGTCCACCGGCATCGACCTTAATGAGGAGTATGCCGGGGTGCTGCCCAGCCGGGAGTGGAAACAGCGGGTGCATAAAAAGCCCTGGTATCAGGGGGACACCATCTCGGTCGGCATCGGCCAGGGGTACTGGATCGCCACGCCAATTCAGATGGTGAAGGCGCTTACCACTCTGCTGAACAATGGTAAAGTACAGGATCCGCATCTGCTCTATTCGATGAAGCAGGGCAACCATGTGGAACGTTATCAGCAGCCGGCGAACCTGCCGCAGGTGGGTGACCCGAAATCCCCGTACTGGGGCATTGTGCGCAACGGCATGTATGGGATGGCGAATCAGCCCAACGGCACCGGCTATAAGCTGTTTCATACTGCGCCGTATCAGATCGCGGCGAAGTCCGGGACCTCGCAGGTCTTTAGCCTGAAGCAAAACCAGACCTATAACGCCAAAATGATCCCGGTGCGTCTGCGCGACCATATCTTCTACACCCTGTTTGCCCCTTATCAG
>NZ_JAGRQZ010000026.1:0-141385 GCF_018223915.1 Klebsiella sp. 64
TTCCGGCGCGCCGGAATGCGCGATAGGATAAAAAATGGGCTGGGTACGAACAAAAGCATTGACCATGGAGCAGCCATCGGCTCCTTCACTGACCCGATGGCTGTTTGCCGGTGTACTGATGGCGATTATCGGTGTCCTGCTCTTTATCCTCCATGCCTCCGGCACCGTAAAAATTATCTCAGTGATAAATATCTGGTGGGTATCCCTGATGCCTGCAGGATGCTGGTTGCTGATTTTTTGCCTGCGTTGCTACCTGTGGGACAGGGATCTGAAAGCGCATCAGTTCTTGCTGAAAGAGGCGGAATACGGACAGCAGAGGTGGGAAGACTGGGCCGGGCGCTGGCTGGCCGTTCTGAGCAGTGCAGTGCTGTTGCCGGATCATATTTCTGCGGCGCATTGGGGGAGTGAGCGGCCTCAGCAATACGGACTTGCCCGCAGGATTAATTACCTTCCGGCAGAAGAGCCCGTGCAGTTGAGTGCGATGCATGCGCTGCTGACCAGTATAGAAGAGCGCGTGCAGTGCCTGCCGGAAGAGCTACCGCTGTATGTCACCCTGATCACGGATAATCCCTCGCCTGAGCTGACCAGCAGTTTCAGTAATCTCTGGAAAGAACACATTCCTAGCCGCGCCGTGCCTGATGATATTACCGTTACCGGCTCATTCTCACTGTCGGAAGTGGAGGAGCGCCTGAAGCAGCCTGTACTGACGGTCAATTTACTCCTGGTCATCCAGCTCAACGGTGGTACAGCATACTCCGACGGGCTGGCCGTGCTGCTGCTGACCAGCGATGATGTGGCGCAAAAATACCATCTGCCGCACTCATCACGGCTGTTACGTCCTATGCCCTTAGATATGACGAACTTTGAAGACGATATCACCCTGTTTCTGGAAACCCAGACTGTCGCCTGCCATACGCCCTCCGTTATCGGGGACGCAAAAAAATGGACGGAAAGAAGCGCCGCGCTTATCACGCAGGGCGGCAAAATGCATACCCCATGGAAAGCTGAAGATATCGCGCTGCTGGAAAAATGGTGCGGTATTCCGGGACCCGCAGCGCCCTGGCTCCTGACCGCGCTGGCAGCCGATCTGGTCAGCCTCCGTAAACAGCCCCTGCTGGCGTTATTTTCCAGCGAACAGGAACATTTCATCAGTACCATCACCCCAGGGAGTGAAGATGAATATACCGGGTAATGGCCTGGGCCGGTTTGGCCTGGCCGGGCTTACGTTGGCCGGGATGGCTGCAATATGGTGGGGGATCACCCGCTATGGCGGCATGCTGAATATCAATACGCGGGGCGAGCAGGTACTGGTGTTTGTCCTGGTCTGTCTGGCGTTGGTATTTGTTTTTTACCTTCCTGCAATGTCCCGCCGTGTGAAGGAGAGTTTATATCGCCGGCAGTCGCAGCAGGCCAGCGTCTTACCCGGCGAAGAAGGGCGCGTGGCGCTGACACCTCCCCATCATATTACGGTGGGGGAAATTCGCCAGACTCTACGCTATCAGTATGGACGCGCCTGGTCCCGCAAAGTCCGTATTCTGCTGATAATTGGCTCAGTCAGAGACGTAGAACAACTGACCCCAAAGCTCACGCAGGAACTCTGGCAGGAAGATCAAGGTACATTATTGCTGTGGGGTGGAGACCCTGGGGCAGCGGTAGATAACGCCTGGTTCACAGCGCTGCGTAAACTGCGTTATCGCCCGGCTGATGGTATGGTGTGGATAACATCGGGCTTTGACGGCGTTTTGACAACGATGAACAGAACGAAGCCCAGGCTCACGCCAGATGAAATGGACAGTGTGTCTCACTCTCTAAAGCTACGCTTCGAAGCTATTGGCTGGAAACTACCCCTATACGTCTGGTCGCTGTATGAGGGGGGCAACGAAAAAAATGGACGTATCACTCAGCCTGTAGGCTGCCTGTTACCTGCAGGTTGTACGCCGCAAATAGTTGCCGAACAGTTCACTGCCCTGGCGTCGTTACTGATAGAGCAGGGCATCCAGCAGATATGCGGGCAACCACAGCACAATTTTTTACTCGCGCTGGCCGACCAGTTGACTCGGGAAGCGGAAGCGGTGGTGGAACCGTTATCGATACTGCTTAATCCATACCGACCATTGCCGCTGGCCGGGGTGGTATTTAGTGAGGCGTCAGTAGAGGCTGGTCGCAGTGTCAGTCATCACTGGGGACGGGATAACCGCTGGGAAACGATACCAGACTCAGTGCTGTGGTTGCCAGCCGGTCTACGTCCGCGCAAACAGGGAGTCAACTGGATGCGTGGGATGAGCGTGGCCGCCGCCGCCCTGATGTTACTCTGGGCCGCCTCAATGACAGTCTCTTTTATCGCCAACCGCCACCTGGTGGCGATCGCACAGGAGCAGGTGCGGCTGGCCTCAGCGGAGAAACAGCCGCTGGCCGTACGCCTGCATGCGCTCTCCGCGTTACAGAAAACGCTTTCTCAACTGGAATACCGCTCGCAGCACGGCGCGCCGTGGTACCTCCGCGCTGGCCTCAGTCAGAACGATGACCTGCTGGCGGCGCTGTTCCCGCGCTACGGAGAGAGGGCGCAGCCGCTGCTGCGCGATGCGGCGGCGCATCATCTGGAAGAGCAGCTCACCGCCTTCGTGCAGCTGCCGCCGGACAGCCCACTGCGTGAGAAGATGACGAAGACCGCTTACGGACAACTGAAACAATATCTGATGTTGACCCGCCCGGAAAAAATGGACGCCGCGTGGTTCGCCACCACGCTAATGCAGGACTGGTCGCAGCGCTCAGGCATCGCCGACGCCGTCTGGCAGGGCAGCGGCCCTTCGCTGCTGGCATTTTATGCCGCCAGCCTGGCATCGCATCCGCAGTGGCGTCTGCCTGTCGATGACGGTCTGGTCAGCCAGGTGCGCACACGGTTAATTCGACAGATGGGCCAGCGCAACAGTGAGTCCACGCTTTACCAGAAGATGCTCGCGCAGGTGGCGAATCAGTATGCCGATATGCGCCTGGCGGATATGACTGCCGACACCGATGCTTCGCGTCTGTTCAGCACTGATGAGGTGGTGCCGGGCATGTTTACCCGTCAGGCCTGGGAGCAGGCCGTGCAGCCGGCCATTGAGAAAGTGGTCGCGGAACGCCGCGATGAAATGGACTGGGTGTTGAGCGATACGAAGCAGACTGCCGCGCAGTCGACGTCGCCGGAAGCTCTGCGAGCCAGGCTGGCGGAGCGTTATTTCGCTGATTTTAGCGGCGCCTGGCTGGATTTCCTCAACAGTTTGCGCTGGCAGCGCGCGGCGACCCTCTCTGATGCCATTGACCAGCTGACCCTGATGGCCGATGTGCGCCAGTCGCCGCTGGTGGCGCTGATGAACACCCTGAGCGTGCAGGGGCGAACCGGCCAGACCGGGGAAGCCATCGCCGATTCGCTGGTCAAATCGGCCAGGCAGCTGTTTAACCGTGATAACTCGCCCGTCATCGATCAACGGTCCGGCGCGCGCGGTCCTCTGGATGCCACCTTCGGACCCGTGCTGGCGCTGCTGGACAATCGCGACGGCGGGACGCCCACCAGCCGTCTTAGCCTGCAGACCTTCCTGACCCGCGTCACCCAGGTGCGTCTGCGCCTGCAGCAGGTCACCAACGCCACCGACCCGCAGGCGATGACCCGCCTGCTTGCGCAGACGGTATTCCAGGGCAAGGCCGTGGATTTAACCGAAACGCGCGACTACGGCAGCCTGGTGGCGGCGGGGCTGGGCCAGGAGTGGAGTGGATTTGGGCAAACGCTGTTTGTTCGCCCGATGGAACAGGCCTGGCAGCAGGTGCTGACCCCGGCGGCGGAAAGTCTCAACGCCCAGTGGCGCAGCGCGGTGGTGGAGGACTGGAATAGCGCCTTTGGCGGCCGCTACCCCTTTAAAAATACCAGCAGTGAAGTCTCTCTGCCGCTGCTGGCAAAATACCTCGACAGCGAGACCGGGCGCATCGCCCGCTTTCTGCAGACCCGGCTGAACGGCGTGCTGCATAAAGAGGGGAGCCGCTGGATGGCGGACAGTATCAATGCTCAGGGGCTGACGTTTAACCCGGCCTTTCTGGAGGCGATGAATACCCTGAGCCATCTCTCCGACGTCGCGTTCGCCAACGGCGAAGCGGGATTGCATTTTGCGCTACGTCCCGGCACCGCGGACGGCGTGATGCAGACGGAGCTGGTCATCGACAGTCAGAAACTTGTCTATATGAACCAGATGCCGGTCTGGCGGCGGTTCAGCTGGCCCGCTGACACCGAAGCGCCGGGCGCCAGTCTGAGCTGGGTCAGTACCCGGGCGGGCACCCGCCAGTATGGCGATTTCCCGGGCGCCTGGGGGTGGATCCGTCTGCTGGATAAGGCGGTGGTCAGCGCTTATCCCGGAACGAGCAGCAGCTGGAGCCTGAGCTGGAAAGCGCCGGATGGTCTGTTGCTGAACTACACGCTGCGTACCGAGGCGGGGGAAGGACCGCTGGCGCTGCTGGCGCTGCGAAACTTTACGCTACCGGAGACGATATTCAGCGTGCGCGCGTCTGCTGAACGTGTTCCGCTGACCGACGATATACCCGGCGAAGAGGGATACTGAACCTTCTCCCTCACTGATTGGCGTTGACCTGCAACGCCAGGCCTCCTTCGCTCATGGCCGCCCGACGGCCAACTAATCTGACCGCGCAGCCATGCTGCGTGTCTCCCTGTAGACGAATAATGGAATATTCATAATGGACGATTTAACCCTGCGATATTTTGATGCTGAAATGCGCTACCTGCGCGAGGCGGCAAAAGCGTTCGCGCAGGCTCACCCCGATCGGGCGGCGATGCTGGATCTCGATAAAGCCGGTACGCCGGACCCTTACGTTGAGCGCCTGTTTGAAGGCTTTGCCTTTTCCGAAGGTCGCTTGCGCGAAAAAATTGATGATGATCTGCCGGAGCTGACCGAGGGGCTGGTCAGCATGCTGTGGCCGCACTATTTGCGCACTATTCCATCGCTATCGATCGTGGCGCTGACCCCAACGCTGCCGGCGATGAAGATAGCGGAAACGGTGCCCGCCGGGTTTGAGATTAGCTCCCGCCCACTGGGGCCGAAAAATACCGTGTGCCGGTACCGAACCACCCGCGATCTGACGCTTAACCCGCTGGCGATAGAGGAGGCGGTGATGACGGCGGAGCCGGACGGACGTTCGGCCCTGCGACTACGATTCGCCTGTAGCGAGCTGGCTGACTGGTCGCAGACCGATCTCCGCCGCCTGGCGCTGTACCTGGGGGAAGACGCCGTTACCGGCAGCGCCCTCCATCTGTGGCTGACCCGACGCCAGGCCGCGCTGTACCTGCGTCTGCCGGGTCAGACAGAGCGGGTAAGCCTCGACGGCTATTTTTCCCCGGGGGGATTCAGCGAGGAGGATCGTTTATGGCCGAAGGGGGAGAGCGCTTTCAGCGGCTATCAGCTGCTGCTCGAGTATTTCACCTTTCGCGAAAAATTTATGTTCGTGCAGCTAAATGGCCTGGAAAACATCACCCTGCCGGCGGGGATATCGCATTTCACGCTTGAGGTGGTGTTCAGCGAGGTCTGGCAAAGTGATTTACCCGTCAGCGCAAGCAGCCTGCGCCTGCACTGTGTGCCGGTGATTAACCTGTTTACCCTTGAGGCCGATCCGTTGACCATCAGCGGGCTGGAGAGCGAATATCTCCTGCGTCCGAAGCGCCTGCAGGACGGGCATACCGAAATCTATTCTGTTGACAGCGTGACCGGCTCCGGGCGCACCGGGGAGGCGCGCTATGTGCCTTTCACCCGCTTTCGTCACCAGGGGGGAATGATGCGTCGCCATGCGCCGGAGCGCTACTACCACACCCGCGTAAAACGGGGCGTAACCGGCATGCACGATACCTGGCTTATCCTCGGCGGACAGCAATGGGAGGCTGACCGGGAGCTGGCGCGGGAAACGGTCTCCTTGCGCATCACCGGCACTAACGGCCAGCTGCCGCGCCGGGCGCTACAGAGCACGCTGCTGGATCGCTGTGAGTCGATATCAGCCACGCCGCTTACCGTCCGCAATCTCTGTAGGCCCACGCTGCCGGCCTATCCCCCGGCGGAAGACCGCTACCACTGGCGGGTCATGAGCCATCTGGGCACCCGTTTTCTCAACATGATGAGCAGCGCCGAGGTGCTGCGCGGCACGCTGTCGCTCTACAACTGGCGGGAGGATGAGCTCAATAATCGCCGTCTGGACGCCATTCTGGCGGTCAGCCATCACCGAATTCAGCGTTTCGAGCAGGGTTTCCTGCTGCGCGGGCTGGATATCGAAGTGACGCTCGACGGTAGCGGATTTACCGGTGCGGGCGATGTCCACCTGTTTGGCGATATGCTCAACCGCTTTTTCGCACTGTATGCCGATATGAATCAGTTCAACCAGCTGACGCTCATTGTTCAACCTGAAGGGAAATGTATCCGGTGGAAAGAGAATCACAGTCTGCGCCTGCCCGGCTGATGGCGCAGCTCCGGCCTCAGTTGCCGTACATGAATTTTTACCGCTTCTGCCAGTTGCTGGAGAAGAACCATCCGAAGGCGCCGATCATCGGCAGCGGCTGGCTAGTAGGTGATGAACCCATACGCTTTCGCCCGCATCCGGGGATGGGCTTTCCGGCTGGCGAAATCCGCGGAATGGACGATCCTGAACCGCCCCGTCCGCCGGCGGTTCACGTGACTTTTATGGGACTCTACGGCGTGGAATCCCCGCTGCCGACCCACTATAGCGATGACATTGCGCAACGGCGGGAAGGCGTCGAGGCCACCGAGGATTTCCTCGATATCTTTAACCATCGGCTGATCGCCCAGTATTACCGTATCTGGCGCAAATATTCCTACCCGGCAACCTTTCGGGCGGGCGGCACGGACAACATCTCGCAGTATCTGCTCGGCCTGGCGGGGCTGGGCATACCGGGATGTGCCGCCGTTGCCGCAGCGCCGCTGTCGCGATTTCTGGCGCTGCTGCCGGTGATGATGCTGCCGGGGAGATCCGGGGAAGGCATGGAGGCGCTGGTGGCGCTCCTGGCCCCGGGGACCCGGGCGACGGTGTACCACCACGATCCCTGCCGGATCCCCTTGTCGCAGCCGTTAACGATGAGCGTCCGTCAGCCGGTTAGCCTGCAACATAGGCCAGTGATGGGAACCCACGCCACGGATGTGAACGGTCAGGTATTGCTGCAGCTGGCCACGGAAAAGCCTGATGAGGTTCGCGGCTGGCTGCCCGGCGGCGAACTGTTCAGCGACCTGATGGCGCTTCTGCACGTCTGGCTCGGATCTCATCTTGACGTGCGGCTGCAGCTTTGCGTCGCCCGCCATTTACTGCCGGATGCGCAACTTTGCTGCCAGCAGGAGCATGCCGTCCAGCTCGGCCGTACCGCTGTGCTGCGTCCGCTGGATGCGCAGAAACAGGCTGACGACAGAGTCACGATTTATCTGGGGCGCTATCAGCGCGTCCGGGAAAATATCCACCGCAGGGAGAGCGATGAAGATGGCGATTACCGCAGTTAAACCCTCCGCCAGGTTGCTGGCATTCCTCATGGTTACCCTCTTAACCGGCTGCGGCCTGACGCAGACCGTGAAAGACGGCGCCGTTTCCGTGACCCAGTCCATTTTTTACCCCCAGGTGAAAACCCTGCATCTGGATCTTCGCGCCCGGGAAGGCGTGAATAACAATGCCAAAGGCGCCTCCCTGGCGACGGTGGTGCGTATTTATCAGCTGAAGGACCGGCAAGCGTTCGACAATACTGACTACCCGTCGCTGTTTGCCGGCGATGGCCAGGCGCTGCAGGCGGACCGGGTGGCGGAAAAAGATGTTCGCCTGCGTCCGGGCGAATCGGTGACCGTCGATATGCCCATGGAAACCAGCGCGCAGTTTGTGGCGGTGGCGGCCATGTTTATCGATCCAGACCTGACGCAAAACAGCTGGCGGCTGGTACTCACCCGGGACGAACTTGATCCGGCGAGGCCGCGCATTATCGAAGCCAGCCAAAATCAACTGACGCTGCACCCGTTTAAGGAGAAGTGAAAATGCCTCGTCCCTCCCTGTATGACATCCTGTACGGCAATTTCGCCGGCGGGCTTGACCTGAATACTGTCAGCGAAACGGATCAGGTCATCCTGTCGGTGCTCGATAACATGCAGCGCATCCTCAACTGTCGGGCCGGAACGCTGGCGCATTTGCCGGACTACGGCCTACCGGATATGACCGCTATCCTCCAGGGGATGCCAGCGTCGGCGCACCAGCTGATGAGCACGTTGTCGGCGGTGTTGCTGAAATACGAACCGCGCCTGCAGCGGATCGCGGTGGTGATGCTCGATCAGCATGCGCCCGGCGAACTGCGCTATGCCATTGATGCGGAGCTGAAGGATATTGGCCTGGTGCGTTACGGCACGGAGTTTATGCCCGAGGGCAGGGTGTTGATCCGCCACCTCAAACGTCAGCAGTACCTTGACGCCCGCTCCGCCCTCTAATCTCTCGCTGAAAGACATCATGATGACAACACACCACGACCGTCACTATAAAGCCGGTGGCGACCCGCGCACGCTGGCTGATTTTATGGCCCTGCGTGCGGAAATGAACAAGCTCAGCCACCCGGCGCGGCCGGATATTAACTGGCCGTATGCCGAGCAGCTTGCCCGCGGGCTGTTGGAGCATCACGGCGCGGACCTGCAGACTGTCGCCTGGTATACCCTGGCCCGCGCCCGGCTGGGCGGGGTGGCAGGGATCAATGAGGGGCTGACGCTGATGGAGTCGCTGCTGGTTCGTCAGGGGAAAAACCTGTGGCCACAGGCGCTCCCGGCCCGGACAGAGATCTTCCGCACCCTGAGCAAGCGGCTGCGGCAGGTGATCCGTACCCTGAATCTTACCCCAGAGGATGTTGATTCGCTTGAGCAGGCTGAACGTTCGCTGCAAAGCTTCGACGCAGTGCTCCAGCGCCTTGAGATCGCTCCTGAAAACCAGCTGAGCGACCTGCGGGCGATACTGCACAGCACGGCAACTCGCTTCGAGAGCCTCGACCCTGCGCCAGCGCTTCCCACCGCGCCGCCGGTGGCGGTGTCTGACGCGGAACTTCCTGGCACTCTGGTCAGCGAAGAGGATGCGGCGAAGGTTGAGCCAGTGCCAGACCTAAAACGTAGACCAAAGGCTGAACCGCTGGCTCCGCCTTCACCTGCAAAGCGGCCCGCGCCGGTGGCGGCGTCTACTCCGGCAGCCGCGCCGCGCTGGAAGCCGTTTATCGCCGGAATGGTTACCATGCTGGCGGTAACGGGTATCGCCGTCGGCGGATGGCTGGCGCTGCGTCAGTCCGACTTGCCGCCCATTTCGGTCACCCAAAATGCCGGACCGATACCGGGCCTGCCGGCGACAACGCCCCCGGGGCCGGTTGATCTGCCACAGACGCAGCGCCAGCTTGGCGAGCTTGCCCGCCTGGCGCCGGACTGGGCGGTCAGCTACGGCGACCAGCTGGTCCACCAGGCCCTTATCCGCTGGCCGGATCAGGCGCAACCGCTGGCGCAGCAGTGGCGGCAGCAGCTGAGTGCTGGCGCATTGCCCGCGGAAAACCTTACCGGCTGGTCGGAGGGCATGCAGCAGCTGCAGCGGCTCGCCGACCAGCTCAATGCCCTCGACGAGCAGAAGGGGAAGTACCTGACGGTGAGCGAACTGAAAACCGCAGTATTTGCCATCACGCAGTCGTTTAACCGCGCTGTTCCGCTGGAGGAGCAGCTGCGCCAGCTGGCCGCGCTTCCCGTTGATCAACCCTGGCCAGCCGCTCGGGGAAGCCTCGCGGAGCTGCATCTGCAACAGCTGATAGTGGAGTATGCCCTGCTGAAGCGAAAACAGCCGGCGTCGCCGACCGCTGCGCTCCCTAGAACCGGTGAGCCCTCGGTGAGTGAGGCGGTGAAATAAAGTGTGCGCATGGCAACATTTTCTTTACATCAATATTGCAAGAACCGAACGCCCTTCGTAGTCTGAAAATGATTTAAATATACCGTTTGTGGTTGTATTGAAAATTTTATTTCGATCTCTGAGGGCATACTATGAAGCACTGTAAAATCATCCTGTTAGTAGGCCTTCTGGCCAGTTCCGCTTCGGCATTAGCGGAGAAGATCGGCGTCTCAATGGCCTACTTCGATCAAAACTTTCTCACTATTATCCGCCAGTCCATTGAGAAAGAAGCTCAAGCCCGCCACGTCGACGTACAGTTTGAAGACGCCCGCGGCGACACCGGACGCCAGGCCGATCAGGTGCAGAGCTTCATTGCCTCCGGCGTGGACGCGATCATCGTCGACCCGGTGGACTCCGCCAGCACCCCGCAGCTGACGAAGATGGCGCAGCAGGCCAAAATGCCGCTGGTGTATGTGAACCGGACGCCGGGGGATAAAACGTTACCGCCCGGCGTGGTGTTTGTCGGTTCGGACGAGCGGGAGTCTGGCACATTGCAGATGGAGGCGCTGGCGAAGCTGGCGAACTACAAAGGCAACGTCGCCATCATGATCGGCAATCTCACCGACGCCGGCGCGCTGCAGCGCACCAAAGATGTGGAGCAGGTGGTGGCCAAGTATCCGGCAATGAAAGTGGTGCAGAAACAGCCGGCCAACTATTCCCGCAGCGAGGGAATGGATCTGATGCAGAACTGGACGGGCAACGGAGAAGCGATTGATATTGTGGCGGCGAACAACGATGAGATGGCGATTGGCGCGGCGATGGCGCTGGAGAAAAGCCAGAAGAAGCTGCTGATCGGCGGGATCGACGCCACCCCGGACGGGCTGAAAGCCCTGGCCAGCGATAAGATTCAGGTGACGGTTTTCCAGGACGCCGTCGGTCAGGGCAAAACGGCCTTAGCGGTAGCGCTGAAGCTGATTAAAGGAGAAAAGGTCGAGTCTCATGTCTGGATCCCGTTTGAGTTAGTGACCAAAGAAAACATGCAGACCTATGTGGAAAAGAGTCATTAACGGCAAGGCGCAGGTGCGCGAACCTGGCTGATAAAACCGGGCTGATAATGTGACGCCCGGGCAACTAAATCGGAGGAAAAGGCATGGCAACGGCAAGAAGCGGCTATACGCTGCAGGTGATAAAGGCAGGGCAGCAGGGGCATGTTGAAATGAGATGGGGGCATCTCGCAGACGTTGATACGCGCGCGGCGGCGGCGGCTATCATGCAGCATATCGGGCATTCTTCGTCCTCGCGGGGCCTGCAGGAGATCAGCCTGTCGCTGACCAATGCCGCCAGCGGTATCTCGGTGGAGCTTCATCACCCGGCCTCAGGGGAAAGCGCCACCCCGGCTTTCATCGAGGGCGAGTTAAAGAAAATTGTGCAGATCGTTGATGGCTACGAGGCGGCAGAAGATACCCATATTGTGGAGTAGCGTGTCGCCTGGGTAAAAAAAAATCCACGCAGCGGCGTGGATTTTTTTTGCGCGGTGGCGGCGAAAACGCCAGCCAGCGGGATTAGACGTTGAACAGGAAGTTCATCACATCGCCATCTTTCACGATGTAGTCTTTACCTTCAGCACGCATTTTACCGGCTTCTTTCGCGCCCTGTTCGCCTTTGTAGGCAATGAAGTCTTCATAAGCGATGGTCTGCGCGCGGATAAAGCCTTTTTCGAAGTCGGTGTGGATCTTACCGGCTGCCTGCGGCGCGGTCGCTCCGACCGGGATGGTCCATGCGCGAACTTCTTTCACGCCCGCGGTGAAGTAGGTCTGCAGGTTCAGCAGAGCGTAACCGGCGCGGATCACGCGGTTCAGGCCCGGCTCTTCGAGGCCCAGCTCAGCCATGAACTCGTCACGCTCTTCATCGTCCAGCTCGGCGATGTCCGCTTCGACGGCGGCGCACACCGGCACCACCACAGACCCTTCCTGCTCGGCGATGGCGCGAACCTGATCGAGGTATGGGTTGTTCTCGAAACCGTCTTCATTGACGTTCGCGATGTACATGGTCGGCTTCAGGGTCAGGAAGCTCAGATAGCGGATGGCCTCTTTCTCTTCTTTGGTCAGATCCAGCGCACGCAGCATACCGGCGTTTTCCAGCTGCGGCAGGCATTTTTCCAGCGCGGCCAGCTCAACCTTCGCGTCTTTATCGCCGCCTTTGGCTTTTTTGGAGACGCGGTGAATCGCGCGTTCGCAGGTATCAAGGTCAGACAGCGCCAGTTCGGTATTGATAACGTCGATATCTTCCGCCGGGTTCACTTTCCCCGCGACGTGAATAATATTATCGTTTTCAAAGCAGCGAACCACATGGCCGATGGCTTCGGTTTCACGGATGTTGGTCAGAAACTGGTTGCCAAGACCTTCACCTTTGGACGCGCCTTTCACCAGGCCCGCGATATCCACGAACTCCATGGTGGTCGGCAGGATGCGCTGCGGTTTGACGATTTCAGCCAGCTTGTCCAGACGCGGATCGGGCATCGGTACGACACCGGTGTTCGGCTCAATGGTACAGAAGGGGAAGTTGGCCGCTTCAATACCCGCTTTGGTGAGCGCATTGAACAGGGTGGATTTGCCGACGTTGGGCAAACCGACGATACCGCATTTGAATCCCATGATTTAAATCACCTTAATCTTTGGATAATCAATCTGTTACAAGGAACAGATTGCAGAAAATTGAATAGCTTTGCCTATTATACACGGTGCGCGGCAAAAATGCCGCACGCCAACGGCTTATTGCGCCTTAAAGGCGTGCAAACGGTTGGTCGCTTTGGTCAGCCCGTCCTTTAACCAGATTTCGGTACAGCGCGCCGCTTCGTCGACAGCGTCATCGATCAGTTTCTGCTCGCTGGCCGGTGGTTTGCCAAGCACAAAGCCGACAACCTTGTTTTTGTCGCCCGGATGGCCGATTCCGACGCGTAAACGGTGAAAGTTCGGGTTATTGCCGAGCTTACTGATGATATCCTTCAGGCCATTGTGGCCGCCATGGCCACCGCCAAGCTTAAATTTCGCCACGCCCGGCGGTAAATCCAGCTCGTCATGGGCGACCAGAATTTCATCAGGGTTGATGCGATAAAAGGTCGCCATCGCGGCCACGGCTTTACCGCTGAGGTTCATAAAGGTAGTGGGGACCAGCAGGCGGACGTCCTCGCCCGCCAGGTTGATGCGCGAGGTGTAGCCGAAGAATTTGCTCTCTTCGCGCAGCGGCGCACGATGGCGATCCGCCAGTAAATCCACATACCAGGCGCCAGCGTTGTGCCGGGTAGCGGCATATTCCGCACCGGGGTTGGCCAGGCCGACAATTAGTTTAATGGTCACGTTTTCTATCCTGCATGGGGCATTCTCTGCCGCGTAGTGTACTGTCTGCGGGCGCGCTTGACAAAATTCTGGCTATTAGACAATACCCGCATTGATGATTTACTCACTAAATCATTAGAATTTGATATGGTTCATAGACTTATTTGTAAATTTTTGTCTATTCGCTGTTCACTAATGTGATCGTGGACGCACTCCGCAGAAGAGACCTTGTCTATACTACACCTATAAGATTTGGGGACATTCCCTGGCAACCCAAAGTCCGGAGGTGACACATGAAACGCAAAAACGCTTCGTTACTCGGTAACGTACTCATGGGGTTAGGGTTGGTGGTGATGGTTGTGGGGGTAGGTTACTCCATTCTGAACCAGCTTCCGCAGCTTAACCTGCCACAATTCTTTGCGCATGGCGCAATCCTAAGCATCTTCGTTGGCGCAGTGCTCTGGCTGGCCGGTGCCCGTATTGGCGGCCACGAGCAGGTCAGCGACCGCTACTGGTGGGTGCGCCACTACGATAAACGCTGCCGTCGTAACCAGCATCGTCACAGCTAACCGTAGCATGATTTCCCGCATCGGCCGCTGAAGGCCGATGCGCTTTTCTGTGTCTCACTTTATCTCTTCCTCTTTTTCCCGCCATATTACGCCCCCATTCCGTCCTGGCCTTCGTGCTGCTATGGTTGCCAGCAAAAATGAATAGCAAGCGCGGTTTTTGCTTGACCCTGACGTTACGTCAGGCTGCAGAGTAGCGGACCTGGCCACAGAGAGGAGCAGTCATGTTAATTCAGGTGGGAGAGCTGGCGAAGCGTGCCGGACTGACGGTACGTACGCTGCATCATTATGAACAGACGGGGCTGTTAACGCCTTCGGCCAGAAGCGAGGCGGGCTATCGGCTCTATAACCTGTCCGCGGTTCAGCGCCTGCATATGATAAAGGCGCTGGCGCAGGCCGGGCTAACGCTCGCCACAATCAAGGACTATCTCGATCGGCAAACGCTGTCGCTGCCCGAGCTGCTGACGCAGCAGATAGATACGCTCAACGCCCAGCTGCGCGATGTTGGCAGGCTGCGCGACCGACTATTGGTGCTGCGCGAGGCGCTGGCGAGCGGCAATGAACCCGATCTGGAGTCCTGGCTACAGACGCTGGAGTTAATGAAAATGTACGATCGTTGGTTTAGTCAACAGGAGTTAGCCGCGCTGCCGTTTGCGGCACAGGATGAACAGCGGGCGCAGGCGTGGCGCGAGCTAACGGAGGAGGTGCAGACGCTGATGGCGAGCGGCTGCCCGACGGACAGTCCGCAGGCGATGCGTCTGGCGACGCGCTGGATGGAGCGCCTGGAGCAGGATACGGCCGGGCGTCCGGAGTTTCTGACCCGCCTGAACGAGATGCATGCCGCCGAGCCGCAAATGGTTGAACAGACCGGCGTCACGCCGGCAATCATCGCCTATATCACCGAGGCCTTTGCCGAAAGCAAACTGGCCATCTGGGCGCGGTACCTTGACGAAGAAGAGATGGCGTTCACCCGCCAGCACTATTTTGACCGGCTACAGGAGTGGCCTGCGCTGGTGGCGAAGCTGCATCAGGCGTGCCGGGAGGGCGTAGCGCCGGACTCGGCGTCGGGTCAGGCGCTGGCCCGGGCGTGGCTTGAACTGTTTCAGTCCTACGCCGGTACCCGGCCGCAGACGTTGCAGAAGTTTCGTCGGGCAATGGAGCAGGAGCCGCATTTGATGAAGGGCACCTGGATGACGCCGGCAGTGCTGAGCTGGCTGCAGCAGGCGACCGGATCCTTGATGCGGCAGGCGCAGGGACCTGCCGCCGGGTGATCACAGGTCAGCCAGCGCGGCCTGACGATCGGGGTAGAAGCTCAGGCGTCCGGGCAGCGGCTTGACGCCGGCGCGCGCTAGCGTGCGTAGCGGCTGAAACTCGAGGTTAGATACGCGCAATTCACAGCCTTCCGGCAGCTTGTTCACAAAGCGCTGGAAGGCATCCAGGCCACCGGCGTCGAGAACCGGCACCGCGTCCCATTTCAGCACCACGATGCGCTTGCCGGCGATCCGGGTCTCCAGATCGTTGAACAAGCCTTCGGCGGCGGCAAAGAACAGCGGCCCAATTACCCGCAGCACCAGCACATCGTCTGGCACCTCGACGTTGACCGGCGCCAGATGAGTCATGCGTGCGATACGGCGCATAAACAACAGCGAAGCCAGCACGATCCCGACGCTGATAGCGATCACCATGTCAAACAGCACCGTTAGCGACATGCACATCAGCATCACCACGATGTCGTCCTTCGGCGCGTGGCGCAGCAGATTGATGACTTTATGCGCCTCGCTCATATTCCATGCCACCATCAGCAGCAGGGCGGCCATCGCCGACAGCGGCAGCCAGGAGAGCAGTGGGGCGAGGATCAGCAGCGCCAGGATCACCAGCAGGGCGTGGATCACGGCGGCAACCGGCGATGTGGCGCCGGCGCGGACGTTCGCCGCCGAGCGGGCAATCGCCGCGGTGGCAGTGATCCCGCCGAAGAACGGCGCGACAATGTTGCCCAGCCCCTGGCCAATCAGCTCGCTATTGGCTTTGTGCTTGGTGCCGGTCATGCCATCAAGCACCACCGCGCACAGCAGAGATTCAATGGCGCCGAGCATCGCCATTGAGAAGGCGGCAGGCAGCAGAGCCTGCAGCGAGGCCCAGCTCAGGGTAAAGTTTGAGCCCGGCATATCCCAGGGCAATACCAGCTGCGGCAGCAGCTGCGGAATGCCATTGCCCTGAGTGCCGTCCGCCAGCTGATAATGGAACTGTGAGCCGATCGTCGCGACATCGCCGCCGAGCAAGTTGACCACCAGCATGACCGCGCAGCCGCCCAGCAGCGCCGGGAGGTGGCCCGGCAGGCGGATACCCAGCCGCGGCCAGAGGATCAGAATGCCAAGAGTAACGACGCCGATGGCGGCATCGCCAACGTTAATGGTCGGTAGGGCCATCGCCAGCGCCGCCACTTTCTGCAGATAATGCTCCGGCACATGGGGCATCTGCAGGCCGAGGAAATCTTTAATCTGCATGGTGCCGATGGTGATACCGATCCCCGAGGTGAAGCCGAGGGTGACTGACAGCGGGATATATTCGATCAGGCGGCCAAAGCGCGCCAGGCCGAAGAGGATTAAAAAGATCCCCGACATCAGCGTCGCCACCAGCAGTCCCGCCAGACCAAACTGCTGGGAAACCGGGTAGAGGATCACCACAAAGGCGGCAGTCGGACCGGAAACGCTAAAGCGTGACCCGCCGGTCAAGGCGATCACAATCCCTGCCACCGCTGAGGTATAGAGGCCGTACTGCGGCGGCACGCCGCTGCCAATCGCCAGCGCCATCGCCAGCGGAATCGCAATGATCCCGACGGTGATCCCGGCGATCAGGTCACGCGTGAAGCGGGCGGAGGTGTACTTTTCTTTCCAACAAGCGTCGATGAGGGCGCGGAAAGGCATCACATGTGAGGAAAATAATCTGTTCACAATAATGTTTCATCCATGAGCGCATCATCTGTCAACTAAATGGCAGGTGAAGGAGGCATTGATCATACAAATAAGGTGCGGAGACAAAAAAACCCGCCGCAGCGGGTTTTTGTGCTGGGCTCGATTAATGTTCGAACATAGCAGAGATAGATTCTTCATTGCTGATACGGCGAATAGCTTCAGCCAGCATACCGGAGAGCGTCAGAGTACGCACTTTATCCAGCGCTTTAATTTCTGGTGCCAGCGGAATGGTATCGCAGACGACAAATTCATCAATGACAGAGTTTTTGATGTTCTGGATAGCGTTGCCGGAGAAGATTGGGTGCGTCGCGTAAGCGAATACGCGTTTCGCGCCACGCTCTTTCAGCGCTTCTGCCGCTTTACACAGGGTGCCGCCGGTGTCGATCATATCGTCGACCATCACGCAGTCACGACCGGCAACGTCGCCGATGATGTGCATCACCTGGGAGACGTTGGCGCGCGGACGGCGCTTGTCGATGATAGCCATATCGGTATCATTCAGCAGTTTAGCGATAGCGCGGGCACGCACGACGCCGCCGATGTCCGGAGAAACCACAATCGGGTTGTCCAGGTTCAGCTGCAGCATATCTTCCAGCAGGATTGGGCTGCCGAACACGTTATCGACTGGCACATCGAAGAAGCCCTGGATCTGTTCTGCGTGCAGGTCAACGGTCAGCACGCGGTCAACGCCGACGCTGGACAGAAAATCCGCCACCACTTTCGCGGTGATTGGCACACGAGCAGAACGAACACGACGGTCCTGACGAGCATAACCGAAGTAAGGGATAACGGCGGTGATACGACCTGCCGAAGCACGACGCAGAGCATCAACCATAACAACCAGTTCCATCAGGTTGTCATTGGTGGGAGCACAAGTGGACTGGATGATGAAAATATCACCACCGCGTACGTTTTCATTGATTTGTACGCTGACTTCGCCGTCGCTAAAACGACCTACAGCGGCGTCGCCAAGAGAAGTGTACAGGCGGTTGGCAATACGTTGTGCTAGTTCCGGGGTGGCGTTACCAGCAAAAAGCTTCATATCAGGCACGAGAAGAACCTCAGGCATGCGTCCAGTGGTGGATGAATGGGCCAATAATGTGCGGGATGGCGCCATTCGATCCAGTCGGTGTATTTAAAGAGCACGATGCAACGTCTGGAACAGGGTGACGTTGTCACCGTAACTCAATTTCCCCGGCTGACTCATTATCAATGTGCCATCACGGCGCAGGATTCAGAGCAGGGCCTGCTTGAGCGGCGAAAGGTTAACTCCGCGCGCCACAAAGCCATTTAGCCATGCCGGGGCAGTGTCCAGCACCTGACGGGCAGCGGATTCGGTGTTAAATTCAGCAAACACACAGGCCCCTGTGCCGGTCAGGCGTGACGGCGCATATTCTAACAGCCAGGAAAGCGCGGCATCAACCTCGCGAAAACGTTTTCTTGCGATAAGCTCGCAATCGTTGCTGAATTCACAATTTAATAACGTATTAATTGACCGGCGCGGGGTATTTCGTGGTAGCTCCGGATCGCGAAAAATGATCGGCGTCGGAATACTGACCCCCGGGTGGGCCACCAGGTACCATTTTTCCTCGGGTTCTACCGGCGTCAGTATTTCACCCACCCCCTCGGCGAAGGCGGCATGGCCGCGTACGAAAACCGGCACATCGGCCCCCAGCTGAAGGCCAAGAGTCGCCAGCTCATCTTCCGAGAGACCGCAGCCCCACAGATGGTTGAGCGCCACTAGCACGGTGGCGGCATTGGAGGAGCCACCGCCCAGGCCGCCGCCCATCGGCAGGCGCTTATCGATACTGATATCGGCGCCGCTGCCCGCCGGCAGGCGATCGCTTTCGCTGGCGGCATGCATCAGCAGACGCGCGGCGCGAACGATCAGATTCTCCTCGTCCGGCACGCCGGCCACCGGCGTCAGCAGGCGCAGTTGGCCGTCAGTACGCGGTTCGATGGTCAACGTATCGCCGTAATCGAGAAACTGAAACAGCGTTTGCAGGGTATGGTAACCATCGGCCCGCTGGCCGGTGATATATAAAAACAGATTCAGTTTTGCAGGAGAGGGCCAGCGGGTCATCATTTCACGATCCAGTTATCCATCTTCAGCTTGATGCGCTGAGCGCCATTGTTCAGCTCGACATTGGACGGTAGGGCTGGCTGGGTATCGCTGGTGTAGCCGCCGTAGGTCACGTGCCAGGTTTTGCCGTTTTGCGTATAGTTCAGTTCACGCAGACGGTACCGATCGTCCAGCGAATAGTCGGTGGCGTCGCCCGGCAGGCCGATGATCCACTGGCGCAGGCTGTTCAACGGGATCGGCATCCCGGTCAGACGGCCAATCATCTCTTCGGCATCAGTGGCGGTATAGGTCTGGCCTTTGTTATCGATCAGCTGCACGCTGCCCGGCTGCGCGGTCAGCGACAGCTCGGTGCTGCCCAGCGGGTTGGTCAGCAGCAGGCGATAGCGGTCCTGGCCGGTTTGCTGCCAGAAGAAGCGGGCATAGACTTTTTGCTCATCGGAAAGATAGGCAAACGCCCCGCGGGTCTGGAACTGATTGAGGCTGCGGACAGCCTGCTGGTGCTGACGCCACTGCGGCGAATCCGGGCTTTTGCCAGGCCCTTGCGGCGTATGAAGAGAACAGGCGGTGAGGACGAGGCTGGCCAGCGGCAGCAGGCGGAACAGTCGATTCATAATGATGACAAATCCTTGATGTCTACAGGGAAAAACGGCGGCAGGGAACAGCGGGCCGATTTGTGTAGCAGGTTACATTTATAACCCTTAATGCTAGCGTCGCCGGGCGATAGCGTCTACGTTCAAGTTGTCTGAAATCAAAAAATTAACCTTAATGGCGGTCTTGCTTTAACTATTACTCCAAAAGGGGAGCCTCTCTTTTATTGATTACGCGCATCCTGTATGATGCACTCAGACTAACCTTAGCAACGCTGGTACTACTCCCTCACAATGACCCTTTTAGCTCTTGGCATCAATCACAAAACAGCTCCGGTCGCCCTGCGAGAACGCGTCACGTTTTCGCCGGAAACGCTCGATAAGGCGCTGGAGAGCTTGCTGGCTCAGCCGATGGTGCAGGGTGGGGTGGTGCTGTCGACCTGCAACCGCACGGAACTCTATCTCAGCGTCGAAGAGCAGGATAACCTGCAGGAAGCGCTGATCCGTTGGCTGTGCAACTACCACGGCCTCAACGAAGAAGACCTGCGAAAAAGCCTTTACTGGCATCAGGATAATGACGCCGTCAGCCATCTGATGCGCGTCGCCAGCGGCCTCGATTCGCTGGTGCTGGGCGAGCCGCAGATCCTCGGCCAGGTGAAAAAAGCCTTCGCCGACTCCAGCCGCGGCCATCTTAACGTCAGCGAGCTGGAGCGGATGTTCCAGAAATCCTTTTCAGTGGCTAAGCGCGTGCGTACCGAAACCGATATCGGCGCCAGCGCGGTCTCTGTGGCTTTCGCCGCCTGTACCCTGGCGCGGCAAATCTTTGAATCGCTCTCCAGCGTCACCGTGTTACTGGTCGGCGCCGGTGAAACCATTGAGCTGGTAGCGCGCCATCTTCGCGAACATCACGTGCGCAAAATGGTGATCGCCAACCGCACCCGTGAACGCGCCCAGGCGCTGGCGGAGGAAGTGGGCGCCGAGGTGATAGCCCTCAGCGATATCGACGAACGGCTGAAAGAGGCCGACATCATTATCAGCTCCACCGCCAGCCCGCTGCCGATCATCGGCAAAGGCATGGTGGAGCGTGCGCTTAAGGCGCGCCGTAACCAGCCGATGCTGCTGGTGGATATCGCCGTCCCGCGCGACGTTGAACCAGAGGTCGGCAAACTGGCTAACGCCTACCTCTACAGCGTCGACGATTTGCAAAACATTATTCAGCATAACCTGGCGCAGCGTAAGGCTGCTGCGGTGCAGGCGGAATCGATCGTCGAGCAGGAAACCAGCGAATTTATGGCCTGGCTGCGTGCGCAGAGCGCCAGCGAGACCATTCGCGAATACCGTTCTCAGTCTGAGCAGGTCCGTGAGGAGCTGACGGCGAAAGCGCTGGCCGCGCTGGAGCAGGGCGGTGATGCCCAGGAAATTATGCAGGATCTGGCGCGCAAGCTCACTAACCGCCTGATCCACGCGCCAACCAAATCTCTTCAGCAGGCCGCCCGTGACGGGGACGACGAACGTCTGCATATTCTGCGCAACAGCCTCGGGCTGGAATAGCGCACCTTTCTCTTATTTTCAGGACAGGGTGAATTCACGCCTATGAAGTCTTCTATTGTTGCCAAACTGGAAGCGTTGTACGAGCGCCATGAAGAAGTGCAGGCGCTGCTCGGCGATGCCGCGACGATTGCCGATCAGGATAAATTCCGCGCGCTGTCGCGGGAGTATGCTCAACTGAGCGATGTGGCGCGCTGCTATACCGACTGGCGTCAGGTGCAGGAGGATATTGAAACCGCGCAGATGATGCTCGACGATCCGGAAATGCGCGAAATGGCGCAGGAAGAGCTGCGTGACGCCAAAGAAAAAGGCGACCAGCTGGAGCAACAGCTGCAGGTTCTCCTCCTGCCGAAAGATCCTGATGACGAGCGTAACGCCTTCGTGGAAGTGCGCGCCGGGACCGGCGGCGACGAAGCGGCGCTGTTTGCCGGCGATCTGTTCCGCATGTACACCCGTTACGCAGAATCGCGCCGCTGGCAGGTAGAGATCCTCAGCGCCAACGAAGGTGAGCACGGCGGCTTTAAAGAGGTGATCGCCAAGATCAGCGGCGACGGCGTTTACGGTCGGCTGAAATTTGAATCCGGCGGCCATCGCGTGCAGCGTGTGCCGGCCACCGAATCGCAGGGGCGGATCCACACCTCCGCCTGTACGGTGGCGGTGATGCCGGAGCTGCCGGAAGCCGAAATGCCGGACATTAACCCGGCAGATCTGCGCATCGATACCTTCCGTTCCTCCGGGGCAGGCGGTCAGCACGTTAACACCACCGACTCGGCTATCCGCATTACCCACCTGCCCACCGGCATCGTGGTGGAGTGCCAGGACGAGCGTTCTCAGCATAAAAACAAAGCCAAGGCGCTGTCGGTGCTGGGCGCGCGCATCCGCGCCGCCGAAGTGGCCAAACGTCAGCAGGCGGAAGCCTCCACGCGCCGCAACCTGCTGGGCAGCGGCGACCGCAGCGACCGCAATCGCACCTATAACTTCCCGCAGGGCCGCGTGACCGACCACCGCATCAACCTGACGCTCTACCGTCTGGATGAGGCGATGGAGGGCAAACTCGACATGCTGATTGAGCCGATTGTCCAGGAACATCAGGCCGATCAGCTGGCGGCGCTGTCCGAGCAGGAATGATGACCTTTCAGGCCTGGCTGCAGCAGGCGATCGCCCGCCTGGCGGAGAGCGACAGCCCGAGACGCGACGCCGAGATCTTGCTGGGACACGTTACCGGCCGGGCGCGAACCTGGATTTTGGCCTTCGGTGAAACGACGCTCTCTGCTGACGAGGCGGCGAGGCTGGAGGCGCTCCTGGTGCGACGCCAGCGCGGGGAACCTATTGCTCATCTGGTCGGGCAGCGCGAGTTTTGGTCGCTGCCGCTGTTCGTCTCCCCGGCGACGCTGATCCCCCGCCCGGATACCGAATGTCTGGTAGAGCAGGCGCTGGAGCGTCTGCCAACCGCGCCGTGCCGTATTCTCGACCTCGGCACCGGGACCGGCGCCATTGCCCTGGCGCTGGCCAGCGAACGTCCGGACTGTGAGGTCACCGCGGTGGACGTGATGCCGGACGCCGTGGCGCTGGCGTTGCGCAATGTCGAACATCTGGGCATCGCTAACGTGACGATAAGTCAAAGCGACTGGTTTAGCGCGCTGGACGGGCAGCGCTTCGCCACGATCGTCAGCAATCCCCCCTATATCGACGCCGCCGACCCGCATCTCGCCGAAGGCGATGTGCGCTTTGAGCCGTTGACGGCGCTGGTCGCAGGCGACCAGGGGCTGGCCGATCTGGCGCATATCATCCGCGAGGGACGGCAGTATCTGCAGCCCGGCGGTTGGATGCTGCTGGAGCATGGCTGGACTCAGGGCGAGGCGGTTCGCGCGCTGTTCCGCGAAGCGGGCTATCTGGACGTCGCGACCTGTCGCGACTATGGCGACAATGAGCGTCTGACCCTCGGACGTTTACCCGACATGGAGAATGTTGGCTGATGAACTTATTCACGGCTGTCCTCTACCTGCACATTGCCACAGTGGCGGTGTCGGTAGGATTGTTCGTTTTACGTTACTGGTGGATGTATCACCAGAGCCCGCTGCTGAACCAGCGGTGGGTGCGAATTGCGCCGCACTGCAGCGATACGCTGCTGTTTCTCAGCGGCGCAGGGTTAATGGCGATAACGCACTACCTGCCGTTCACAGAAGACGGCGCATGGCTGACTGAAAAGCTGTTTGGCGTTATCATTTACATCGCATTAGGTTTTATCGCGTTGGGCCGTCGTCGTCCGCGCAGCCAGCAGAGCCGCTTTATCGCGTTCCTGCTGGCGCTGGTGGTGTTGTTTATCATCATTCAACTCGCCATCACAAGAATACCGATACTGGGGTAGGTCATGGGGTCATTAGCGGATTTCGAATTTAACAAAGCGCCATTGTGTGATGGCATGGTCCTCATTTCTGAACAGGTCCGCGACGATTTTCCGTCGCGTTTTGTCGAGGAAGAGCTGCAGCGATTGCTGCGCCTTGCGCAGGAGGAGATTGCGCCGTCGTGGGACCAGGAGCGCCAGATAGAACGATTGCTGGAGCTGTTTTATGACGAGTGGGGCTTTGGCGCCTCGCAGGGCGTGTATCGTCTTTCCGACGCGCTATGGCTGGATAAAGTGCTGGTTAACCGCCAGGGGAGCGCGGTGTCGTTAGGCGCGATCCTGCTGTGGATCGCCCAGCGCCTGGCGCTGCCGGTGGTGCCGGTGATCTTCCCAACCCAGATGCTGCTGCGTGCGGACCCGGAAACCAGCGAAGAGATGTGGCTGATTAATCCGTTTAACGGCGAGACCCTCGACGAGCATACCCTGGAGGTATGGCTGAAGGGCAACATCGGGCCGGTGGCGGAACTGTTTAATGAAGATCTCGACGAAGCGGATAACGCCGAGGTGATCCGCAAGCTGCTGGACACCCTGAAGTCGGCGCTGATGGAAGAGCGGCAGATGGAGCTGGCCCTGCGCGCCAGCGAAGCGCTGCTGCAGTTTAATCCGGAAGATCCGTATGAGATCCGCGACCGCGGGCTGATATACGCCCAGCTGGACTGCGATCACGTGGCGCTGTTGGATCTGAGCTATTTCGTTGAGCAGTGCCCGGAGGATCCGATCAGCGAGATGATCCGCGCGCAGATCAACACGATTTCGCATAAACAAATTACATTGCATTAGTCTGGAACCATTCCGGTTACACCCTGATAAGGCGAACTTATGAAACAAAAAGTGGTTAGCATTGGTGATATCAACGTAGCGAACGACCTGCCGTTCGTGCTGTTCGGCGGGATGAACGTGCTGGAGTCGCGCGACCTGGCGATGCGTATCTGCGAACATTATGTCACCGTTACGCAGAAGCTTGGTATTCCCTACGTCTTCAAAGCCTCCTTTGATAAAGCCAACCGTTCCTCCATCCACTCCTATCGTGGGCCGGGTCTGGAAGAAGGGATGAAGATTTTCCAGGAGCTGAAGCAGACCTTTGGCGTGAAAATCATCACCGACGTTCATGAAGCCAGCCAGGCGCAGCCGGTAGCTGACGTGGTGGACGTGATCCAGCTTCCGGCTTTCCTCGCGCGCCAGACTGACCTGGTGGAAGCGATGGCGAAGACCGGGGCGGTGATCAACGTCAAGAAGCCGCAGTTCGTCAGCCCGGGTCAGATGGGCAACATCGTCGATAAGTTTATCGAAGGGGGTAACGACAAAGTAATCCTCTGCGACCGCGGCGCTAACTTCGGTTACGACAACCTGGTCGTGGATATGCTCGGCTTCGGCGTGATGAAGAAAGCCTCCAACAACTCGCCGGTCATTTTCGACGTCACCCACGCGCTGCAGTGCCGCGACCCGTTTGGCGCAGCCTCCGGCGGTCGTCGTGCGCAGGTGAGCGAGCTGGCCCGCGCCGGTATGGCGGTAGGTATCGCCGGTCTGTTTATTGAAGCGCATCCGGATCCGGACCACGCGAAATGCGACGGCCCGTCCGCGCTGCCGCTGGATAAACTGGAGCCGTTCCTCAAACAGATGAAAGCGATTGACGATCTGGTGAAAAGCTTCGACGAGCTGGATACCAGCAAGTAAGCCTGACTGCATCAGTAAAAAAGCCTGCCGGCGTCAAAACCGGCAGGCTTTTTTTCGCCCGGACTCCGCCGGGTGGGAAAACGGGGTCAGGCGAAAATGGTCATCAGATAGGCGGCGAACAGCGCCATGTGGGCCGCGCCGTTCAGCACATTGGTGCGTCCGGTGGAGAAGGAGATATGGCACAGCACCAGCGAGGCGACCATCACCACCATCTCCGGGGCGCCAAGGCCAAAGCGCAGCTCATTGCCGGTCAGGAAGGCGATGAGGGTGACCACCGGGACCGTCAGCGATATGGTGGCCAGCACGGAGCCGAAAAACAGATTCATCGCCCGCTGAACCTGATTGTTGAGCACCGCTTTCAGGGCGCCAAGGCCTTCCGGCGACAGGATCAGCAGAGCCACCAGGAAGCCTGTAAAGGCCACCGGGGCATTCATGCTGGTCAACAGCGTTTCCAGCGGGTTAGCGTTCATTTTGGTAACCGCGATCACTGCCACCAGGTGCACCAGCAGCCAGGCGGTATGCCACCCGCTGCTATGGGCGGACGGTTTACCGTGGTGCGGGTCGTCATCATCGCTGTCGTCTTCATGCTCATAAACAAACAGGCTCTGATGGGTTTTGGTCTGAATAAGCAGGAAAACGCCGTACATGGCCGCCGAAATTACCGCCACCAGCAGCGATTGCCCGGTGCTGAAGTTCGCGCCCGGCAGCGCCATCGGAAAGACCAGCACGATAATCGCTAGCGGAAACAGGGCGATAAGATACTGCTTAATGCCGAACAGATTCATATATTGGGTGGCGAATTTACGCCCGCCCAGCAGCAGAGAGAAACCGACCAGACCGCCGGTGACGATCATAATAATGGAGTAGAGAGTATCCCGCATCAAGGTCGGCGCGGCGTCGCCGGTGGCCATTAAGGCAGAGATCAAACTGACCTCAAGGATAACCACCGACAGGCTTAAAATCAGGGAGCCATAGGGTTCGCCCAGGCGGTGGGCGAGGACGTCGGCGTGGCGGACCACGCTGAAGGCGCTGCTCAAAATGCCGACCAGCGCGAGGATATTGATCGCGATAACCACTGGCAGTGACTGGCTGCTGCCCCAGAAAAACAGCACCGCCAGCGCCAGCACCGGAAAGACGAGGGAAGACTCCTTATGGCGGGTTTTTACCGCCTCATGTGCATGGGTCATGAACCATCTCCATTTATGCAGGTGTTATAATTATAAAAACGTAGGGCGGTAAAGTAACAGATCTTGCTAAATTACCGCTGGTTTTTTACTTAAATTTACGGGTATCGAGGGATATCTTGATTAGTTTATTATAATTTATGTTTGCTTATATTTAGTTCTTATTATTCAGATAATTACTAAAATAATTTTTCTACTCATTTTGACCTTGATAGCCAGCCGACTGCGTACCAGACTTAAACTTAATGCTCAAACAGGAGGTCAGTATGCCCTATCGCAGTAAACAAGAACTCCCCGACAGCGTTCAGCATGTACTGCCTGCCCATGCGCAGGAAATTTATAAAGAAGCGTTTAACAGCGCCTGGGATCAATATAAAGATAAAGACGAGCGGCGCGATGACGCCAGCCGCGAAGAGACGGCGCACAAAGTCGCCTGGGCGGCGGTGAAGAACAGCTATGAGAAAGGCGATGATGATAAGTGGCATAAGAAAAAATAATCGCTGACGCCGCATTTTCGCTTGCCAGCGCCCCGCTGATTGCTTATTGAAAGATAAAGCTGGATAATATTTCAGCAATATTGACGGATGCATGAGACGAACGCCGGGAAGCGGGCAGTGGCGGAGGTAGTAAACAGTGTTAACTCGTGATTTCTTAATGAATGCGGATTGTAAGACAGCGTTTGGCGCTATTGAGGAATCGCTACTCTGGTCGGCAGAACAACGTGCAGCCTCGCTGGCGGCGACGCTGGCCTGCCGCCCGGATGATGGCTCAGTATGGATCTTTGGCTACGGTTCGCTTATCTGGAACCCGGCGCTCAATTATCGCGAGTCCTGCACCGGCACGCTGCCGGGCTGGCACCGCGCGTTTTGCCTGCGGTTGACTGCCGGGCGCGGTAGTGCCTGCCAGCCGGGACGCATGCTGGCTCTCAAAGAGGGCGGCCGAACCACCGGCGTCGCCTATCGTCTGCCTGACGACACGCTGGAGGAGGAGCTGACCCTGCTGTGGAAGCGGGAGATGATCACCGGCTGCTATCTGCCCACCTGGTGCAAGCTGGAGCTGGACGACGGACGGACGGTGAATGCCCTGGTGTTTATTATGGATCCGCGCCATCCACTGTTTGAACCGGATACCAGTGCCCAGGTTATCGCCCCGCTGATCGCCCGGGCCAGCGGGCCGCTCGGCACCAACGCCCAGTATCTGTTTTCGCTTGAGCAGGCGCTGCGCAAGCTGGGCATGCACGATGCCAGTCTCGATGACCTGGTGGCCAGCGTCCGTGCGCTGTTGGGCGAGAGTCCGACGCCGGGCCTGGCCTGAGCGCGCGCAAAAGAAAACGCCCGGCATGACCGGGCGTCCGATTGCTGACCAGTAAGGAAAAAGCGTGGTTTTTCCTTACTGGTGGTTATCAGCCGAAAATCAATAAATTGATTTTCCTTGTTGTTTTTCTGGTGCAATCTGCAAGTACAATGATTGCATGAGGTTTGTCATGAATCCCACGCCCGGCATGACCGGGCGTGTGTTCTGGCAGTGACGGTCAGGCCGGCACGTAGCTGATGGAGTGCTCCAGCGACTGGCTGTGACTGTCGATAAGCACGTTCCAGGTGCCGCTGTAGGGCACCGTCAGATAGGCGCTGTCCCGATCCTGCACGCTCAGAATATCCGCATGACTGTCGCCCGGGACCTTCGCGCTCATCAGATGAATATGGCAGCGCTCTGAGCACCGCACCACCAGCGTGTCACCACCAAATAACGTCAAACTTGCTTTAACCATCGCCATTTTATACCCCGTTTCTGTCCCGCTACAGCATCCTGCCCACCCAGTCCTCGCGTGATATTGTTCACACTTTGCTCTGTGCATCACACCAAACGGCGCGGGTCGGGATGCTGATTTTGATCAAAAAAAGGGATAAAGATTAAACAAAAATGACGTTGTTCCTGAAAGCATTCAGCTAACGTTTTTTTTACCTCTGCAGGCGGCGAAACCTGATATTTCCTGCCGTTTGGCGCCCCAGATTCAGAAGGTCAGCACTTTATCTGCCGCCAGGGTCCACTGGGCCAGCTCAACGAGAGTGCCAACCTCCACGCCGTCAACCAGCGGCAGTGCGCTGACCCCGCGGCCGTCCGCGCAGGTTTTACACAGCTTCACGGGAACCTGCTGGGCGGTGAGGATCTCCAGCATCTGCTGCACATTATACCCTTCTGCCGGCTTCTGCCCCCGCAGCCCGGCGGTGACGGCGTCGGACATCAGAAACAGCTTGAGATCGAGGTCGGACTGCTGCTCGCGCAGGGCAATGGCCAGGCGCAGGCTGTTGAACAGGGATTCGCTGCCGTAGGCGGCGCCGTTGGCGATGATCACAATACGTTGCATACAAACTCCTTCTTAAAGGCACGGTTATTGCTTTAGGCAGTATAAAGCGTTAACCCGGAGGAGGGGTATGAATAATACGACTGGTCATGCGCACGATGCGACGGCCTGGCTGCAGCTGGCGCGTCGCCTGCAAAAACAACAGCTTCAGCAGCTTAGCCAACAGGGGGAACTGGCCAGCCAGCTCAGCGCGCTGGTGCATATGCTGCAGTGTGAGCGCGGGGCGTCGAATATCTATCTTTGCTCGGGCGGCTTGCTGTATACAGCGGAGTGTCGGGCGGGAGGGGCGCTGGTTGACGAGCGGCTAACCCTGTTTTATGCCAGCCTCGAACGGGCGCGCGCGGTAGCCGGCAGCGCGCTGTGCTGGCGTATCGCCAGAGCGGTTGACGAGCTGGCGCAGCTCCCGGCGCTACGCGCGCAGATCGGCCGCCGGCAAATTGCCGCTGAAGCCGCGACGGAGCAGTTCAGCCGCGTCATCCGCCATCTGCTGAACATCGCCCCGCAGCTCAATGACAGCATTGACGATCCGCCGGTGGCTGGTCGGATGGTCGCCCTGTACAGCTTTATGCAGGGAAAAGAGCTGGTGGGCCAGGAGCGCGCGCTGGGAGCATTGGGCTTTACCCGCGGCGAGTTCAGCGACAGCCTGCGCCAGCAGCTGGTGGACCGTATTGACGGTCAGCAGCCCTGCTTCGACAGCTTTCAGGCGCTGGGCAGCCCGGCGACCGTCCAGTTGTTCAGAACCCAGTGCCACGCCGGTCTGGATATTGAACAGCTGCGGCGGATCGCCTGTACCCGCCAGCCGGCTGCCGACGGCGGGGAAACGGCGCTGCGCTGGTTTGGCCTGCAAACCCAACGGCTTGAGCAATTGCGCGAAGTGGAAGAGCAACTGATCGACGATCTGCTGGATGCCACCTACGCGCTGTTAGCAGACGACGCGCCTGGCTGGCAGGCCGGAGAGGAAGACGATAGCGTGACGCCACGGCTCGATAAACAGCTACTGCCGCTGGTGCGCCAGCAGGCCTATCAGCTGCAGCAGCTCTCCAGCCAGCTGGCCTCGCTGAAAGACGCGCTCGAAGAGCGCAAGCTGATCGAAAAAGCGAAAAGTCTGCTGATGACGCACCAGGGAATGCAGGAGGAGCAGGCCTGGCAGACGCTCCGCAAGATGGCCATGGACAAAAATCAGCGTATGGTTGAGATAGCCCGCGCGCTGCTGATGGTGAAGGCGATTTGGCCGCTAACACCAAAGGAGTAGATGCACAATCGATGGGCATTCTTTGCCTGCCGGCGGTGCACTTTTAGGTGAAAAACCGGCCAGCGTTGGGAAAAAGCCCGCCAGCGCGCTATTGCCAAAGCTGGCATCCCGTTTGCATTACTTATTAAGTGAATAAAAGTCCGGGCAACGAACCAATGGCGGTTCGGGTGTCCGTGGATAAAGGCGTCCTGCAGTGCGTATGCACTGTCGGGCGCTTTTTTTTTGCGCATGGTGGAGCGGATATGGGCGACAAATTTTCAATTTCCCGGCGGCGCTTGCTGCAGGCAGGGGCCGCGCTGGGCGGCGCGATGCTGCTGCCGGGCGTGATGCAGGCCGCCTGGGCCGGCGGCTCGGACAAACCGGAGCAAACCCGCGTGCGGGTCGGATTTATTCCGCTGACCGATTGCGCGCCGCTGGCCATCGCCGCGGCGAAGGGGTTTGACCAAAAATATGGCATCACCCTGGTGGCGAGTAAGGAAGCCAGCTGGGCGGCGGTGCGCGACAAGCTGGTGGCCGGCGAGCTCGACGCGGCGCATATTCTCTATGGCCTGCTGTACGGCCTCGAACTGGGGATCGCCAGCAAGCCGCAGGCGATGGCCAATTTGATGACCCTCAACCGCAATGGCCAGGCGATTACCCTCTCCAGCGAGCTGCAGGAGAAAGGGGTGACCGACCTCGGCGGGCTGAAGCGGCTGATCGACCGCAGCGCGCCGGGCAGTTACACCTTCGCCCATACCTTTCCTACCGGCACCCATGCCATGTGGCTTTACTACTGGCTGGCGAGCGCCGGCATCGATCCCTTCAACGATGTGCGCACCGTCGTGGTGCCGCCGCCGCAGATGGTGATGAACGTGCGCATCGGCAATATGAGCGGCTTTTGCGTCGGCGAGCCATGGAACGCCCGCGCCATTAACGACCGTATCGGCTTCACCGCGGCCACTTCCCAGGATATCTGGCCCGAGCATCCGGAAAAGGTGCTGGGCACCCGTCGCGACTGGGTGGAACGCAACCCGAACACCGCCCGCGCGCTGGTGGCGGCCCTGATGGAGGCGCAGCGCTGGATCGCCGCCTCGCCGGAGAACACCCGGGAGACGGCCCGCCTGCTCGCCAGACGCGGCTGGCTCAATACCAAGGAGCAATACCTCACCGGCCGGATGCTTGGAGAGTATGACAACGGCCTTGGCCGCCGCTGGCAGGATGCCCATCCGATGCGCTTCTGGGCCGGGGGCGAGGTGAGTTTCCCGTGGCTGTCGGACGGGATGTGGTTCCTCACCCAGTTCCGCCGCTGGGGGTTGCTGAAGCAGGCTCCGGATTACCTCGCGGTGGCGTCGCGCATTAACCGCATCGATGTCTGGCAGGCTGCCGCCCAGGCGGTAGGAGGGATCAGCGCGCCGGCAGCCAGGATGCGCAGCAGCACACTAATGGACGGGACGGTCTGGAACGGGTCCGACCCGGAAGGCTACGCCCGCCATTTCTCTATTCAACGTAAGGGGGCATGAGATGAAGCAGGCACAACGTAAGCAACCGGTCGTCAGCGTGGACAACGCGCCTGGCGAAGTGATTATCCTGCCGCCGGTGCAGGTCCGGCGCACCACGCCGACCGTCACGCGCTGGCTGCGTGAGCTCACCCAGCGCCTGCTGCCCCCGCTGTTGGGGCTGGGTGTGCTGCTGCTGGCCTGGCAGCTGGCGGCGATGCATAGCAAAGGCTTTCCCACGCCGCTGAGCACGCTGGACTCGGCGCTGACCCTGTTTGCCGATCCGTTCTATCAGGACGGGCCCAATGACATGGGCATCGGCTGGAACGTGCTGGCCTCCCTGCAGCGCGTGGCGGTGGGCTTCGGCCTGGCGGCGCTGGCGGGCATTCCGCTGGGGTTTTTGATCGGCCGTTCGCTGTTCTTCGCCCGCATGTTTAATCCGCTGATTGCTCTGCTGCGCCCGGTCAGCCCGCTGGCCTGGCTGCCGATTGGCCTGCTGCTGTTCCAGAAGGCGGAGCCGGCTTCCAGCTGGACCATTTTTATCTGCTCCATCTGGCCGATGGTGATCAACACCGCGGAGGGTGTGCGGCGGATCCCGCAGGACTATCTCAACGTCGCCCGCGTCCTCCAGCTCTCGGAGTGGACGGTGATGCGCAAAATCCTCTTTCCGGCGGTGCTGCCGGCGGTGCTTACCGGCGTGCGCCTCTCCATCGGCATCGCCTGGCTGGTGATCGTGGCGGCGGAAATGCTTACCGGCGGGCTGGGGATCGGCTTCTGGATCTGGAACGAGTGGAACAACCTCAATGTGGAAAACATCATCATCGCCATCGTCATTATCGGCGTCGTCGGCCTGCTGCTGGAGCAGGGCCTGATGCTGCTCGCTCGCCGCTTTAGCTGGCAGGAAAAATAAGGAGCCAACATGAAACCATTAATTCAGGTGCAGGCCGTCAGCCAACGCTTCAACACCGCCAGCGGCGAGTTCCTGGCGCTGCAGAATGTCTCCTTCGATATCGTCGAAGGGGAGACCATTAGCCTGATCGGCCACTCGGGTTGCGGAAAATCGACCCTGCTAAACCTGATCGCCGGGATCACCACCCCTACCGAGGGCGGACTACTGTGTGATAACCGGGAAATCGCCGGTCCCGGGCCGGAGCGGGCGGTGGTTTTCCAGAACCACTCGCTGCTGCCGTGGCTGAGCTGTTTCGACAATGTGGCGCTGGCGGTGGATCAGGTGTTCCGTCGCACCATGAGCAAGAGTGAGCGCCGGGAGTGGATCGAACACAACCTGGCGCGCGTACAGATGGGTCATGCGCTGCACAAACGTCCCGGGGAGATCTCCGGCGGCATGAAGCAGCGGGTGGGTATCGCCCGGGCGCTGGCGATGAAGCCGAAAGTGTTGCTGCTTGATGAGCCCTTCGGCGCCCTGGATGCGCTGACCCGCGCCCACCTCCAGGACACGGTGATGCATATCCAGCAGGAGCTCAATACCACCATCGTCATGATCACCCACGACGTTGATGAAGCGGTGCTGCTCTCGGATCGGGTGCTGATGATGACCAACGGTCCGGCGGCGACGGTCGGCGAGATCCTCGCGGTCGATCTGCCGCGTCCGCGCCACCGCGTTCAGCTGGCGGACGACAGCCGGTATCACCATCTGCGCCAGCAGATCCTCCATTTCCTGTATGAAAAACAGCCGAAAGCGGCGTAAGGAGGCGGTCATGACGCGGCGACTGGTGGTGATCGGTAACGGCATGGCGGCCACCCGGCTGGTGCAGCGGCTGGTTGAGCGCGACCCCGCGCGGTTTGCCATTACCGTCGTCGGCGACGAGCCGCACCCGGCCTATAACCGCATTCAGCTCTCGCCGCTGCTGGCAGGTGAAAAAACGGCGGCGCAGATCCCGTTGCTGCCGGCGGAGTGGTATACCCGGCACGGGGTGTGCCTGCGGTCTGGCGAGGCGGTCGATGAAGTCGATATTCAGCAACGGCGGCTGCGCATCGCGGAAACCTGGCTGCCGTGGGATGAGCTGGTGTTCGCCACCGGTTCGCGGCCCTTTATCCCGCCGCTTCCGGGCATTGATCGTCCGCAGGTTATGCCCTTCCGCACCCTGGCGGACGTGGAACGTATTCTGGCGATACCCGGCCCGGCGGTGGTGATTGGCGGTGGGGTGCTGGGGGTGGAAGCGGCGGCGGCGCTGCGTCGTCACGGCGGAGAGGTCACTCTTCTGCATCGCGGCAGCGGATTAATGGCGCCGCTGACCGACGCTTTTGCCGCCGATGAGCTCAGGCAGCAGCTTGAAGCGCGCGGCATTCGCTGCGTGCTGGCGTGCAGCATCGCCGCCATCGACGCCGATGGCGTGCGGCTGGCGGACGGGCGGGTATTCCGCGCCGCCAGAGTGGTGCTGGCTACCGGCGTGCAGCCCGACAGCCGTCTGGCGGCGCAGTCCGGCGTGCTGTGCCAGCGGGGGATCGTGGTCGACCGTCAGATGGCCTCCTCGCTGCCGGGGATCAGCGCCATCGGCGAATGTTGCGAAATTGACGGCCAGACCTGGGGACTGGTGGCTCCCTGCCTGCGACAGGCCGAGGTGCTGGCGGATCGCCTGTGCGGCGCCCCCGGCGAGGGCTTTGTCTGGCAGGACGCCGGGACCCGCCTGAAGGTCACCGGCATTGAACTCTTTAGCGCTGGCGAGCAGCAGGCCGGCGAACAGGATGACATTTATACCAGCTGGGACCCCATCGACCGCCACTATCGCCGCCTGCTGCTGCGCGATGGCCGCCTGCGCGGCGTGCTGCTGATGGGCGACTGCACCGCCGCCGCCGCGCTTACCGCGCGCCTGGAAAGCGATGAGCCTGCCACCGTGGACTGGCTTTTTGACCCCTCTTCAACGCAGCCGCAGGCTGCAGGAATAATGACGATGACGAAACCTGTATTAGTGCTGGTGGGACATGGCATGGTCGGCCACCATTTTCTCGAACAATGCGTGAGCCGCAATCTGCATCAGCAATATCGAATCGTGGTGTTTGGCGAAGAGCGTTACCCCGCCTACGACCGGGTACATCTCTCCGAGTATTTTGCCGGACGCAGCGCCGAGTCGCTGTCGCTGGCGGCCGGGGATTTCTTTATTGAACATGGTATTGAACTCCGCCTCGGCGAGGCGGTGGCGACCATCGACCGCGACGCACGGCTGGTACGGGACGCCGAGGGGCATGAAATCCACTGGGATAAACTGGTGCTGGCGACCGGCTCGTATCCCTTTGTTCCGCCAATCCCCGGTAACGATCTCGCGGGGTGCTTTGTCTACCGCACTCTTGACGATCTCGACCGTATCGCCGCCCATGCCGCCGCGGCGAAGAGCGGGGTGGTTATCGGCGGCGGGCTGCTCGGGCTGGAGGCGGCCAACGCCCTGAAACAGCTGGGGCTGGAGACGCAGGTGGTGGAGTTTGCCCCGAACCTGATGGCCGTCCAGCTGGATAACGGCGGGGCGGCGATGCTCCGGGAGAAGATCGTCGCCCTCGGCGTGGGGGTGCATACCAGCAAAGCGACCACCGCCATCGTGCGCGAGGCCGACGGCCTGCGGCTGAACTTTGCCGACGGCGGCGCGTTGCGGACCGACATGGTGGTCTTCTCGGCGGGGATCCGCCCGCAGGACGCGCTGGCCCGCGGCTGCGCGCTGCAGGTGGGCGAACGCGGGGGAATTCACATCGACGACCAGTGCCGCACCTCTGACCCGAACGTGCTGGCGATAGGCGAATGCGCCCTGTGGGACAATAAAATTTACGGTCTGGTGGCGCCGGGCTATCAGATGGCGCGCATCGCCGCGGCCACTCTCGCAGGAGAGGACGCCTGCTTTAGCGGCGCCGATATGAGCACCAAACTGAAGCTGCTGGGGGTCGACGTGGCCTCGTTTGGCGATGCGCAGGGGCGCACGCCGGGCTGTCAGAGCTATCAATGGACCGACGGTCCGCAGCAGATTTACAAAAAAATCGTCGTCAGTCAGGACGGCAAAGCCCTGCTTGGCGGCGTGCTGGTGGGGGATGCCAGCGACTATGCCACGCTGCTGCAGATGATGCTGAACGGCATGGCGCTGCCGCCGCGTCCGGAGAGTCTGATCCTGCCCGCGCTGGAGGGAGCCGCGCCGAAGGCGCTCGGCGTCGCGGCGCTGCCGGACAGCGCGCCGATCTGCTCCTGCCATAACGTCAGCAAAGGCGATATCTGCCAGGCGGTTAACAATGGGGCGGGGGATATGTCGGCGATAAAAAGCTGCACCAGAGCGGCTACCGGCTGCGGCGGCTGCAGCGCGCTGGTGAAACAGGTGATGGAGTATCAGCTGGCGGAGCAGGGCGTCGAAGTGAAAAAAGACGTCTGCGAACATTTCCCGTGGTCGCGCCAGGAGATCTACCACCTGGTGCGGGTTAACCATATCCATACCTTCGAGCAGTTGATTAGCCGCTACGGCCAGGGGCACGGCTGCGATGTCTGCAAACCGCTGGTGGCCTCGGTGCTGGCCTCCTGCTGGAACGAGTACCTGCTGAAGCCGGCGCACCTGCCGCTGCAGGATACCAACGACCGCTATTTCGCCAATATCCAGAAGGACGGGAGCTATTCGGTGGTGCCGCGGATGGCGGCAGGGGAAGTGACGCCGGACGGACTGATCGCCATCGGGCAGATCGCCAAACGTTACCAGCTCTACAGCAAAGTGACCGGCGGCCAGCGCATCGACCTGTTTGGCGCGCGGCTGGAACAGCTGCCGGCTATCTGGCGCGAGCTGGCCGACGCCGGGTTTGAAACCGGCCACGCCTACGGCAAGTCGCTGCGCACGGTGAAATCCTGCGTCGGCTCAACCTGGTGTCGCTACGGCGTGCAGGACTCCACCGGGCTCGCGGTACGGCTCGAGCATCGCTACAAAGGGCTACGCGCCCCGCACAAAATCAAGATGGCGGTCTCCGGCTGCACCCGCGAATGCGCTGAAGCCCAGGGGAAAGATATCGGGGTGATTGCCACCGACAAAGGCTGGAATCTGTACGTCTGCGGCAACGGCGGGATGAAACCGCGTCACGCCGACCTGTTTGCCAGCGATCTCGACGAAGCGACGCTGATCCGCAGCATCGATCGTCTGCTGATGTTCTATATCCGTACCGCCGATCGCCTGCAGCGAACCAGCACCTGGATGGATAACCTGGAGGGCGGCGTCGCCTATCTGCGGCAGGTGGTGCTGGAGGATAGTCTTGGCATTGGCGAGGAGCTGGAGCAGGAGATGGCCCGGATCGTCGACAGCTACCAGTGCGAGTGGCAGACCACCCTCAACGATCCGCAGCGTCTGGCGCTGTTCCGCTCCTTCGTTAATAGCGACCAGCCCGACGAGGCTGTGCAGCGCCGCGATCTGCGCGGTCAGCCGCAGCCGCTGCTGACTGAGACGTTGCCCGAAGGCGAACTCCCATCCCGACCGTGGCAGGCGGTATGCGACCTTGACGCCATTCCGGCGCAGGCGGGGATCGGCGCCCGCTTAGGGGAGCGGCAGATTGCCCTGTTCCGCTTCGGCGAGCGGGTCTACGCCCTCGACAACCGCGAGCCGGGCAGCGCGGCCAACGTGCTGTCGCGTGGGCTGTTAGGGGACGTCGGCGGCGAGCCGGTGGTGATCTCCCCGCTGTACAAACAGCGGATACGCCTGCGCGACGGCTGGCCGTGCGACGGCGACGAACAGGCGGTACGCGCCTGGCCGGTGAAAGTAGAAAACGGCAAAGTGTGGGTGGGCAACCAGCAGCTGCTGGCCCGCGCGGAGGCCTCCTGATGAAGACCATCCGAACGACCTGCCCCTACTGCGGCGTAGGCTGCGGGGTGCTGGCGAGCGTGGACGACGCGGGGCAGGTGAGCGTGCGTGGCGACGATCAGCACCCGGCGAACCTCGGCCGTCTGTGCGTCAAAGGGGCCGCCTTAGGGGAGACCACGGGCCTGGCGGGGCGGCTGCTGACGCCGGAGGTCGACGGCCAGCAGGTAGCCTGGCCTCAGGCGCTGGCGGAAACCGCTGCGCGCCTGCGACAGATTATCGACCAGCACGGACCGCAAGCGGTGGCCTTTTACGCCTCCGGCCAGCTGTTAACCGAGGATTACTATGCCGCCAATAAGCTGATGAAAGGGTTTATCGGCGCGGCGAACATCGATACCAATTCACGGCTGTGCATGTCGTCAGCGGTCACTGGCTACAAGCGGGCCTTTGGCGCCGACGTGGTGCCCTGCAGCTACGATGATGTGGAAAACAGCGATCTGGTGGTGCTGGTCGGCTCGAACGCCGCCTGGGCGCATCCGGTGCTGTTCCAGCGGCTGGCGCAGGCGAAGCGGGATAATCCCCGATTGCGGATCGTGGCGATCGACCCCCGACGCACCGCTACCTGCGAGATCGCCGACCGCCATCTGGCGCTGGCCCCGGGAAGCGACGGCGGGTTGTTTGCGGGGCTGCTTAACGCCCTGGCTGAGGCAGGAGCCTGCGTCGATGGCTTTCGCGACGGCCCGCAGGCGCTGGCCGCCGCCCGCGGCTGGGACGTGGCGAGGGTGGCGGCCTTTTGCGGTCTGCCTGCCGATGAGGTGGCGGGATTCTATCGCGAGTTCATCGCCGCCCCGCGGGCGATCACCCTCTACACCATGGGAATCAATCAATCCGCCAGCGGCAGCGACAAATGTAACGCCATCATCAACGTCCATCTGGCCAGCGGGAAGTATGGCCGCCGCGGCTGCGGCCCCTTTTCGCTGACCGGTCAACCCAACGCCATGGGCGGCCGCGAAGTCGGCGGGCTGGCGACGATGCTGGCGGCGCACATGGATTTTGTGCCAGACGATCTGCAGCGGCTGGCCCGCTTCTGGGGGACGGAACGGCTGGCGCAGACCCCCGGGCTGACCGCCGTGGAGCTGTTTGCCGCCATTGGCCGCGGCGAGGTCAAAGCGGTCTGGATCATGGGTACCAACCCGGTGGTGTCGCTCCCTGACAGCCACGCGGTGAGCCAGGCGCTGGCCGCCTGTCCGCTGGTGATCGTCTCGGATGTCGCCGCCCAGACCGATACCGGACGTTTCGCCCACATCCGCTTTCCGGCGCTGGCCTGGGGCGAGAAGAATGGCACGGTCACCAACTCGGAGCGGCGGATCTCCCGTCAGCGCAGCTTTCTGCCGCCGCCGGGGGAGGCGAAAGCGGACTGGTGGATCATCGCCAGAGTGGGCCAGGCGCTGGGGTATCGCGAGGCGTTTGCCTGGCAGCATCCGCATGACGTCTTCCGCGAGCATGCGGCGCTGTCCGGTTTCGAAAACGACGGCCAGCGGGCGTTTGATATCGGCGCGCTGGCGGATCTCAGCCGTGAGGCGTGGGACGCCATGCCGCCGGTGCGCTGGCCGGTCAGCCGCAGCGAGGTCGCCTGGGATATCACGCGCGGCTGGCATGGCGATGGCAGGCTGCGGATGGTGCCGGTGACGCCTCAACCGACCCGGGCGACAACCGATGCCTTTTATCCGCTGATCCTCAACAGCGGGCGGATCCGCGATCAGTGGCACACCATGACCCGTACCGGCGCAGTGCCGCGGCTGATGCAGCATATCGCGGAGCCAATGGTGGAGGTGGCGCCGCAGGATGCCGTTCGCTATCAGCTTCCCGCTGACGGGCTGGCGCGGATCTGGTCGCGGCATGGGGTGATGGTGGCGAAAGTGGCGATCAGCGAAGGGCAGCGCCCCGGCTCGCTGTTTGTTCCGATGCACTGGAACAACCAGTTTGCCCGTCAGGGGCGGGTGAATAACCTGCTGGCCGCCGTCACGGACCCGTATTCCGGCCAGCCGGAAAGTAAACAGGCGGCGGTGGCGATCGCCGCCTGGCAACCGGCCTGGCACAGCGAGCTTTTTTGCCGCGAACCGCTACCATTTCCTGCGGCCTGGCATTGGCGGCGGCGGGCGACGCCAGGCGTGCTGCACTACTCGCTGGCCGGGGAGGCATCTGCCCGACAGTGGCTCAGCGCGTGGTGCGCCCGGCGCGGCTGGCAGTTACAGGTGGCTGACGGCGGCGCGGTGTGGAACCTGCTGGCCTGGCATCAGGGAAGGCTGATGCTCGGCTGGTGGAGCGATGCGCGCGAGCCGGCGGTGGATTGCGCATGGATAAGCGCTGCCTTTGCCGCGCCGCCGTCCGATGCTGTCCAACGACATGCCTTGCTTAGCGGCCGACCGGGCGCCGCCGTCGCGCCGCGGGGGCGGATCGTCTGCAGCTGCTTTGGGGTGGGGGAATGGTCAATTAACGAGGCCATCGCCAGCGGCTGCGCCAGCGTCGGGGCGCTGGGTGGGAAGCTGAAATGCGGGACCAACTGCGGCTCTTGCGTGCCGGAGCTCAACGCGCTGCTGGCGGCGCAACGAACCCGGGCATAACGGTGGCGCGCGGCGACGCCTCCGGTTGGGCGGCACCTTACCCAACCGGTTTCAGCTTATTCCTGGAATTGCCCACAGGGCTGCGGGAGCAGGGAAAAAACGATAAACTAACACTTCTATCCATTTTTGTGAGCTTGCGCAAACTCTGTTAATGCCTGTGTCGTTCCGTTTGTTGCCAACGTTGACCTTTCTCCTGCTGTTGCCGGGCGTTCCCGTCTGGGCGCTGACCGCCAGCGACACCACCCGCCCTGCGCAAGCGCAAGATCCGCTGCCCGATATGGGGATTGCTCCCCAGGTTGATGACGACGCCCGGCACTTTGCCGAAGTGGCGAAGAAGTTTGGCGAGGCCAGCATGAGCGACAATGGTCTGACGGCGGGTGAACAGGCGCAGCTGTTTGCCATCAGTAAAATCGGCAATGAAGTGAGTCATCAGCTGGAGAGTTGGCTCTCGCCGTGGGGCAACGCCAATGTCGACCTGCTGGTCGATAAAGAGGGGAAATTCACCGGCAGTAAAGGGAGCTGGTTCGTGCCGTTGCAGGATAACGACCGTTATCTGACGTGGAACCAGTACTCGGTGACCCGGCGCGAGCACGATCTGGTGGGCAACATCGGGCTTGGCCAGCGTTGGCGGGTCGGCGGTTGGCTGCTGGGCTATAACTCGTTTTACGATAAAGTGCTGAGCGAAAGCCTGGCGCGCGGCAGCGTTGGCGCCGAAGCGTGGGGAGAATATCTCCGCCTGTCGGCAAACTATTACCATCCGCTTGGCGACTGGCAGCTACGCGATAATCAGACTCAGGAGCAGCGGATGGCCGCAGGGTATGACGTCACCGCCCAGGCGCGGCTGCCGTTCTACCAGCACATCAACACCAGCGTCAGCGTCGAACAGTATTTCGGCGATAGCGTCGATCTGTTTCACTCCGGCACCGGCTACCATAATCCGGTGGCCGTCTCCGTTGGGCTCAATTACACCCCGGTCCCGCTGGTCACGGTGACCGCTAAGCATAAGCAGGGGGAAAATGGCGTCAGCCAGAACAATGTGGGCCTGAAGCTAAACTACCGCTTTGGCATACCCCTTAAGCAGCAGCTTGCGGCAGACGAGGTGGCGATCAGCAACTCGCTGCGCGGGAGCCGCTTCGATAGCCCGGAGCGGGATAATCTGCCGGTGGTGGAGTATCGTCAGCGCAAAAATCTGACGGTCTATCTGGCCACGCCGCCCTGGGATCTGCAGTCCGGGGAGACGGTGCAGTTGAAGCTGCAGATCCATAGTCTGCATGGCATCAAGGCGCTGCACTGGCAGGGAGACACCCAGGCCCTCAGCCTGACGCCGCCGGTAGATGCCAGCAGCCCCGATGGCTGGAGCATCATTATGCCGGTGTGGAACAGTGAACCGGGCGCCGCGAACCGCTGGCGCCTGTCGGTGGTGGTGGAGGATAAACAGGGGCAGCGCGTCTCCTCCAATGAAATCGCCCTGGCGCTGACCGAGCCGCTGGTCAAGTTTACCACGCCAGGCGTCTCCTGGACGGACTCGCCTTAGAAGATTCGCTCCTGGTGGACCCATACCGCCGCTTCCACGCGGGATTTGAGCTTCATTTTCTTCAGCATGTGCTTCACGTGTACTTTGACGGTGCTTTCGGTGATATCCAGGCGACGGGCGATCATTTTGTTCGGCAGTCCCTGGGCTATCAGCTTGAGAATGTCGCGCTCGCGCGGGGTCAGCTGGCTGATGTCGCGATCGGAGGTGGCGCGGTTGGCGCGCAGGCTGGCGGCCAGCACCGGCGTTAACGCTTCGCTTAATACCATCTCTCCGGCGGCCGCCTGCTGCAGCGCTTTCAGCAGATCTTCCGGTTCCATGTCCTTCAGCAAATAGCCATCGGCGCCGCGCTTCAGGGCGGTGACAACGTCCTCTTCATGGTTGGAGACGCTGAAGACCACTACCCGGCCAGAAAGGGATTTCTCACGCAGCTTATCCAGCGTCTCCAGACCGTTCATGCCCGGCATATTAAGGTCCAGCAGGATCAGGTCAGGATCCAGTGACTCGGCCAGCTCAATACCTTGCGCGCCATTGCTGGCCTCGCCAATCACCTGGATGTCCGGCGCCATGCTGATCAACTGTTTCACGCCGGTGCGCAGCATCGGATGGTCGTCAATGAGAAGGATAGTTGCCCGTTCCTGTTGACTCATGAGGGTCTCCTTATTGGATGGAAAACGTTTTTTCCGGGATAAACGTGACGATCACTTCGGTTCCACCGGTTTCCCGGCGTCGTACCTGACAGTCACCGCGCAAGCTCTGGGCGCGATCCCGCATAATAATTAAACCGTAATGGTTACTCCGTTCGGCGTGGTCCGGTACGCCTCGGCCGTTATCCGCTACCACCAGACGAACCTGATTATCGCGTTGTGACACCGTCACGGTCACTTCGGTCGCGCTGGCATGCTTCAGAGCGTTGCTCAACGCTTCGCGAGCGATCTGCAGCAGGTGGATCGCCTGATGCGAGGGCACAAAGCGCGGCGGGAGCTGGTAATCAAGCTGCACCGTAAAGCCGAAGTGGGCGCTGTACTCCTGACAGCTGGCCTCCAGCGCCGGGCGCAGCCCCGGCTCGGTCAACTGCAGGCGGAAGGTGGTTAACAGCTCCCGCAGCTGGGCCCACGAGGTATTCAGTTCGTTACGGATCTGCCCCAGCAGCTGGCGGCTCTCCGTCGGCAAGGCGTCGCCTTGCATCTGCAGACAGCTAACCTGCATCTTCATACAGGATAGCGACTGGGCGATGGAGTCGTGCAGCTCGCGGGCGATAGTGGCCCGTTCTTCCATGACGATCAGCTGCTGCTGCTTCTCCTGATGGCGGTCCAGCGCCAGGGTGCTGGTCAGCTGTTCCACCAGGGTATCCACCAGCTGCTGCTGATCGTGGCTGAGATGGCGGCCAACCGGCAGCGTCGCCAGCAGGATGCCGTACTGACTATGCGCATCCGACAGCCGCCACTTCAGCGTTGTTCCGCCATCCGGCAGCGGCGGCAGATTGCGTGGACAGAGGTAGCAGCCTTTATCATCACAGTCATCATCCGAGTGGCAGGTAAACTCCTGGTGATTATCTTCGTCTTCCAGGTCGTAAACCCGTACCTCTATATCGCGCAGCAGCGTCAGCCCCTGCAGGCCATTCAGTACCGGCGAAATACGTTCGCAGAGCGGGGCGCTGGAGTGCAGCCGGCGGTTGGCCTGCCATAAGAAAGCGAGGATCTCGTTCTTCTGCTCCAGTCCGGCAGTCTTCTCCTGCACCCGCCGCTCGAGCACGGCGTAGCTTTCCGCCAGCTCTTCCGACATGTTATTCAGCGCCATGCCCAGGGTCGCCATTTCGTTGCGGCCGCTGATGTGCGCCCGCTGGGTGAAATCACGCTGACTCACCGCGCGCGCCATGCTCAGCAGCTGTTTCCACGGCCGCAGCAGGCGGGCGCGTAGCCAGATGATAGTGAAGATCAGCAGCAGCGCCATACCAATGGCGAGGATGCGATGGATCCAGACCACCCGTTCGATACGCTGCTCGGTGGTGTGGTCGAATGCGGTGACCAACTGGTCGATACGATCGACAAAGTCGGCGACATCCTGGGCCACTTCCGCCTGATTGACTGCGCGCTGCATGCCGGGGGCCAGCGCCAGCTGCCAGTACTGCTGCAGGGCTTTAAGCTGGATTTCCTGGCCGTCGCGGCGGGCGGAATTTTGCAGCTCCGGGCTGAAGACGGTGGCGGTCATGTCCGCCACCAGTTTTTGATCGTTTTCATTCAGCGGGATCGCCGCCAGCAGCCGGTAGCTTTGCATACGCAATGAACCGGCCTTGTTAATGGCGTGCGCGCTGCCCTGCACGCCGTTCACCAGGCGCGCGGAGATCGCCATGCCGGCGACGCCAATAATCGTGGCGAGCAGCACGATTAACGCCAGTTGATTGACCAGCGTCAGCGGGGTAAAAAGACGTTTTAACATGGAATGCGTGGCTCCTGACCGGTCATGTCTCCGGGAGTGGCGCTTATTCTCGACTATCCCCTGGAGTATACCCATACCCCTAAAGAGTTACTCCTTAATTGTCGGTGGTAGGCGATGTTAGGGGGGGGATTATACGCAACCCGGCAGCAGCGTGAAAAACCACACTTTTTTCCCCACCATTCTCTACTCACTTGGAGGCATGGTTTATTTTTGCACAAATTAGCTCGCGCTTTTCCTTTGATTTATATCAACTTACCGCCCCGGGTAACCCCTAAGGTAGCGGCAGGAAATATGAATAATCAGAGGTATCTATGAGTCAATCTTCCCTCCCGGAGAAGGCTAACCGCTCGGTCATAACCGACTGGCGGCCTGAAGATCCTGAATTCTGGCAACAGCGCGGCCATCGTGTGGCAAGCCGCAATTTATGGATCTCCGTTCCCTGTCTGTTACTGGCGTTCTGCGTTTGGATGTTGTTCAGCGCGGTTGCCGTTAACCTCAACAAAGTAGGCTTTCAGTTTACAACCGATCAGCTGTTTATGCTGACCGCGCTGCCGGCGCTGTCAGGCGCCTTATTACGCGTGCCTTACGCCTTTATGGTGCCGCTGTTCGGCGGCCGTCGCTGGACGGCGTTCAGCACCGGGATCATGATTGTGCCGTGCGTCTGGCTGGGCTTCGCGGTCCAGGATACCTCTACGCCGTTTAGCATCTTCGTGATTATCTCTCTGCTGTGCGGCTTCGCCGGAGCCAACTTTGCCTCCAGTATGGCCAACATCAGCTTCTTCTTCCCGAAAGCGAAGCAGGGCGGGGCGCTCGGCGTTAACGGCGGCCTCGGCAATATGGGCGTCAGCGTGATGCAGCTGGTCGCGCCGCTGGTGGTCTCGATCTCTATCTTTGCCGTTTTTGGCGGTAACGGTAGCGAGCAACCGGACGGCTCGATGCTGTATCTGGAAAACGCCGCGTGGATCTGGGTACCTTTCCTGATTATTTTCACTCTGGCGGCGTGGTTCTTTATGAACGACCTGTCGGCTTCGAAAGCGTCGCTGAGCGAGCAGTTGCCGGTACTTAAGCGCCTGCATCTGTGGATTATGGCGCTGCTCTATCTCGCGACCTTCGGCTCCTTTATCGGCTTTTCCGCCGGGTTCGCGATGCTGTCAAAAACTCAGTTCCCGGATGTGCAGATCCTGCATTACGCCTTCTTCGGCCCGTTCATTGGCGCGCTGGCGCGTTCGATGGGCGGGGCGATCTCCGACCGCCTCGGTGGGACCCGCGTAACGCTGGTCAACTTTGTGGTGATGGCTGTCTTCTGCGCGCTGCTGTTCCTGACCCTGCCGACCAACGGCCAGGGCGGTAACTTTATCGCCTTCTTCGCGGTGTTTATGGTGCTGTTCCTGACCGCCGGGCTGGGGAGCGCCTCCACCTTCCAGATGATCTCCGTGATCTTCCGTAAGCTGACTATGGACCGCGTGAAGGCCCAGGGCGGCAGCGAAGCGCAGGCGATGCGCGAGGCGGCGACCGATACCGCGGCGGCGCTGGGCTTTATCTCCGCCATTGGCGCTATCGGCGGCTTCTTTATTCCGAAAGCGTTCGGTATCTCGCTGGATCTGACCGGCTCGCCGGCCGGGGCGATGAAAGTGTTCCTCGTGTTCTATATTGCCTGCGTGGTGATCACCTGGGCGGTATACGGTCGTAAGCGTCAGTAATCGGCCGCGGTAACGTTGGCGTATAAAAAGGCGCGCTCCCCACGGAGGCGCCTTTTTTAACCGCTTAATTAGTTACAACATACTATGGGATAATATTGTCCGCATCGACCGCTGAGCCAGAACAGGTGGGCTTGCCAGTGAAATGGCTCTACCCCTTAATACCTCCGTTGTTAACAAATCCCGGTGAGGCGCCGCTTTTTGAGGTGAAAATCATTAAAAAACAACAATTTAAAAAATAACATCTTATACCACCTTGGTGGTAATCGAGGTTTTGCTGCGCAGTAACAAGCCAGTTCGGATTGATCGCTATCAATTCTCGCCCTCTTTCATAGCGTTACCTTCGCTGCAAATCCAGCAATGTCGATTTATCAGAGAGCCGTCAGGCTCCATATCAGGAGAAACCCGATGAGTAAATTCCTGGACCGGTTTCGCTACTTCAAACAGAAGGGTGAAACCTTTGCCGATGGGCACGGCCAGCTTCTAAACACCAACCGGGACTGGGAGGATGGATACCGTCAACGTTGGCAGCATGACAAAATTGTGCGTTCCACTCACGGTGTCAACTGCACCGGCTCATGCAGCTGGAAGATTTATGTCAAAAACGGTCTGGTGACCTGGGAAACGCAGCAGACTGACTACCCGCGCACCCGCCCGGACCTGCCGAACCACGAACCACGCGGTTGCCCGCGCGGCGCCAGCTACTCCTGGTACCTGTACAGCGCTAACCGCCTGAAATACCCGCTGATGCGTAAACGCCTGATGAAGATGTGGCGGGAAGCGAAAGTTCAGCATAGCGATCCGGTTGAGGCATGGGCGTCGATTATCGAAGACGCCGACAAAGCCAAAAGCTTCAAACAGGCCCGCGGTCGCGGCGGTTTTGTACGTTCCTCCTGGCAGGAAGTGAATGAGCTGATTGCCGCCTCCAACGTCTATACCGTCAAAACCTACGGTCCGGACCGCGTGGCTGGCTTCTCGCCGATCCCGGCGATGTCGATGGTCTCCTACGCGTCCGGCGCCCGTTATCTGTCGCTGATCGGCGGCACCTGCCTGAGCTTCTACGACTGGTACTGCGACCTGCCGCCGGCTTCGCCGATGACCTGGGGCGAGCAGACCGATGTGCCGGAATCCGCCGACTGGTATAACTCCAGCTATATCATCGCCTGGGGCTCCAACGTGCCGCAGACCCGCACCCCGGATGCGCACTTCTTTACCGAAGTCCGCTATAAAGGGACCAAAACCGTAGCCATCACTCCGGACTACGCCGAAATCGCCAAACTCTGCGATCTGTGGCTGGCGCCGAAGCAGGGTACCGATGCCGCGATGGCGCTGGCGATGGGCCATGTGATGCTGCGTGAATTCCACCTCGATAAGCCGAGCCAGTATTTCACCGACTATGTGCGCCGCTATACCGACATGCCGATGCTGGTGATGCTCGAGGAGCGCGACGGTTATTATGCCGCCGGCCGTACGCTGCGCGCATCCGACCTCGTGGATTCCCTTGGTCAGGAGAACAATCCGGAATGGAAAACCGTCGCCTTTGACGAGAAGGGCGACATGACCGTACCGAACGGTTCCCTCGGATTCCGCTGGGGCGACAAAGGCAAATGGAACCTCGAACAGCGCGACGGTAAAACTGGCGAAGAGATTGAGCTACGTCTGAGCCTGCTGGGCAGCCATGATGAAGTGGCGAACGTCGGCTTCCCGTACTTCGGCGGCGAAGGGTCTGAGCACTTCAACAAAGTCGATCTGGAAAACATTCTGCTGCACAAACTGCCGGCCAAACGCCTGCAGCTGGCCGACGGCTCTACCGCCCTGGTCACCACCGTGTATGACCTGACCATGGCTAACTACGGCCTGGAGCGCGGTCTGAACGATGACAACTGCGCCGCCGGCTACGATGAAGTGAAAGCCTACACCCCGGCGTGGGCGGAGAAGATCACCGGCGTCTCCCGCGCGCATATCATCCGTACCGCCCGTGAATTTGCCGATAACGCCGATAAAACTCACGGTCGTTCGATGATTATCGTCGGGGCGGGCCTCAACCACTGGTTCCACCTCGACATGAACTACCGCGGCCTGATCAATATGCTGATCTTCTGCGGCTGCGTCGGTCAGAGCGGCGGCGGTTGGGCGCACTATGTGGGCCAGGAAAAACTGCGTCCGCAGACCGGCTGGCAGCCGCTGGCGTTCGCCCTTGACTGGCAGCGTCCGGCACGTCACATGAATAGTACCTCGTACTTCTATAACCACTCCAGCCAGTGGCGCTATGAAACGGTGACCGCGCAGGAACTGCTGTCGCCGATGGCGGATAAATCCCGTTACAGCGGCCACCTGATCGACTTTAACGTGCGCGCAGAGCGGATGGGCTGGCTGCCGTCGGCGCCGCAGCTTGGCGTCAACCCGCTGCGTATCGCTGACGAAGCGAAAAAAGCCGGCATGACCCCGGTGGATTACACCGTGAAGTCGCTGAAAGAGGGCTCGATTCGCTTTGCGGCCGAGCAGCCGGAAAATGGCAAAAACCACCCGCGTAACCTGTTTATCTGGCGTTCCAACCTGCTGGGCTCCTCCGGTAAAGGCCATGAATACATGCTCAAGTACCTGCTGGGTACCGAGAACGGCATTCAGGGCAAAGACCTGGGCAAGCAGGGCGGCGTGAAGCCGGAAGAAGTCGAATGGCGGGATAACGGCCTCGACGGCAAACTGGATCTGGTGGTGACCCTCGATTTCCGTCTGTCGAGCACCTGTCTCTACTCCGACATCGTGCTGCCGACCGCCACCTGGTACGAAAAAGACGACATGAATACCTCGGATATGCATCCGTTTATTCACCCGCTGTCGGCCGCCGTTGACCCGGCCTGGGAATCGAAGAGCGACTGGGATATCTATAAAGGTATCGCGAAGAAATTCTCTGAAGTCTGCATGGGCCACCTCGGCAAAGAAACCGACGTCGTCACGCTGCCGATCCAGCACGACTCCGCCGCGGAAATGGCGCAGCCGCTGGATGTCAAAGACTGGAAAAAAGGCGAATGCGATCTCATCCCCGGGAAAACCGCGCCGCATATTATTCCGGTTGAGCGTGATTACCCGGCGACTTACGAACGTTTCACCTCGATCGGCCCGCTGCTGGAAACCATCGGCAACGGCGGGAAAGGCATAGCCTGGAACACCCAGAGCGAGATGGATCTGCTGCGTAAGCTCAACTACACCAAGGCGGAAGGCCCGGCGAAAGGCCAGCCGAAGCTGGAAACGGCCATCGACGCCGCGGAAATGATCCTCACCCTGGCCCCGGAAACCAACGGTCAGGTGGCGGTGAAAGCGTGGCAAGCGCTGAGCGAGATCACCGGTCGCGAGCATACGCACCTCGCGCTGAACAAAGAAGACGAGAAGATCCGCTTCCGCGACATTCAGGCGCAGCCGCGGAAGATTATCTCCAGCCCGACCTGGTCTGGCCTGGAAGATGAGCATGTCTCCTACAACGCCGGTTACACCAACGTTCACGAGCTGATCCCGTGGCGCACGCTGTCCGGCCGTCAATCGCTGTATCAGGATCATCAGTGGATGCGCGACTTTGGCGAAAGCCTGCTGGTCTATCGGCCGCCGATCGACACCCGTTCGGTGAAAGCGGTGATGGGCGAGAAGTCCAACGGCAACCCGGAAAAGGCGCTGAACTTCCTGACCCCGCACCAGAAATGGGGTATCCACTCGACCTACAGCGATAACCTGCTGATGCTGACCCTGTCGCGCGGTGGGCCTATTGTCTGGATGAGCGAAGCGGATGCGAAAGATCTGGGTATCGAAGATAACGACTGGATCGAAGTGTTCAACGCCAACGGCGCCCTGACGGCGCGTGCGGTGGTGAGTCAGCGCGTTCCAGCCGGGATGACCATGATGTATCACGCGCAGGAACGTATCGTGAACCTGCCGGGCTCTGAAATCACCGGTCAGCGCGGGGGGATCCATAACTCCGTCACCCGTATTACGCCGAAACCGACCCACATGATCGGCGGCTACGGCCACCTGGCCTATGGCTTTAACTACTACGGCACCGTCGGCTCCAACCGCGATGAGTTTGTGGTGGTACGTAAGATGAAGAACATTAACTGGTTAGACGGCGAAGGCAACGACCAGGTACAGGAGAGCGTAAAATGAAAATTCGTTCACAAGTCGGCATGGTGCTGAATCTCGATAAGTGCATCGGCTGCCACACCTGCTCGGTGACCTGTAAAAACGTCTGGACCAGCCGGGAAGGGATGGAATACGCCTGGTTCAACAACGTGGAAAGTAAGCCGGGCGTCGGTTTCCCGAACGACTGGGAAAACCAGGAAAAATGGAAGGGCGGCTGGATCCGCAAAATCAACGGTAAACTGCAGCCGCGCATGGGCAATCGCGCGATGCTGTTGGGAAAAATCTTCGCCAACCCGCATCTGCCGGGCATCGATGATTACTACGAGCCGTTTGATTATGACTACCAGAATCTGCATAACGCGCCGGAGAGCAAACATCAGCCGATCGCCCGTCCGCGCTCGCTGATCACCGGCCAGCGGATGGACAAGATCACCAGCGGTCCGAACTGGGAAGAAATCCTCGGCGGCGAGTTTGAAAAACGCGCCAAAGATCAGAACTTCGACAACATGCAGAAGGCGATGTACGGCCAGTTCGAAAACACCTTCATGATGTATCTGCCGCGCCTGTGCGAGCACTGCCTGAACCCGGCCTGCGTTGCGACCTGCCCGAGCGGCGCCATCTATAAGCGTGAAGAAGACGGCATCGTACTGATCGACCAGGACAAGTGCCGCGGCTGGCGGATGTGTATCACCGGCTGTCCGTACAAGAAGATCTATTTCAACTGGAAGAGCGGGAAATCCGAGAAATGCATCTTCTGCTACCCGCGTATTGAATCCGGGATGCCGACGGTGTGCTCCGAAACCTGCGTGGGCCGTATCCGTTATCTCGGCGTCCTGCTATACGACGCGGACGCGATTGAAAACGCCGCCAGCACCGAGAACGAGAAAGATCTGTATCAGCGTCAGCTGGACGTGTTCCTCGATCCCAACGATCCGAAAGTGATCGAGCAGGCGCTGAAAGATGGCGTACCGCAGGGGGTCATTGAAGCTGCGCAGCAGTCGCCGGTTTACAAAATGGCGATGGACTGGAAGCTGGCCCTGCCGCTGCACCCGGAATATCGCACCTTGCCAATGGTCTGGTACGTGCCGCCGCTGTCGCCGATTCAGTCCGCCGCCGATGCGGGTGAACTGGGTAGCAACGGGATCCTGCCGGACGTGGAAAGCCTGCGTATTCCGGTGCAATATCTGGCGAACCTGCTGACCGCGGGCGATACCCAGCCGGTACTGCTGGCGCTGAAACGAATGCTGGCGATGCGCCACTATAAGCGTGCGGAAACCGTTGACGGCGTCATCGATACCCGCGCGCTGGAAGAGGTGGGGCTGAGCGAAGCGCAGGCCCAGGAAATGTATCGCTATCTGGCGATCGCCAACTACGAAGATCGTTTCGTGGTGCCGAGCAGCCATCGTGAACAGGCGCGAGAAGCGTTTCCGGAGAAAAACGGCTGCGGCTTTAGCTTTGGCGATGGCTGCCACGGCTCTGACAGTCAGTTCAACCTGTTCAACAGCCGTCGCATCGACGCCATCGACGTGACCAGCAAAACGGAGCCGCACGCATGATTGAACTCGTGATTGTATCGCGTCTGCTCGAATATCCTGACGCTGCCTTATGGCAGCATCAGCAGGAGATGTTCGAGGCGCTCGCGTCATCAGAGAAACTCAGCAAAGAGGATGCCCACGCGCTGGGCGTTTTCCTGCGCGATTTAGTGGCTCAGGATCCGCTGGACGCCCAGGCGGCCTATAGCGAACTGTTTGACCGCGGCCGGGCCACCTCGCTGCTGCTGTTTGAACATGTCCACGGCGAATCCCGCGATCGCGGGCAGGCGATGGTGGATCTCATGGCGCAGTACGAGCGCCACGGTCTGCTGCTGGATAGCCATGAGCTGCCGGATCATCTGCCGCTATATCTGGAATATCTGGCGCAGCTGCCGGAAGAGGAAGCGCTTGGCGGCCTGCGGGACGTCGCGCCGATCCTCGGTCTGCTCAGCGCGCGCCTGCAGCAGCGCGAAAGTCGCTATGCGGTGCTGTTCGAGCTGTTGCTGAAGCTGGCCAATACTCAGGTCGACAGCCAGAAGGTGGCGGAGAAGATTGCCGACGAAGCGCGCGACGATACGCCGCAGGCGCTGGACGCCGTCTGGGAAGAAGAACAGGTCAAATTCTTTGCCGACCAGGGCTGCGGCGAGTCGGAAATTTCCGCTCACCAGCGTCGTTTTGCCGGAGCCGTGGCCCCGCAATATCTGAATATCTCTAACGGAGGACAGCAATAATGCACTTCCTGAATATGTTCTTCTTTGACATTTATCCGTACATTGCGGGTTCGGTGTTCCTGATTGGCAGCTGGTTGCGCTATGACTATGGCCAGTACACCTGGCGCGCCGCCTCCAGCCAGATGCTGGACCGTAAGGGGATGAACCTGGCGTCGAACCTGTTCCATATCGGCATCCTGGGTATTTTCGCCGGCCACTTTCTCGGCATGCTGACCCCGCACTGGATGTATGAGTCCTTCCTGCCGATCGACGTCAAGCAGAAGATGGCGATGATCGCCGGCGGCGCCTGCGGCGTGATGACCCTGGTGGGCGGGTTACTGCTGCTCAAGCGTCGTCTGCTCAGCCCGCGCGTTCGCGCCACCACCACCGGAGCGGATATTCTGATCCTCTCGTTGCTGATGGTGCAGTGTGCGCTCGGCCTGCTGACGATCCCGTTCTCCGCTCAGCATATGGACGGCAGTGAAATGATGAAACTGGTCGGCTGGGCGCAGTCGGTGGTGACGTTCCACGGCGGCGCGTCACAGCATCTGGATGGCGTGGCGTTTATTTTCCGCGTTCACCTGGTGCTGGGCATGACCCTGTTCCTGCTGTTCCCGTTCTCCCGTCTGGTTCATATCTGGAGCGCGCCGGTCGAATACCTGACGCGCAAATACCAGATTGTCCGCGCCCGTCGCTAACTGGCCCGCGACTGCTCACTGACCCCGCCGCGGCGGGGTTTTTTTTCGCCCCAGCCGAGATTATTCCCTGCGGCGGCAAACAGAATAAGCATCCCACCGAGCAATTGCACCGCGGATAACGCATGGTGGAAGACCAGATAGTCGACCACCATCGCCACCAGCGGATAAATAAAGGAGAGCGAACCGGTAACGGGCGTCGGCAGTTTCTGTATCGCGCTATATAAAAGCTGATACATGATCCCGGTATGGACGATGCCGAGGATCAGCAGATAGCGCCAGGGGAAGCTGGCCGTCAATTCTGGGGCATGCACCAGCGGCAGCAGCATCACGACGCCGACGAGAACCTGAATGAAGGCGATATGCTGCGCGGGGAGCGGATGCAGTTTGCGCGCGATGATGGCGGTCAGGGCATAGAAGAATGCCGCGCCCAGCGCCAGCAACACGCCGGTGGTAAGCCCCTCTTCGTGTGCAGGCATCAGCTCGCTCGACAGCAGGATCACTACGCCGCCAAAGGCCAGCAGTAACCATCCCCATTTCGCGGCGCTGACCCGTTCCCCCAGCACCATCCCCATCAGTACCAGCATAAACGGCTGGGTGTTATAGACCACGGTGGCCATACCGATTGAGATCCGCAAATAGGCGGCAAACAGCAGCAGCCAGTTGACGACCAGCGCCGCGCCGCCAATCACCGCCAGAGCGAGAGTGAAACGCGTTAGCCGGCTGAAGGGCTGGCGGCTTAACACGATAAACACCAGCAGGGTTAGCGCGCCAATCAGGCAGCGCCAGAACACCACATCAGTCACCGGCAAACCAGAGAGCAGCACGAACGCGCCGATCGAGCCGGAGATTATCATTGCCAGGCTCATCTGCCAGACGCCGCGGGTAAGTTGCATTTTTCACCTCCACCATTTTTTAGTTATTGTGCGAAAAACCCTGACAGGGTGATATGGCTGAATTAAGGTAGAAGGGGGGAAATGCCTTTTATAATTAGGTGAAATATATGAATGACGTACTTGATGAAATTGACAGGGCGATCCTCACCTGCCTGACTCAGGATGCCAGAGTTTCGCTCAAGGTCCTGAGCGCGCGAGTGGGGCTGACCTCGCCGAGCACCGCCGAGCGGGTGAAGCGCCTGGAGGAGCGGGGTGTCATTCAGGGCTATGGGGCGCGGGTAAATCTCGCCGCGCTGGGCTATAGCCTGCAGGCGCTGGTGCGGGTCCGGCCGCTGCCTGGGCTGCTGCAGAAGGTGGATAAATATATCCAGGCGATGCCGGAATGTATTGAAAGTGACAAGGTGACCGGGGAAGATTGTTTTGTAATGCGTCTCGTGGTGCGCGATATTGCCCAGCTGGATACCCTGCTGGACGGTCTGACGGAGTATGCGCAGTGTAACACCTCGGTGGTGAAAAGCTCGCCGGTAAAAAGGCGGTTGCCACCGCTGTGAGTTTTTCCGGAGGCGGTGCTGCGCACCTGTCCGGGCTACCAGACGGCACCACTTGTAGCCTCGCTAAGCGAAGCGCGAGCGATGAGACAGCAGAACAGGTGGCTGAGAGTGCAACAGTGGTGGGGGAAGGATTACTCGGCGCTAAAGCGCCTCGCCTTCGGGCCATTGCCTGCGGCAACGTTCTCTCGCTTCGCTCGAGTCGAACCTTAGTCGAAGCTTCTCATCCTTCCCCATGGGGCAGAATATAAAATATCGTAGGTAGATTATGCTGGGCATGACATGGGGAGATGGTGGTGAGGGAAGGATTACTCGGCGCTAAAGCGCCTCGCCCTTCGGGCCGTTGCCTGCGGCAACGTTCTCTCGCTTCGCTCGAGTCGAACCTTAGTCGAAGCTTCTCATCCTTCCCTGTAGGGCAGAATATAGAATACCGTAGGTAGATTATGCTGGGCATGACATGGGGAGATGGTGGTGGGGGAAGGATTCGAACCTTCGAAGTCGATGACGGCAGATTTACAGTCTGCTCCCTTTGGCCGCTCGGGAACCCCACCAGGGGTGAAATCACATTGTAGGCTATTCAGCAAAATGAATGGTGGTGGGGGAAGGATAACTCGTCGCTATCTCTCCTCGCCCTTCGGGCCGTTGCCTGCGGCAACGTTCTCTCGCTGGCGCTCGAGTCGAACCTTAGTCGAAGGTTCTTACCCTTCCCGCTAAGTGCAAACATCGTTTACGCTTGTCGGGGAAACCATATCACTGTAGTGAATAATGGTGGTGGGGGAAGGATTCGAACCTTCGAAGTCGATGACGGCAGATTTACAGTCTGCTCCCTTTGGCCGCTCGGGAACCCCACCACGGGGTAATGCTTGGTACTGGCCTGCTTCCTTCTCGGGAGGCGGGGCGCATCATACCAAATGATGCGCCCCTGTAAAGCATTCGTTTGACAAAAATAAACTGGTTGCCTGATTTTTACACGTAACGCCGTAAAGCTAACCAATTCATTTCTCAGTCGATTAAAGAATAATCGTCCGGTTACCGTAAACGAAGACGCGCTGCGCCAGTACCTGATACAGCGCCCGGCTCAAGACGTTTTTTTCGACATCGCGCCCAGCGCGCATCATATCTTCTGCGGTATAAGTATGATCGACGTGAATCACGTCCTGCATGATGATCGGGCCTTCATCCAGATTGTCATTCACGTAGTGGGCGGTAGCGCCAATGATTTTCACGCCGCGCTCATAGGCCTGATGATAGGGACGGGCGCCGATAAACGCCGGCAAAAACGAATGGTGGATATTGATGATTTTGTTCGGGAAGCGGGCGACAAATTCTGGCGTCAGGACGCGCATATACTTGGCCAGCACCACGTAATCCGGTTCGTGGGCGGCGATAGCATCGCCCATTCGCTGATCGTGTTCTTCGCGGCTCAGTCCTTCATGGCTGACCAGCTCAAACGGAATACCAAAGCGCTCCACCAACGAGCGCAGGGTATCATGGTTGCCGATAACCGCGGCAATATCGACATCCAGCCCGCCGTAGTTGGCTTTCATCAGCAGATCGCCCAGACAGTGCGCCTCTTTCGTCACCAGAATCACCACCCGGCGACGGCCTGCCGGATTTAGTTCGCGGATGGAGCCTTCAGGCAGGGCGCTGTCGAGATCGGCCAGCAGAGTAGCGTCGTTAAAAATGCCTTCCAGTTCGGTGCGCATAAAGAAACGACCGGTACGGTGGTCAACAAACTCATTGTTCTGCACAATGTTGAGTTCATGCTTGTAGCAGATATTGGTGATACGCGCGATGAGGCCTTTCTGATCAGGGCAAATAGTGCGTAGTACTTTACGTTGTAATGAATGCATCGCGAGGAAAATCCTGTAATGTTTGCAAGCGCTGTGCCAGCGTTACTGGCCGCAGCATTTTTTAAATTTTTTACCTGAGCCGCAGGGGCAGGGGTCGTTACGGCCAATCAGCGGTCGTGTCCCGTCGATATAGTACCACTGTCCATTTTCTTTTAAGAATCTGGAACGTTCAATAATGGCGCCAGGGCGGTTATTGTCATTAAAGCGGGCGACAAAGCTGACAAAACCTTCATTTGGAGCTCGCCCCTCATCACTGGCGAACAGGGTTAAGCCCAGCCATTCGGTCTGGGAAAACCCTTTCTCCAGTTCGGCGCGAAATTGCTGCGCCTGACAGGACGGATGCCAGGTTTTGATTAGATAGTCAGCGTCTTTCATGACGAACGCGCTATAACGGGAGCGCATAAGCTGTGACGGGCCCGGCGCAAGCTCAGCGCCGGACAGATATCGCTGGCAACATGAGCTATACTCCAGTGCGCTGCCACAGGGGCATAATTGCGACAAAACTGCCTCCATGGAAGAAAGAGTAACGGCGCTTCTACGCCAAAGGGCATTATGTTAACTGAGCCGTGACAATGTTGCCACGCTCAGAGTGGAAGGATAGTTATTAGTACTAATGAGAAAGCTTAAAATTGGTCTGGCGCTAGGTGCGGGAGCCGCTCGCGGATGGTCGCACATTGGCGTCATCAACGCCCTCCAGCGGGCCGGTATTGAGATTGATATCGTAGCCGGTTGTTCTATCGGTTCGCTGGTAGGGGCGGCGTATGCCTGTAACCGACTCCCGGCACTCGAATCATGGGTCTGCTCATTCAGCAACTGGGATGTCCTGAAGCTGATGGATCTCTCCTGGCGCCGGGGGGGACTGCTGCGGGGGGAAAAAGTATTCAATCATTACCGCCGCATTATGCCCGTCACCGAGATTGAACGCTGCGAGCGCCGGTTTGCTGCTGTTGCCACCAATTTAAGCACCGGTAGGGAGCTGTGGTTTACCGAAGGCGATCTACATTTAGCCATTCGCGCCTCCTGCAGTATGCCGGGGTTAATGTCGCCAGTAAGGCATAATGGTTACTGGCTGGTCGATGGCGCGGTGGTCAATCCGGTTCCTGTGTCGCTCACCCGGGCAATGGGAGCGGATATTGTGATTGCCGTCGACCTGCAACATGATGCCCATCTTATGCAGCAGGATTTGTTCTCCCTTGAAACGCCGCGGCAGGAAGCGGAAGAGAAGGAGGGGCCATGGCATACTCGTCTGCGCGCGCGCTTGACGCGAATGAGTTCCCGCCGTACGGCCGTGACGCCGACGGCGATGGAGATCATGACCACCTCTATCCAGGTACTGGAAAACCGTCTTAAACGCAATCGTATGGCGGGTGACCCGCCGGATATCCTGTTGCAGCCATACTGTCCGCAAGTTTCGACGCTTGATTTTCATCGCGCCGGAGAGGCGATTGCCGCGGGGCAACTGGCGGTAGAAAAGAAAATGGATGAATTATTACCCTTAGTGCGTACAGCCGTTTGACGTACGAGTTACTGACTTAAGCAAATTCTGACAGGCGATAGTGAGAATAGCGTGCCACTATTGAATTATCGTCAGCCAGGGGAGATATCATGACGCAGCCATTGGCGGGAAAACAGATTCTGATAGTTGAAGACGAACCCGTTTTCCGCTCACTCTTGCATGGATGGCTGACCTCGCTGGGAGCAACAACCTTCCAGGCGGAAGATGGCAAGGATGCCCTGCATAAAATGACGGAGGTGCATCCGGACCTGATGATTTGCGACATTTCTATGCCGAGAATGAACGGTCTGGAGCTGGTGGAAACGCTGCGTAACCGCGGCGAACAGTTACCGATCCTGATGATCTCCGCCACCGAAAACATGGCGGATATAGCTAAAGCGTTGCGACTTGGCGTCCAGGACGTGCTGTTAAAGCCAGTAAAAGATTTCGATCGCCTGCGCGAGACCGTTTACGCCTGTCTCTATCCCGCGATGTTCAGTTCGCGCGTGGAAGAGGAAGAGCGTTTATTTGAGGACTGGGATGCGCTGGTCAGTAATCCCATCGCCGCTTCAAGACTATTGCAGGAATTACAGCCGCCGGTGCAACAGGAAATGTCGCACTGCCGTATTCATTATCGACAACTGGTGTCGGCAGACAAGCCCGGTCTGGTACTCGATATCGCGCCGCTTTCGGAAAATGATTTGGCTTTCTATTGTCTGGATGTCACACGCGCAGGCGATAATGGCGTGTTGGCAGCATTATTGCTGCGCGCGTTGTTTAATGGTCTGCTGCAGGAGCAACTGGCGCACCAGGGACAACGGCTACCAGAAATGGGAAGTTTGTTAAAACAGGTGAATCAACTGCTGCGTCAGGCAAATCTTCCGGGCCAGTTCCCTCTGTTAGTAGGGTATTACCACAGCGGGCTGAAAAATTTAATTCTGGTGTCAGCGGGACTTAATGGCACGCTGAATACAGGGGAGCATCAAATTCAGATTAGTAATGGCGTTCCTTTGGGGACACTGGGTGATGCTTATCTTAACCAAATTAGCCAACGCTGCACCTCGTGGCAGTGCCAAATTTGGGGGGCTGGCGGTCGTTTACGCTTAATGTTGTCTGCGGAATGAGCAATTGCGTTTATATCTAAGCAGACGGGATTACCTCTTGCCCTTTAGCGGTGGTAACATCGAGCAGTTTTATGCGTAAAAGTCCTAATTCGAGGCTATCGGCAGCTTTTCAGACCAGTAAATACGCGGTTGACTGATATACTCGACACGTTATTTGTAACGAGAAGTTTAAAAAACAAACAGTCCAGGAGATTTCAATGGCTGCCCTTAATTCTAAAGTCAGAAAAGCGGTTATCCCGGTTGCGGGATTAGGCACCAGGATGCTGCCGGCCACCAAAGCGATTCCAAAAGAAATGCTGCCGCTGGTAGATAAGCCGTTAATTCAGTACGTTGTTAATGAATGTATCGCTGCAGGAATTACTGAAATTGTTCTGGTAACGCACTCGTCGAAAAACTCTATCGAAAACCATTTCGATACCAGTTTTGAGCTGGAAGCGATGCTGGAAAAACGTGTAAAACGCCAGCTGCTGGAAGAAGTGCAGTCTATTTGCCCGCCGCACGTGACTATTATGCAAGTTCGTCAGGGCCTGGCGAAAGGTCTGGGTCACGCGGTGCTGTGCGCCCATCCGGTAGTGGGAGATGAGCCGGTCGCGGTTATTCTGCCAGACGTTATTCTGGATGAATATGAATCCGATCTGAGCCGCGATAACCTCGCTGAGATGATCTCTCGCTTCGATGAGACTGGCGCCAGCCAGATTATGGTTGAACCTGTCGAAGACGTAACCGCTTATGGCGTGGTTGACTGCAAAGGCGAATCCCTGAAGCCGGGCGAAAGCGTACCAATGGTGGGCGTGGTTGAGAAGCCAAAAGCTGACGTTGCGCCGTCCAACCTGGCGGTGGTGGGGCGTTATGTCCTCAGCGCCGATATCTGGCCGCTGCTGGCGAAAACCCCTCCGGGCGCTGGTGATGAAATTCAGCTGACTGACGCCATTGATATGCTGATCGAGAAAGAAACGGTTGAAGCTTATCATATGAAAGGCAAGAGCCATGACTGCGGTAATAAGCTTGGCTACATGCAGGCGTTTGTCGAATATGGTATTCGTCACAAAACGCTGGGCGACGATTTTAAAGCCTGGCTGGAAACGGCGGTAGCGAAGTAATCCGCGCGGTTGAAAGTACAAACCGGGAGCGCATCTGGGACTCCCGGTTTTTTTATATCGGCCCTGAGGGCAAAAAAAATCCCGCCGCAGCGGGATTTTTTATAGCGATCAACGGAGATTAGATCAGGAAATCGTCCAGTGATTTACCTTGCTCATCCATTGCTTTTTTGATCACAGCCGGGGTACGGCCCTGACCGGTCCAGGTTTTGGTTTCACCATTTTCGTCAACATAGCTATATTTAGCCGGACGTGCAGCACGCTTGGTTTTGGTACCGGCTTTAACGGCAGCCATGGTGCTCAGCAGTTCATTCGGATCAATACCGTCAGCAATCAGCATTTCACGGTATTGCTGCAGCTTACGCGTACGCTCTTCAATTTCTGCCGCGGCAGCGTTTTCTTCTTCACGGCGCTCGTTAACGACGACTTCTAATTTTTCCAGCATTTCTTCGAGCGTTTCCAGGGTGCATTCTCTTGCCTGCGCACGAAGAGTACGGATGTTGTTCAAAATTTTAAGTGCTTCGCTCATTGTAGTAATCTCAAACTTATATTGTGGGGTGGTTTGTTGAACTAATAATAGAGCGATAAAATGCGTTGTGCAATAGGGGGGAATGTAAGGAATTCAAAATTACTGGTTATTTGTCGCGAGAATTAATTAATTTAAGTTAAAATTCCCGTGCCGCTTCACATCTTTCATCGCTTATAGCGATGAGGCGAAGGCAAGCTAAAACATTGAGACGGTATGCTTTTTGAGAGGTTCAGTGAGAGAAATGATCCTTTACATGGGTAAATAACCCTCGTCAGTATTAGCGCATTTTTGGTTACAAGGCTTAATATAAAACAACCGGCAGCCCTGCTTATAGCCCATGGGCAACCGGTCTATAAGCACGAAAAGACAATGGTTACCGCGCCAGTAGCGTAACGGGGCGTACAAATAGTGGCCCTGAAAATTCAATTCATCATCTTAATCCTTTCGGTTTGCAGGCCCTTCAGCTTCGCGACAATACCCCTGCTGAAAGCGCGGCTGTGCGCATAAAATATGGTACAATCGTCGCCGCGATAAAACACTTTGATTGGGGTCACGCAGCCGATGGCACAACTTTATTTCTACTACTCTGCAATGAATGCAGGTAAGTCGACCGCTCTGTTGCAATCTTCGTACAATTACCAGGAGCGGGGGATGCGTACCGTCGTTTATACCGCTGAGATTGATGACCGCTTTGGCGCCGGAAAAGTCAGTTCGCGTATCGGGCTCTCCTCGCCGGCCCGATTGTATAATCCACAGACCTCGTTATTTGACGATATTGCGGCGGAGCACCAGCTAAAGCCGATTCACTGCGTGCTGGTGGATGAAAGCCAGTTTCTGACGCGTGAACAGGTTCATGAGCTGTCCGAAGTTGTCGATACGCTGGATATTCCGGTGCTTTGCTATGGGTTGCGGACGGACTTTCGCGGTGAGCTCTTTACCGGCAGCCAGTATTTACTGGCCTGGTCAGATAAGCTGGTTGAGCTGAAAACGATCTGCTTCTGCGGCCGCAAGGCCAGCATGGTATTGCGCCTCGATCAGGAGGGGCGTCCTTATAATGAGGGTGAGCAGGTCGTCATCGGCGGTAATGAGCGGTACGTATCGGTCTGCCGTAAGCATTATAAAGAGGCGCTGAGCGTCGGTTCGTTAACCAAGGTACAAAACCAGCACCGTCCCTGCTGATACCCTCAGAAGCTCGTACAGGCGCCTGTGGGCGCCTTTTTAATGTCTGCTATAGGTTGGCGTAGCTGGCGATAAAGAATGGCTGATAGCGGGGATAAAAAAAGCCCCGTCAGGTGACGGGGCTTGTCGCGATGCTATCGCTGTTGGTTAAGCGGATTTTTTCGCTTTTTTCTCAGCCTTTACCGGAGCAACTTCGGCTTTCGCACCGGCTTCGCCTTCGACGAATTCGCGGCCGTAGTAGGTATCCAGCAGGATCTGTTTCAGTTCGGAGATCAGCGGGTAGCGCGGGTTAGCGCCGGTGCACTGGTCATCGAATGCATCTTCAGACAGTTTATCAACGTGGGCCAGGAAGTCAGCTTCCTGAACGCCAGCTTCGCGGATAGATTTCGGAATACCCAGCTCAGCTTTAATGCTTTCCAGCCATGCCAGCAGTTTCTCGATTTTCGCTGCGGTGCGGTCGCCTGGTGCGGAGAGGCCCAGGTGATCGGCGATTTCAGCGTAACGACGACGAGCCTGCGGACGGTCGTACTGGCTGAACGCGGTCTGCTTGGTCGGGTTGTCATTCGCGTTATAGCGGATAACGTTGCAGATCAGCAGGGCGTTGGCCAGACCGTGCGGAATATGGAACTGGGAACCCAGTTTGTGCGCCATCGAGTGACACACGCCGAGGAAGGCGTTAGCGAACGCGATACCGGCGATAGTCGCGGCACTGTGTACGCGCTCACGGGCAACCGGGTTCTTGGAACCTTCGTGATAGGAAGCCGGCAGGTACTCTTTCAGCAGTTTCAGCGCCTGCAGCGCCTGGCCGTCAGAGAACTCAGAAGCCAGTACGGAAACGTAAGCTTCCAGGGCGTGAGTCACCGCATCCAGACCACCGAACGCACACAGCGATTTCGGCATATCCATCACCAGGTTGGCATCGACAATGGCCATATCCGGGGTCAGCGCATAGTCTGCCAGCGGGTATTTCTGACCGGTCGCGTCATCGGTCACCACGGCGAACGGCGTAACTTCAGAACCGGTACCGGAAGTGGTAGTGATCGCCACCATCTTGGCTTTGACGCCCATTTTCGGGAACTTGTAGATACGTTTACGGATATCCATAAAGCGCAGCGCCAGTTCTTCGAAGTGGGTTTCCGGATGTTCGTACATAACCCACATGATTTTCGCCGCATCCATCGGGGAACCGCCGCCCAGGGCGATGATCACGTCTGGTTTAAAGGAGTTCGCCAGGTCGGCACCTTTACGTACGATGGTCAGCGTCGGGTCAGCTTCAACTTCGAAGAAGACTTCCGTCTCAACACCCGCAGCTTTCAGTACGGAAGTGATCTGATCGGCATAGCCGTTGTTGAACAGGAAGCGGTCAGTCACGATCAGCGCGCGTTTGTGACCATCGGTAATCACTTCATCCAGTGCGATTGGCAGGGAGCCACGACGGAAGTAGATAGATTTCGGAAGTTTGTGCCACAACATGTTTTCAGCTCGCTTAGCAACGGTTTTCTTGTTGATCAGGTGTTTCGGACCAACGTTTTCAGAGATGGAGTTACCACCCCAGGAACCACAACCCAGAGTCAGGGAAGGCGCGAGTTTGAAGTTGTACAGGTCACCGATACCACCCTGAGAAGCCGGGGTGTTGATCAGGATACGCGCGGTTTTCATCATTTGGCCGAAGTAAGCCACGCGAGCCGGCTGGTTGTCCTGGTCGGTGTACAGGCAAGAGGTGTGGCCGATACCGCCCATGGCGACCAGTTTTTCTGCTTTGGCTACCGCGTCTTCGAAATCTTTTGCACGGTACATAGCCAGCGTCGGAGACAGTTTTTCGTGAGCAAACGGCTCGCTCTCGTCAACGTTGGTCACTTCACCAATCAGAATTTTGGTGGTGGCCGGCACGGTGAAGCCTGCCAGTTCAGCGATTTTGGCCGCTGGCTGACCAACGATAGCCGCGTTCAGCGCGCCATTTTTCAGGATAATGTCCTGAACGGCTTTCAGCTCTTTACCCTGCAGCAGGTAGCCGCCGTGGCTGGCGAAACGTTCGCGAACCGCGTCATAGACTGAATCAACCACCACAACGGACTGCTCAGAAGCACAGATCACGCCGTTATCGAAGGTTTTAGACATCAGTACGGACGCTACGGCACGTTTGATGTCGGCGGTTTCATCAATGACTACCGGGGTGTTACCGGCGCCGACGCCGATAGCAGGTTTACCGGAGCTGTATGCTGCTTTCACCATGCCTGGACCACCGGTCGCCAGGATCAGGTTGATGTCCGGGTGATGCATCAGCGCGTTAGACAGTTCTACAGACGGCTGATCGATCCAGCCAATCAGGTCCTTCGGCGCGCCGGCCGCGATGGCAGCCTGCAGCACGATATCAGCCGCTTTGTTGGTGGCTTCTTTTGCACGCGGGTGCGGAGAGAAAATGATGGCGTTACGCGTTTTCAGACTGATGAGCGATTTGAAAATGGCTGTTGAAGTCGGGTTAGTGGTCGGTACGATACCGCAGATGATGCCGATAGGCTCAGCGATAGTGATGGTGCCAAAGGTGTCGTCTTCTGACAGAACGCCACAGGTTTTTTCGTCTTTATAAGCGTTGTAAATGTATTCGGAAGCAAAGTGGTTTTTGATCACTTTGTCTTCAACGATGCCCATGCCGGATTCGGCTACGGCCATTTTGGCGAGAGGGATTCGAGCATCTGCAGCGGCCAGAGCGGCGGCGCGGAAGATTTTGTCGACTTGTTCTTGAGTGAAACTGGCATATTCACGCTGGGCTTTCTTGACACGCTCAACAAGCGCGTTCAGTTCAGCGATATTAGTAACAGCCATAATGCTCTCCTGATAATGTTAAACTTTTTTAGTAAATCAGTCGCTCGATTCGACATTATAGACAGGCCGTTAACAGCTTGCATGTAAATGTTTATGTAGAAAAATCAGGGCGCTGTTTCACCGATTTACTAAAAAAGCTTTATCTCTTTCGCTTTCAGGTACTGCTGCCTTCCACTCTGTTGGTGTCATCAAGATTACTCACTTCTGAGTACAAATTACGTGATTTAGATCAAGTATTGTCGCTGCTGATACCTTTCAGCTGGCTGCTTTTTGACCGGTTCGATCAAGTGTGATGGGAGGGTTTTGAAATTAAAAAAACGATTAGCATTAAATATACAAATGGCTAACATTCGATACATATCACCGGGTTATGCATATTTATAATGAATATTGCAGGTAAAAAGCGTATGTTTCGCGCAGTTATTTTATGCTGTTAACAGTCAACCGCCAATTTTGATGATGCTGCGGAGCCCAATGTGACTCAATCACTGTTCGATTTTTCTGCATATTTCAAGTTTTTCATCGGCTTATTTGCCCTGGTTAACCCGGTTGGCATTATTCCGGTATTCATCAGTATGACCAGCTATCAGCCGGCTGCGGTGCGTAATAAGACCAACCTCACCGCCAACCTGTCGGTGGCGATCATCCTCCTGACGTCGCTGTTCCTCGGCGATGGCATTCTGCAGATTTTCGGTATCTCCATTGACTCCTTCCGTATCGCCGGCGGCATCCTGGTGGTGACCATCGCGATGTCGATGATCAGCGGTAAGCTCGGCGAAGATAAGCAGAACAAGCAGGAAAAGTCGGAGACGGCGGTCCGGGAGAGCATCGGCGTCGTTCCTCTCGCGCTACCATTAATGGCCGGGCCAGGGGCAATCAGTTCAACTATCGTCTGGGGGACCCGGTACCACTCCTGGGTGCATCTGGTCGGGTTCTCACTGGCGATAGCGGTATTTGCCCTCTGCTGCTGGGGGATTTTCCGTATGGCGCCGTGGCTGGTCCGTTTGCTGGGGCAGACGGGAATCAACGTCATCACCCGTATTATGGGCCTGTTGCTGATGGCCCTCGGCATTGAGTTTATTGTGACCGGGATTAAAGCGCTTTTCCCAGGGCTGCTGAGTTAGTTCGTCGCCAGCAGGCGGGGAGTCTCGCTTCACGCCTGCGCGATTATTAGCAAAACCTATTAGCCAGCGCGGAACTGGCGGTAGGGATAATATTTTGCGATATCGCTATTAATTTCATATTTTTCATTAAGATATGAAATATTTCTCTTAACATTCTCCTCACGCCTCCCACTCCTGTGATGTTATTTTCTTCACATCATTCTCTGGTACTTGCTGTCGGATCATCGAAATGATATTAGTAATTTTAACAAGGCGGCAGATGAATGTGCTAAAAAGTAATCTATTGTTAAATTTTTGTACAAAAAACCATCTTGTGGTCGCTGCTCAGAATGTCGGCTGATGAAATTATCGTAATGCTCTGATAAATAATAATATTTTTACATCGACGTTTTATGGCAAACGCTTGTCACGCTGGCAAAACCGGCAATAAAAGAGAATTCGGTAACATATTTGCAAATTGCATTGGCGGAGGTGTTTACCTTTTGGTACTTTCCGCCGTTATCGTCTGCTGAATTATGTACGCAAATGAGAATTATTTTTAATTAACTCATTTCGCCAGAACGACCCTCCAGCGAGGGCAACGAATCGACGTTAAGACTGCCGTTCGAGCGGTCGTAATAAATAAGTCGGTGATAGCAATCTGCCAATCGCATACTCCTGCGTTGGACAGAACCCGAAAACGGGAAAAACAGGCTGGTTAAAAAACCAGTAATTATAATGACTGGAGTTACAACACAATGACCATCATCACTAAAAAGCGTTTAATCGCCGCGGGAGTGCTATCCGCACTGATCGCCGGCAATATGGCAATGGCAGCGGATGTCCCGGCTGGTGTGCAGCTGGCAGAGAAGCAAACCCTGGTACGTAATAGCGGCGCCGAGCCGCAATCGCTGGACCCAAATAAAATCGAAGGGGTGCCAGAGGCCAATATTAGCCGCGACCTGTTCGAAGGTTTGCTGAATACTTCGCCGAAAGATGGCCACCCGATCCCTGGCGTGGCGGAGAGCTGGGATAATAAAGATTTTAAAGTCTGGACCTTCCATCTGCGTAAAGATGCAAAATGGTCTAACGGCGAGCCGGTTACCGCCCAGGACTTCGTATACAGCTGGCAGCGTCTGGTGGATCCGAAAACCGCGTCTCCTTATGCCAGCTATCCGCAATATGGTCATATCGTTAACGTCGACGAAATCATTGACGGCAAAAAAGCGCCGAGCGAGCTGGGCGTAAAAGCCATTGACGACCACACGCTGGAAGTCACCCTCAGCGAACCGGTACCCTATTTTTATAAACTGCTGGTTAACCCGGCGATGTCTCCCGTCTACAAACCGGCCATCGAAAAATTTGGCGAAAAGTGGACGCAGCCTGGCAATATCGTTACCAACGGCGCGTATACTCTGAAAGACTGGGTGGTCAACGAGCGGATCGTGATGGAGCGTAACCCGCACTATTGGGATAATGCTAAAACCGTCATTAACACCGTTACCTGGCTGCCGACCTCTTCCGAAGTGACCTATGTTAACCGCTACCGCAGCGGTGAACTGGACATGACTTATAACCAGCTGCCGATCGAACTCTTCCAGAAGCTGAAAAAAGAGATCCCCAACGAGCTGCACGTTGACCCCTATCTGTGTACCTATTATTACGAAATCAACAACCAGAAGGCCCCGTTCACCGACGTGCGCGTGCGTACCGCGCTGAAGCTGGGTCTGGATCGCGATATTATTGCTAATAAGGTGAAAGGACAGGGCGATCTGCCGGCCTACGGCTACACCCCACCGTATACCGATGGCGCGAAGCTGAGCGAGCCGGAATGGTTTACCTGGTCGCAGGAAAAACGCAACGAAGAAGCGAAGAAACTGCTGGCCGAAGCCGGCTATAGCGCCGATAAACCGTTGACCTTCAACCTGCTGTATAACACCTCTGATTTGCACAAGAAGCTGGCGATTGCCGCCGCCTCGCTGTGGCGTAAAAACCTGGGCATTGACGTGAAGCTGGTCAACCAGGAGTGGAAAACGTTCCTCGATACCCGTCATCAGGGCACCTATGACGTGGCGCGTGCGGGCTGGTGCGCCGACTATAACGAGCCAACCTCTTTCCTGAACACCATGCTCTCTGACAGTTCAATGAACACCGCGCACTATAAGAGCCCGGCGTTCGACAAGATTATGGCTGAATCCGTAAAAGCATCCGATGAAGCGCAGCGCACGGCGGCCTATGCGAAAGCAGAGCAGCAGCTGGACAAAGACAGCGCGATCGTACCGGTCTATTACTACGTTAACGCCCGCCTGGTGAAACCATGGGTCGGTGGCTATACCGGTAAAGACCCGATGGATAACGTCTATACCAAAGACCTCTACGTTATCAAACATTAATGGCAATACGTGGAGCGGGTCTCGGCTCGCTCCATCGTGTCTTATTTGAGAGCAGTGCAAAGGCACACGCCAGAAGGTACGGGCAATGTTAAAATTTATCTTACGTCGCTGTCTGGAAGCGATTCCGACGCTATTTATTCTTATCACCATCTCATTCTTCATGATGCGTCTGGCGCCGGGAAGTCCTTTTACCGGGGAACGCACGCTACCGCCGGAAGTCATGGCGAATATTGAAGCAAAATACCATTTAAACGACCCTATCATGACGCAGTACTTCAATTATCTGAAGCAGCTGGCGCATGGCGATTTTGGTCCCTCTTTTAAATACAAAGATTATTCCGTCAACGATCTGGTGGCCGCCAGCTTCCCGGTTTCAGCGAAACTGGGCTTCGCCGCCTTTTTACTGGCGGTGGTGATCGGCGTTGCCGCCGGGGTGATAGCCGCCCTGAAGCAAAATACCCTCTGGGACTACGCGGTGATGGGGGTAGCCATGACCGGCGTGGTTATTCCGAGCTTTGTGGTCGCGCCGCTGCTGGTGATGATCTTTGCCATTACCCTGCACTGGCTGCCGGGCGGCGGCTGGAACGGCGGGGCGCTGAAATTTATGATCCTGCCGATGGTGGCGCTTTCCCTGGCCTATATCGCCAGCATCGCGCGTATTACTCGCGGCTCAATGATTGAAGTGCTGCACTCTAACTTTATCCGCACCGCGCGGGCGAAGGGGCTGCCGATGCGTCGCATTATTCTGCGCCATGCGCTGAAGCCGGCGCTGCTGCCGGTGCTCTCCTATATGGGGCCAGCTTTCGTGGGCATCATCACCGGCTCAATGGTCATTGAAACCATTTACGGCCTGCCGGGGATCGGCCAGCTGTTCGTTAACGGGGCGCTTAACCGCGACTACTCGCTGGTGCTCAGCCTGACGATCCTCGTTGGCGCCCTGACTATCCTGTTCAACGCCATCGTTGACGTGCTGTACGCCGTTATCGATCCGAAGATTCGCTACTGAAGCCGGAGTTCGCCATGATGTTAAGTAAGAAAAATAGCGAGGCGCTGGAAAACTTCAGTGAGAAGCTGGAAGTGGAGGGGCGTAGCCTCTGGCAGGACGCGCGTCGCCGCTTTATGCATAACCGCGCCGCGGTGACCAGCCTGATTATGCTGGTGCTTATTGCGCTGTTCGTTACCTTCGCGCCGATGGTATCGTCGTTCTCCTACTTCGATACCGACTGGGGCATGATGTCCAATGCCCCGGATATGGCCTCCGGCCACTACTTCGGAACCGACTCCTCCGGGCGCGATCTGCTGGTGCGCGTAGCGATCGGCGGGCGCATTTCGCTGATGGTCGGGGTGGCGGCGGCGCTGGTGGCGGTGATCCTCGGCACGCTGTACGGTTCGCTCTCCGGTTATCTCGGCGGCAAAGTGGATTCGGTGATGATGCGTCTGCTGGAGATCCTCAACTCCTTCCCGTTTATGTTCTTCGTCATCCTGCTGGTGACCTTTTTTGGTCAGAATATCCTGCTGATCTTTGTCGCCATTGGCATGGTGTCCTGGCTGGATATGGCGCGTATCGTGCGCGGGCAGACGCTGAGCCTGAAGCGCAAAGAGTTTATCGAAGCCGCGCAGGTCGGCGGGGTCTCGACGGCGAGCATCGTGCTGCGCCATATCGTCCCCAACGTGCTGGGGGTGGTGGTGGTGTATGCCTCGCTGCTGGTCCCCAGCATGATCCTCTTCGAATCCTTCCTCAGTTTCCTGGGACTGGGGACGCAGGAGCCGCTCAGCAGCTGGGGGGCATTGCTCAGCGATGGCGCCAACTCAATGGAAGTTTCGCCCTGGCTACTGTTGTTCCCGGCGGGTTTCCTGGTGGTGACCCTGTTCTGTTTCAACTTTATCGGCGATGGTCTGCGTGATGCCCTCGACCCGAAAGACCGCTAAGGAGCGCTGCCATGACCATGATTGAAACGGCAAAAGCGCCGCAAGCGCAGAGCCACAGCGGACTACTGCTGGACGTGAAAGATCTTCGCGTCACCTTTAAAACGCCGGATGGCGACGTCACCGCCGTCAATGATCTGAACTTCACCCTGCAGGCGGGCGAGACGCTCGGCATTGTGGGCGAATCCGGCTCCGGTAAATCGCAAACCGCCTTCGCCCTGATGGGACTGCTGGCGGCCAACGGTCGCATCGGGGGTTCCGCCACCTTTAACGGTCGGCAAATCCTCAATTTGCCCGAGCGTGAGCTGAACAAACTGCGCGCTGAACAAATCTCAATGATTTTCCAGGATCCGATGACCTCTCTTAACCCCTATATGCGGGTGGGCGAGCAGTTAATGGAAGTCCTGATGCTGCATAAAGGGCTGAGTAAAGCCGAAGCGTTTGAAGAGTCGGTGAAGATGCTCGACGCGGTAAAAATGCCGGAAGCGCGTAAGCGCATGAAAATGTTCCCGCACGAGTTCTCCGGGGGCATGCGTCAGCGCGTGATGATTGCCATGGCGCTGCTGTGCCGGCCCCGGCTGCTGATTGCGGATGAACCGACCACTGCCCTGGACGTTACCGTGCAGGCGCAGATCATGACGCTGTTGAATGAGCTTAAACGCGAATTCAACACGGCCATTATCATGATCACCCACGACCTTGGGGTGGTGGCAGGTATCTGCGATAAAGTGCTGGTGATGTACGCCGGGCGCACCATGGAGTACGGTCAGGCGCGCGATGTCTTCTATCAACCGTCGCACCCATACTCTATTGGGCTGTTGAATGCGGTTCCACGTCTGGATGCGGAAGGCGATGCGTTGTTGACCATTCCCGGCAACCCACCGAACCTGCTGCGATTGCCAAAAGGCTGTCCATTCCAGCCGCGTTGCCCGCATGCCATGGAGCAGTGCAGCAGCGCGCCGCCGCTGGAATCGTTCGCGCCAGGCCGCCTGCGCGCCTGCTTTAAACCGGTGGGGGATCTGCTATGAACGCCGTAACTGAACAACGAAAAGTCCTGCTCGAAATTGCCGACCTGAAGGTGCACTTCGATATCAAAGATGGCAAGCAGTGGTTCTGGCAGCCGTCGAAAACGCTGAAAGCGGTGGATGGCGTGACGCTGCGCCTTTACGAGGGTGAAACCCTCGGTGTGGTAGGGGAGTCGGGCTGCGGCAAATCGACCTTCGCCCGCGCCATTATTGGTCTGGTGAAAGCGACCGATGGCAAAGTGGCCTGGCTGGGTAAAGATCTGCTGGGCATGAAGCAGGAAGAGTGGCGCGACGTGCGCAGCGATATCCAGATGATCTTCCAGGATCCGCTGGCCTCGCTGAACCCGCGCATGACCATCGGAGAAATTATCGCCGAACCGCTGCGTACCTATCATCCGAAGATGCCCCGTCAGGAAGTGCGCGATCGCGTCAAAGCGATGATGATGAAAGTTGGATTGCTGCCCAACCTGATCAACCGCTATCCGCACGAGTTCTCCGGCGGTCAGTGTCAGCGTATCGGCATCGCGCGGGCGCTGATCCTTGAGCCAAAGCTGATTATCTGCGATGAGCCGGTCTCCGCGCTTGACGTGTCGATTCAGGCGCAGGTCGTCAACCTGCTGCAGCAACTGCAGCGTGAGATGGGGCTATCGCTGATATTTATCGCTCACGATCTGGCGGTGGTTAAGCATATCTCCGATCGGGTTCTGGTAATGTATCTGGGCCATGCGGTGGAGCTGGGGACTTACGACGAGGTGTACCATAATCCGCTACATCCCTATACCAAAGCGCTGATGTCGGCGGTGCCGATCCCCGATCCTGATCTCGAGAAAACGAAAACTATCCAACTGCTGGAAGGCGAATTACCCTCGCCGATTAATCCGCCCTCAGGTTGCGTATTCCGCACTCGCTGTCCGCTTGCCGGACCGGAGTGCGCCAAAACCCGCCCGGTGCTGGAAGGCAGTTTCCGCCATGCGGTTTCCTGCCTTAAGGTAGACCCGTTATAATCTCAGGGGCTGACGCAGGTCAGCCTTTTTTTTGCGAGGTTAACGAAGTGGGTATGCTTTCTGCCGCTCGTCTGCGGCTTTATCATTTACTTTTCGATCAGAACCGACGTTCCGGCCGCCGCTTTGAAGGGCTGTGCGGACTTTTCGCCCTGCTCAGCGTACTGGTGATATTTATCGAGTCGGGACTGGGCACGCAATATCACCTGACATTAGATGAATGGCATATTTTCGTCTGGCTGGAGCTGCTGGTGACCGCGGTCTTTACCCTGGAATACCTGCTGCGTATCGCTACCTGGCCCAATCCGCTCCACTATATTTTCAGCTTTTGGGGGCTGATTGACCTGGCGACGATTTTACCGCTGTATGTGATGTGGCTATGGCCGGAAATTAGCCTCAATTATGTATTCGCCTGGCGGGCAATGCGGGCGATCCGCGCGCTGCGTATTCTCAAACTACTGCGCTTTATGCCTTCGCTCAACGTGTTCTGGCGAGCGATTGTCAGCGCGCGCCATCAGCTGATCCTGTTTTATTCGTTTATCGCCATTGTGATGGTGATTTTCGGCTCGTTAATGTATCTGATTGAGGGGCCGGAATACGGCTTTACCACGCTTAACGCCTCGGTCTATTGGGCCATCGTGACCATCACCACCGTCGGCTACGGAGACATCACGCCGCACACGCCGTTGGGTCGCATCCTGGCCTCCATTCTTATCCTGATCGGCTACTCCATTATTGCCATACCGACCGGACTTATCACCACGCATATGACCAGCGCCCTGAATCGTCGACGACAGCAGCGCCTGTGTCCGCAGTGTCAGCAGGGCGACCATGACGATAACGCCCGTTTCTGCCATGCCTGCGGTCATGCCTTGCCGAAGTAAGCTGGCGACGTAAAAAAAGCCTGCCGGGAGTACCGCGGCAGGCTTTTTACTGGATGTTAAAGGTTATTCACGCCACAGAATATGGCACAGCTTATGATCTTTCTCGCGGCACAGCAGAACGCGGGCGAAGATATCATTGATTTCCCCGCCGTCGGTATCCGCCAGACCAATCACCACTTCGGCGAAGAAATCCGGGTTGAGATCGTAATCCACATGCTCTTCCCAGTCTGCCGAAGGGTCGAACAGTTCGGCGCCGCCGCGCTCCTCAAACTGCAGGTTAAACAGAATGATGTCCGCCGGGTCGAGATTGTCGGCCGCCAGTTCGAGGAAGATATCGTAAGCCTGCTCGAGCGTTTCGTCTTCGGTCAGGCGGTTGTTTAAATCCATATCCATGATTGCTACTCATTCGGTATCTGATGGGCACGTTTTACAGCAACGGGCTGAAGAAGTAAAACAGTCGCTCGGCGATCCGCTGCCACAGCGGACGTTTTAACCAGAGACGGGCATCCAGCAGGCGCGAGCGCGAGATATAATCATCCTGAACCGCCGCCAGATCGCTGCCGAAACCGGCGTCATCGATGACCAGGGTAATCTCGAAGTTGAGCCACAGGCTGCGCATATCCAGGTTGACGGTCCCCACCAGACTTAGCTCGCCATCGACCAGCACGCTCTTGGTATGCAACAGTCCGCCCTCAAACTGATAGATTTTGACCCCGGCCGCCAGCAGCTCGGTGAAGAAGGCCCGGCTGGCCCAGCCTACCAGCAGCGAATCGTTCTTGCGCGGTAAAATAATGCTCACGTCAACGCCGCGCTGGGCGGCGGTACAGATCGCATGCAGCAGGTCGTCGCTGGGTACGAAGTAGGGGGTGGTCATGATCAGATGCTCTTTCGCCGCATAGGCGGCGGTGAGGAGAGCCTGATGAATCAGATCTTCCGGAAAGCCCGGTCCGGAGGCGATCGTGTGAATAGTATGTCCGCTGGCCTCTTCGAACGGCATGATATTGACGTCCGGCGGCGGCGGCAGAATGCGCTTGCCGGTCTCTATTTCCCAGTCGCAGGAGTAGACGATGCCCATCGAGGTCGCCACCGGGCCTTCCATTCGCGCCATTAGATCAATCCACTGTCCGACTCCTGAGTCCTGTTTAAAGTAGCGCGGATCGACCATATTCATGCTGCCGGTGTAGGCGATATAGTTATCGATCATCACCATTTTACGATGCTGACGCAGGTCCATCCGGCGCAGGAATACGCGCATCAGGTTAACCTTAAGAGCTTCGACGACTTCAATACCGGCGTTACGCATCATCGCCGCCCATGGGCTGCGGAAAAAGGCCACGCTGCCCGCGGAGTCGAGCATTAGCCGACAGTGAACCCCGCGGCGAGCGGCGGCCATCAGCGATTCAGCGACGCTGTCGGCCATGCCGCCGGGCTGCCAGATATAAAAGACCATCTCTATGTTGTGACGGGCCAGCTGAATATCGCGGATCAGGGCCTGCATCACGTCGTCAGATTCCGTCAGCAGCTGTAGCTGGTTGCCTTTTACGCCGCCAATGCCCTGACGCCGTTCGCACAGCTTGAACAGGGATTCGGCCACCGGGCTGTTATCTTCCGCGAAGATATGTTTGCAGGCTTTGAGGTCGTTTAACCACTTGGCCGTCGAGGGCCACATCGCCCTGGCGCGCTCGGCCCGACGCTTGCCGAGATGCAGCTCGCCAAAGGAGAGATAGGCGATGATCCCCACCAGCGGCAGGATATAAATGATCAGCAACCATGCCATGGCGGACGGGACAGCGCGGCGTTTCATTAGAATTCGTAATGTTACACCGGCGATCAACAGCCAGTACCCCAGAATGACCAGCCAGTTCACCACCGTGTAAAAGGTTGTCATAGATGTAAAATCCTTTTGAATGACGATATGTGATGAGTTTACGCATCAGTATTTTTCTGGCAAATAAAAACGCAGCGAAAGCGGTAGTCAGTTGCTGGCAGAGGTTTATAATGGGGGCTGTTTTCACTCGTAGAGTCGTTGCAATGAAGCGTAGTAGAACGGAAGTAGGGCGCTGGCGCATGCTGAGACAGGTGAATCGCCGTAAAGCGCGCTGGCTGGAAGCCCAATCGCGCCGCAATATGCGGATCCTCGCTATCAGGAAGGGACTGGTGAAACGGCAGCGTCATGCCCTGCTGTTTATCTTCCCTGACAGCTAAGCGAGCAGGCAAACGGCACCGTACGCGGTGCCGTTGTCGTTTTCTCTCTGCGCTAAATTCCCGTTGCACATCTCCATAGGGCAATGATGGTTTTTCATGCTGCTATGCGACGACAAAACAGAGCTCCCGCCTCAGTGAAAGAGAGATGCTACGCCTGGCTTGTAATGACGGACGACAAGATCCAGAGCCAAGTCGTTTGCGGCGCGACAGGAATTAACCGTCAGATAGCATTTATTGCCGCTCAGGAAGGGCATGGCGTTGTTAAATGCTTAATGATATGACCGGCCAGCTGCGGTAACCAGGCGGGAACTGAGGGAATGAGAAAACAGACTCAGACAGGCAAGGGGGTTATTAAGCGGTCCAGCGCGTTGAAGCTAAATGAACCGACCGATCCTGACCATGAATAATCTGAGCCTGTTATATTATCCAGAGAGGCCATGCAATAAGCATCCTGAATAAAACGCAATCGTTGCGCCAGCTTTTACTTATTTTGCATAGGCTTCCGTGGATAACGTGATGGTGACGTTATCACTTACCGCCGGCACATATTTATCAAGCTTAAAGTCTGAACGTTTTATCACCCCGGTGGCATCAAATCCAATGGCCTCTTTTTTCACCATTGGGTGCATATCCTGCTTATTCAGGACGGCATGCAGGACCACCGGTTTGGTGATGCCTTTAATGGTCAAATTACCTTCCACATCATATTTATTGTCGCCTTTGCTTTCCACTTTGGTACTCTGGAAAGTGGCGTCGGGAAACGTTTTAACATCAAAATACTCTTTGCCTAAAAACTCATCCGTTAACGCCTTGACGTGAGCGTCAATGGTTTTCACTGGCAGCGTGACGTTCACCGAGGATTTCTCCGGATTCTCTTTATCAAAGGCCAGTTTCCCTGAAACATCAGAGAGATAGGCGGTAGGGTTTGAGAAGCCGAAATGGTTCCAGGAGATCACAACCGAGGTATGCTGTGGATCAAGACTGTATTCCTTAGCCGCGGCTTGCGACACAGGAATATATAAGGCAAGTACAGAAAGCAATGCGGTTTTTTTCAGGGTATTCACACAATAATCCTCAAAATCGGCAGGTACATAAATGTTAGCCCAAAAAAATACAGGGCTTATTGAAAACATTTGTTATTCCCTTTCAAATTTTTTAATCAAGCAGTGATGCCCCTACTATCACTCTGCGTGAAGTTTACGCAACGAAATTAATAGGCTTTAAAAATGATGCTCAGCAACTTAACGCTGGCAGCGTAGTTAATATCCCTTTATGCCTGCCAGGTAAGCCTTTGTCTACAGGGGGTTATTTCCACGTGCTTTCAAGCGGCTACGGTCCTGAATATAGCAAGATGGGCTACGTTCGGTTCCGCGGCATCCGCAGTGGATGCCCAATAATATTTTTTTTCAGGCTTTCATATCTGTCGTTAAGCAACTATCTTTCAGTAATTATTTTCTTTCTATTGCATTGTAGATTTATAGGGCTATATCAGGATGTGCTGACATTAAATGCAAGCGCTAAATAACAACGCGATCCTCCTTAACAGCCTTACACAAGGTATTAGTAATTCACTATCACGCGTGGCGTCGATGTTTTGTCAGCATTTTCCATTGCCGAAAAAAGCGAGGCGATGGTCGATGATGGGGTAGCAGGAGAAAGTGCGTGCTCATCTTCCAGGCTTCTCAGGCGGATAACAGTCAACGCTTTCGCGAGGTTAAAAAGGGCGACACTTCAATGTCGTGTACCAAAATGCGCCCTTCATTCTGATGACCTGGGTGTTTTTGTGGTTAGCCAGAAAAAGGAAAGGGTATTTTTCAAAAAACCTTTTTGTATGGCTTAACAGAGACCTGGCGGTAAACCCCGGCGGCGATATACGGATCGTCATTAGCCCAGGCCTGGGCCGCTTCCAGCGATTCAAACTCGGCAATCACCGTTGAGCCGCTGAATCCTGCTGCGCCCGGTTCGTTACTGTCAACGGCCGGCATTGGCCCGGCGGTAAGCAGTCGGCCTTCATCGTGTAAGAGTTGTAAACGCGCGAGATGCGCGGGGCGAACCGACAGCCGCTTTTCCAGAGAATCGGCGATATCTTCAGCGTAGATAACGTAAAGCACGGCAAAGCTCCTTATCAATAATCAGGCGAATTACGTTAAGTTAAACAGCGATGGACTGCAATGCAAAGATGCGCTCTGGAGTGGAAAGCACTGCCGACGCAGCTTTTTTCTGCAAATGGCGGCAAAAATTGACTCAGGTTAAGACGCCTTATTGAATATGATTGCTATTTGCATTTAAAATCGGAGCATCATTTTTCAACAGAAACGACTATGAGCGCAATGACCCTTGATTTACCTCGCCGCTTTCCGTGGCCAACGCTGCTGTCCGTGGCTATCCACGGTGCCGTTGTGGCGGGGCTGCTTTATACCTCGGTACATCAGGTTATTGAACAGCCTTCTCCGACGCAGCCGATAGAGATCACAATGGTGGCGCCGGCCGATCTTGAGCCGCCTCCGGCGGCGCAGCCTGTCGTGGAGCCCGTTGTTGAACCCGAACCTGAGCCGGAGACAGAGGTAGCGCCTGAACCGCCGAAAGAGGCGCCGGTGGTGATCCATAAACCGGAACCTAAGCCGAAGCCCAAACCTAAACCCAAGCCTAAGCCGGCGAAAAAGGTTGAACAGCCGAAGCGGGAAGTGAAGCCGGCAGCAGAGCCGCGTCCGGCCTCGCCGTTTGAAAACAACAATACGGCGCCGGCGCGTACAGCGCCAAGTACCTCGACCGCAGCGGCTAAACCCACCGTTACTGCTCCGAGCGGCCCGCGGGCGATCAGCCGCGTTCAGCCGTCCTATCCGGCGCGCGCTCAGGCGCTGCGCATTGAAGGGACGGTACGGGTGAAGTTTGACGTTTCGCCTGATGGCCGCATTGATAATCTGCAGATCCTCTCTGCTCAGCCGGCGAATATGTTCGAACGCGAGGTGAAAAGCGCGATGCGCAGATGGCGTTATGAGCAGGGAAGACCGGGTACCGGCGTAACGATGACCATCAAATTCCGCCTGAACGGCGTCGAGATTAACTGATAAAACGCTGCGGCGGACCGGCAAGGTCCGCCGTGAAGCTTGTTTAACGCATTTTCTCCATCAATACATCATCCAGCGCCTGCTGGGCCGTTACCAGGTGCTGGCCGCCAAACAAAATCGCTCTGTTCAGCAGAGTATAAAGCTGATAAATCGGCTGACGATCGAGAAAACCCGACGGCAGAGGCGAAACGGACTGATAGCCGTCATAGATTTGCGGGGGCTGTTCCGGATGCATCGGCAGCATGGCTAAATCGCACTCGCGGTCGCCCCAGTAGCAGGCGGGATCGAATATATAGGGGCCATCCGGCCCTAAGGCGCAGTTGCCGGACCACAGATCCCCGTGCAGCAGCGAAGGCTGCGGCTGATGGTTGGCCAGTCGCTGCTGTACCATATCGACTAAGGTATCGATATCGCCAAAGTGCAATCCCTTCTCCGCCGCGAGCTCCAGCTGCCAGCCGATACGCTGCTCGGCAAAAAAAACCGACCAGCGACGCTGCCAGGCGTTGGGCTGCGGCGTGGTGGAAAGATCGTTATCAAAATCCAGACCGAACTGCGGCTGATCGCTCCACTGATGGAGGTGGGCTAGCTGCTGGCCAAGCAGAAACGCATTGTGCGCATCCAGCGGACGGGGAGGGAGGTACTCCATGACCACGAAGCTATAGTCGCGATCGCTGCCGACGGCAAAGACCTGCGGTACGCGAACGGTTTTGCTTCGCGACAGCAGCTCCAGCTGATCGGACTCGGCGGTGAAGATAGGCAGAAGTTCCCGTTCGTCGCATTTCACGAAGTAATCTTTCCCGCCGAAGCGTAAATGCCAGGCGGAATGGATCTCTCCACCGGGCAGCTCGGTTTTCAGTTCGATTTCAGCGTCTTCGGTATGCCAATCGCGTAAAAGAGTACTGATTGCTTGCCACATGCTGTCTCTCCCCATGTTTTCCACCATATCATAAGGTTAGCGCATTACTACCGGGTAAACCTGGAACTGACGCACAACTGACGCTTTCCGTTGCGCTAAACGCACTTATTGAGCTTTTAACCACTCGGCGAATGTGGCCACAGCGATTTCCGCCGGGCGGCCAAGGGCCGCTTCCGCCAGGCCGGCGCTGAGGGCCTTAACTTCCTCGGCCGTCTGGCCGCTCAGCAGGCCGAAGGTGTTGGTACCCAGCTCATGGGGCGTGCCCTCTTCATCATTGAGCGTCAGTACAAACCCGGCACGGGTAAAATGGTTGCTTACCTCATTGATCTCCGTCAGCGCCTGTTCATGGAAGGTCACGCTGACGACCCAGGCGGTAATCTCATTGCTCATCTCTACACCCCGTTGTTATGCATGGCCTTTCCAGCATAGACCATTCTGCTTATATTGTGATTCCCCTCCGCCGGCGCGGAGGGGGCAGGGAAGATCAACGCCCGCAGAGATAATCATAGATTTTTTGCGTATTGGCCCGCGAGCAGAGGCGGGTGCCCTGGTTGATGGTCGCGGCGCTACCGGCGGCGACGCCAAAGCGTACCATGTCTTCAAGGCTGGCGTTTTCCGCCAGACGCAAGGTCATGGCGCCCACCATGCTGTCGCCAGCGCCGACGGTGCTCTGGCTTTTCATCGGTGGCGGCACTACCTGAACGCTGCCGCTGGCGTCCACGCCTAATGCCCCCTGCGGACCCAGGGAGACCACCACCCGGCGCACTTTACCGGACTGGATCAACGACTGAGCGGCAAGGCGCACGTCATCGGGTTGGCTGAGATCGCGCTGCACGAGGGCGCTAAGCTCTTTCTGGTTCGGTTTCACCAGCTCAATATTGCCGACGTCCAGCGCGGCGGCCAGCGCATCGCCGGAACTGTCAATGATGCAGCGCAGTCCCTGCTGTTGCGCATTTTTCACCAGCTGCATCAGATTATCGACGCTAATACCTGGCGGCAGGCTGCCGCTGACCACCAGCAGAGAGCCGGGTTCGATAGTCAGAACCTTCTCTTCCAGACGGCGGAATTCATCGTCCGTCAGTGCCGCGCCGGGCATAACGAAGCGATACTGTTCGCCGCTGGCGGCCACGTGGACGTGCAGGTTTTGCCGCGTCCAGTCGCGGGTTTCGACTGTCTCGACCGGCACCTGCTCATCGGCCAGCAGGGCGGCAAGATGCTCGCCGGTAGCGCCACCGACCGGGAAAATGGCGGTGGCTTTGCCGCCGAGAAAGGTCACGGCGCGGGCCACATTGATCCCGCCGCCGCCAGGTTCAAATACCGGCGCGCTGCAGCGAAGTTTGCCTTCCGGGTAGATCTGTGGGGTTTGCGTGGCGCTATCCAGCGAGGGGGCCAGCGTGAGCGTGTAAATTTTGGTCATTCCTTCTCCTCCTTAATACGGCGACTGTCGTTAATTTAAGCATGGCACGATGACTCGGGGAGGGAAAGTCCAGTTCCTGACAGTTTTGCAAAGATGCCTCTATTTTCATTATGAAATAAAGATTGTTTCCGGAGCTGTCTTATTCAAAAAACGAAAGAGTAAGTGATTGCTATGTTATTCGTGCTTTTTTATAATTTGCTACCTTTCTTAGGACCTGCACTCCGCGATCCTCGCGAAAGTTTCCGGGACCCTCAGGTCTCTTTTATGTTGTACGGACGCTAAATTCAATGAGCCGGCGAGATTATGCCTGTTCATCATTTGTACTGTCCTAAAAAAATGTATTTTAGAGAGTTATAATGAAGCTTTTAAAGACAGTACCCGCAGCGGTTATGCTGGCGGGGGGGCTTTTTGCGTCTGTTGGCGCAATGGCCGATGATTCTGTATTTACCGTCATGGATGACCCTTCCGCTGCCAAAAAACCGTTCGAAGGGGTGGTTAACGCAGGCTACCTGGCGCAGTCCGGCAACACCAAGAGCTCTTCGATGACGGCGGATTCCACCCTGACCTGGTATGGTAATACCACCGCCTGGTCGCTGTGGGGCAACGCCAGCAACACATCGTCCAATGATGAGCGATCCTCAGAAAAATATGCTGTCGGCGGACGTAGCCGCTACAACCTGACCGATATGAACTATGTCTTTGGTCAGGGTAGCTGGCTAACTGACCGCTACAACGGCTATCAACAGCGCGATGTTGTGACGGCGGGCTATGGTCGTCAGATCCTCAACGGGCCGGTGCACAGTCTGCGGTTTGAATTCGGTCCTGGCGTTCGCTATGACGAATATACCGACGGGGATACTGATACCCAGCCGCTGGGTTATGCTTCGGGTACCTGGGCCTGGCAGATGACCGATAACGCCAAATTTTCGCAAGGGGTATCGGTGTTCGGCGCCGAGGATACCACGGTCAACTCAGAGAGCGCGTTAAACGTGGCGATTAACGCCCATTTCGCCCTGAAGGTCGCCTACAACGTGACCTGGAACTCTGAGCCGCCTGCGTCCGCGCCGGAGCATACCGATCGCCGGACCTCGCTCTCCCTCGGGTATAAGATGTAATATTTCAGGCCGGGTTTTCCCCGGCCTGTTCGTTTTGGTTTTAGCAATTAGTGATATTATTTTTTCTGGCCGTTCGTTTTACTTTTTGTAAAAAGGAAATAGCCCTCCATTTTTTCTCCATTATTCACGGGCGCCTGACAAATATTCATTCTATTTGACACAAATAGCTAAATATTCGACGGACAAATATGTGATCTGGATCTATACTAACAAGCACTGACCGGAGGGCGACATTGCCCGGTCTGTTTTCCGTAATAAGAGAATTAACATCATGAAAAACAATCGATATACCATCGCAGCCCTGGCGCTGTGCGTGCTTTCTTTTGGCGCATCAGCCGCCACGCCCGTTCCGCCATCGGGTCATCAGGATCATACCCAGGTAGGTATCGCCAAAGCCTCTGACGTTGAGGCTGGTTCGAATATTGCGCCCGGCGCCCCTACCACCGGAAAATCCATGAACGACGCCTTTAATGTGCATACGCTGGTGGCCGGCGAGTGGTCTTAATATTGCAGGCTATCGTTTCGCGAGCGGTCTAATAAGCCGGGTTAAGTGGTACCGGTTTAATGGCCCGCGGTATACATTCAGCAGGCAATATCTCCACGTCTCTTTTATCATGTCCGAATAATATCGTCCGGCGCCATTGGCCAATATTACCGCGCCACATCGCTTATATTTTGCTTTTTTATCCGTGGCCCTCTTGTTTTCTCCGCATTCCGCCATCATTTATGCTGTCGCGGCTTTAATCACGTACCAATGATGTGTAAACTACTCCCCGGTGTTATCAGCAGGCGGTTGCAGGGGGGAGCGATCGTTCCGGTCGTGCTCCTATTTTCGCAGAGTGAAGCGGGAACTGCGCCTTAACCTGATGATAATTATGATTATATAGTTTTGTATGTGCTCTTTCGTGCGGGGCACCACTGCAAATAAGGACATAAAATGCCTGTAATTACGCTTCCTGATGGCAGCCAACGCCATTTTGACCACGCAGTTAGTCCGATGGATGTCGCGCTGGATATCGGTCCAGGCCTGGCGAAAGCCACCATTGCCGGGCGGGTAAACGGTGAACTGGTAGACGCCTGTGACCCGATCGAATCCGATTCCACTCTCTCTATCATCACCGCGAAAGATGAAGAAGGGCTGGAGATCATTCGTCACTCCTGCGCGCACCTGTTAGGCCATGCCATCAAACAGCTGTGGCCCAACACCAAAATGGCTATCGGTCCGGTTGTCGATAATGGTTTCTACTATGACGTAGACCTCGACCATACCCTGACCCAGGAAGATATCGACGCGCTCGAAAAACGTATGCATGAGCTCGCCGAGAAAAACTACGACGTTATCAAGAAGAAAGTGAGCTGGCATGAAGCGCGTGAAACCTTCGTGAAACGCGGCGAAAGCTATAAAGTTTCTATTCTTGATGAAAACATTGCCCATGATGACAAGCCTGGCCTGTATCATCATGAAGAATATATCGATATGTGCCGCGGTCCGCACGTACCGAACATGCGCTTCTGCCATCACTTTAAGCTGATGAAAACCGCCGGCGCCTACTGGCGCGGCGACAGCAACAATAAAATGTTGCAGCGTATCTACGGCACCGCGTGGGCAGATAAAAAAGCGCTGAATGCCTACCTGCAGCGTCTGGAAGAAGCCGCCAAGCGTGACCACCGTAAAATCGGTAAGCAGCTCGACCTGTATCACATGCAGGAAGAGGCGCCGGGGATGGTGTTCTGGCACAATGACGGCTGGACCATCTTCCGTGAACTGGAAACGTTTGTTCGTTCTAAACTGAAAGAGTACCAGTATCAGGAAGTAAAAGGTCCGTTCATGATGGACCGTGTGCTGTGGGAAAAAACCGGCCACTGGGACAACTACAAAGATGCGATGTTCACCACCTCTTCTGAGAACCGTGAATACTGTATCAAGCCGATGAACTGCCCGGGTCACGTGCAGATCTTCAACCAGGGGCTGAAATCCTACCGCGACCTGCCGCTGCGTATGGCGGAATTCGGTAGCTGCCACCGTAACGAACCGTCTGGCGCGCTGCATGGTCTGATGCGCGTGCGCGGCTTTACCCAGGATGATGCGCATATCTTCTGTACTGAAGATCAGGTTCGCGATGAAGTGAACGCCTGTATTCGTATGGTCTACGATATGTATAGCACCTTTGGCTTCGAGAAGATCGTCGTCAAACTGTCGACTCGCCCGGAAAAACGTATCGGTAGCGACGAGACCTGGGATCGCGCGGAAGCGGATCTGGCGGTGGCGCTGGAAGAAAATAACATCCCATTTGAATATCAACTGGGTGAAGGGGCGTTCTACGGCCCGAAAATTGAATTTACCCTGTATGACTGCCTCGATCGTGCATGGCAGTGCGGTACCGTACAGCTGGACTTCTCTCTGCCGCAGCGTTTAAGCGCCTCCTATGTGGGCGAAAACAACGAGCGTCAGGTGCCGGTCATGATTCACCGTGCGATTCTCGGTTCTCTGGAGCGCTTCATTGGCATCCTGACCGAAGAGTTCGCAGGCTTCTTCCCAACCTGGATTGCACCAGTGCAGGTAGTGGTCATGAATATCACCGATTCTCAGGCTGAATACGTTAACGAATTGACGCGTAAACTACAAAATGCGGGCATTCGTGTAAAAGCAGACTTGAGAAATGAGAAGATTGGCTTTAAAATCCGCGAGCACACTTTACGTCGTGTCCCGTATATGTTGGTCTGTGGCGACAAAGAAGTCGAAGCCGGCAAAGTGGCCGTGCGCACCCGTCGCGGGAAAGACCTCGGCAGCATGGACGTAAATGAAGTGATCGAGAAGCTGCAACAAGAGATTCGCAGCCGCAGTCTTCAACAACTGGAGGAATAAGGTATTAAAGGCGGAAAACGAGTTCAAACGGCACGTCCGAATCGTATTAATGGCGAGATTCGCGCCCAGGAAGTTCGCTTAACAGGTCTGGAAGGTGAGCAGCTGGGAATTGTGAGTCTGAGAGAAGCTATCGAAAAGGCTGAAGAGGCTGGAGTAGATTTAGTTGAAATCAGCCCTAACGCCGAGCCGCCAGTTTGTCGTATCATGGACTACGGCAAGTTCCTTTATGAAAAGAGTAAGTCTTCTAAGGAACAGAAGAAGAAGCAGAAAGTTATCCAGGTTAAGGAAATTAAATTCCGCCCTGGTACTGATGAAGGTGACTATCAGGTAAAACTCCGCAGCCTGATTCGCTTTCTCGAAGATGGCGATAAGGCCAAGATCACGCTGCGTTTCCGCGGTCGTGAGATGGCCCACCAGCAGATCGGTATGGAAGTGCTTAACCGCGTGAAAGACGATCTGGTTGAACTGGCAGTAGTCGAATCCTTCCCAACGAAGATCGAAGGCCGCCAGATGATCATGGTGCTCGCTCCTAAGAAGAAACAGTAAGGCCATCAAGAAACATTTCCGGTGGGCTTCGGCTCACTGGTTTTGTTCGCCTTTGTTTCGTTTATTAACAATGCGAAGTGGAAGTTATTAAAATGCCAAAAATTAAGACCGTACGCGGTGCTGCTAAGCGCTTCAAAAAAACCGGTAAAGGTGGTTTTAAGCACAAGCACGCTAACCTGCGTCACATTCTGACTAAAAAAGCTACTAAGCGTAAACGTCACCTGCGTCCGAAAGCCATGGTTTCCAAAGGCGATCTGGGCCTGGTTATCGCGTGCCTGCCGTACGCATAAGTCGTTAACGTTTAACTTTTTTAACTTAGAATAGATACAGGAGAGCACACATGGCTCGCGTAAAACGTGGTGTAATTGCACGTGCACGTCACAAGAAAATTTTGAAACAAGCTAAAGGCTACTACGGTGCGCGTTCTCGCGTATACCGCGTTGCCTTCCAGGCTGTTATCAAAGCTGGTCAGTACGCTTACCGTGACCGTCGTCAACGTAAACGTCAGTTCCGTCAACTGTGGATTGCACGTATCAACGCAGCAGCACGTCAGAACGGTATTTCTTACAGCAAATTCATCAATGGCCTGAAAAAAGCCTCTGTTGAAATCGACCGTAAGATCCTGGCTGACATCGCTGTATTCGACAAAGTAGCGTTCACCGCTCTGGTCGAAAAAGCGAAAGCAGCTCTGGCATAAGCCAGTTGAAAGAGGGAGCTTGTCTCCCTCTTTTCGTTTCAACACCATCAATACATTGACTTTTATCGGCGCAGGCTTTTCAATACAGCTCTGACGTTTCTTACCAGACAAGGTAATGCAAGCATGAATGCTGCTATTTTCCGCTTCTTTTTTTACTTTAGCACCTGAACTCAGGGGGCTTGCGCGTGAAAGAAGAAACGGAAAACAGCGCCAGAAAGCCTCCCCTGTGGAGGCTTTTTTCGTATATGGATTCGGAATATTAATTTCACTATAACCGGTGTCTGCACCGACATAATGAGGAAAACCATGTCACATCTCGCAGAGCTGGTTGCCAGTGCCAAGGCAGCCATTAACGAGGCATCAGATGTTGCTGCGCTGGACAACGTCCGCGTGGAATACCTGGGTAAAAAAGGGCATCTGACCCTGCAAATGACCACCCTGCGTGAGCTGCCGCCGGAAGAGCGTCCGGCAGCCGGTGCGGTCATCAACGAGGCGAAAGAGCAGGTGCAGCAGGCGCTGAACGCGCGTAAAGCTGAACTGGAAGGCGCAGCGCTGAATGCGCGTCTGGCCGCAGAGACCATTGACGTCTCGCTGCCGGGTCGCCGCATTGAAAACGGCGGCCTGCATCCGGTTACTCGCACCATCGACCGTATTGAAAGTTTCTTCGGTGAGCTCGGCTTTACCGTGGCGACGGGCCCGGAAATCGAAGACGATTACCACAACTTCGATGCGCTGAATATTCCGGGTCACCATCCGGCGCGCGCTGACCACGACACTTTCTGGTTCGATGCCACTCGCCTGCTGCGTACGCAGACCTCCGGCGTGCAGATCCGCACCATGGAAAACCAGCAGCCGCCTATCCGTATTATCGCGCCGGGCCGCGTCTATCGTAACGACTACGATCAGACCCACACCCCGATGTTCCATCAGATGGAAGGTCTGATCGTTGATAAAAATATCAGCTTCACCAACCTGAAAGGGACGCTGCACGACTTTCTGAACAACTTCTTTGAAGAAGATCTGCAGGTCCGCTTCCGTCCGTCCTACTTCCCGTTCACCGAACCGTCTGCGGAAGTTGACGTGATGGGTAAAAACGGCAAATGGCTGGAAGTGCTGGGCTGCGGGATGGTGCACCCGAACGTGCTGCGTAACGTGGGTATCGATCCGGAAGTCTACTCCGGCTTCGCCTTCGGCATGGGCATGGAGCGTCTGACCATGCTGCGCTATGGCGTCACCGATCTGCGCGCGTTCTTCGAAAACGATCTGCGTTTCCTCAAACAGTTTAAATAAGGGCAGGACAGAACAATGAAATTCAGTGAACTGTGGTTACGCGAATGGGTTAACCCGGCGATCGACAGCGAAGCGCTTTCCGATCAGATCACCATGGCGGGCCTCGAAGTAGATGGCGTTGAGCCGGTCGCCGGCAGCTTCAACGGCGTCGTTGTCGGGGAAGTGGTGGAGTGCGGTCAGCACCCGAACGCCGACAAACTGCGCGTCACCAAAGTCAACGTCGGCGGCGAACGCCTGCTGGACATCGTCTGCGGCGCGCCAAACTGCCGTCAGGGGCTAAAGGTCGCGGTAGCCACCATCGGCGCCGTGCTGCCGGGCGATTTTAAAATCAAGGCCGCGAAGCTGCGCGGCGAGCCGTCTGAGGGGATGCTGTGCTCCTTCTCCGAGCTGGGTATTTCCGACGACCATAGCGGTATCATCGAGCTGCCGGCAGATGCGCCCATCGGCACCGATATTCGCGAATACCTCAAGCTTGACGATAACACCATCGAAATCAGCGTCACGCCAAACCGCGCCGACTGCCTGGGCATCATTGGCGTGGCGCGCGATGTCGCTGTCCTGAACAAAGCGCCGCTGAACGCGCCGGAAATCACGCCGGTTGCCGCGACGATTGACGACGTGCTGCCGATTCAGGTTGACGCGCCGCAGGCTTGCCCGCGCTATCTGGGGCGCGTGGTGAAAGGTATCAACGTCAAAGCGCCGACGCCGCTGTGGATGAAAGAGAAGCTGCGCCGCTGCGGGATCCGCTCCATCGACGCGGTGGTTGACGTGACCAACTATGTGCTGCTTGAGCTGGGCCAGCCGATGCACGCCTTTGACCGCGACCGTATTGAAGGCGGGATCGTGGTGCGCATGGCGAAAGAAGGGGAAACCCTGGTCCTGCTCGATGGCTCTGAAGCAAAGCTCGACAGCGACACGCTGGTCATTGCAGACCATAACAAAGCGCTGGCGATGGGGGGGATCTTCGGCGGGGAACACTCCGGCGTTAACGACGAAACCCAAAACGTGCTGCTGGAATGCGCGTTCTTCAGCCCGCTGTCCATTACCGGCCGCGCGCGCCGTCATGGCCTGCACACCGATGCCTCTCACCGCTATGAGCGCGGCGTCGATCCGGCCCTGCAGTATAAAGCGCTGGAGCGTGCCACCCGTCTGCTGATCGACCTCTGCGGCGGTGAAGCCGGCCCGGTCATTGACGTTACCAGCAAAGAGAATCTACCAACACGCGCCACCATTACGCTGCGTCGCAGCAAGCTGGATCGCCTGATTGGCCACCATATCGCTGACGCGCAGGTCACCGACATTCTGCAGCGCCTCGGCTGCGAAGTGACGGTTGGCGAGGGCGAATGGCAGGCGGTTGCGCCGAGCTGGCGTTTCGACATGGAGATCGAAGAAGATCTGGTTGAAGAAGTGGCTCGCGTTTACGGCTACAACAACATTCCTGACGAGCCGGTGCAGGCGGGTCTGATCATGGGAACCCACCGCGAAGCGGACCTGTCGCTGAAGCGCGTGAAAACGCTGCTGAACGACAAAGGCTATCAGGAAGTGATCACCTACAGCTTCGTCGACCCGAAAGTCCAGCAGCTGATCCACGCCGGGGAAGAGGCGCTGATCCTGCCAAGTCCGATCTCCAGCGAAATGTCGGCGATGCGCCTGTCGCTGTGGACCGGCCTGCTGGGCACCGTGGTCTACAACCAGAACCGTCAGCAGAGCCGGGTGCGCATCTTTGAGAGCGGCCTGCGCTTTGTGCCGGACACCAATGCGCCGCTGGGCATTCGTCAGGATGTGATGCTGGCCGGGGCGATCTGCGGCAACCGCTACGAAGAGCACTGGACACTGGCGAAAGAGACGGTCGATTTCTATGATCTGAAAGGCGATCTGGAAGCCGTTCTGGATTTAACCGGAAAATTAGCGGATATCGAATTCCGTGCTGAAGCGACCACCGCGCTGCATCCGGGACAATCCGCAGCGATTTATCTTAAAGGTGAACGCATTGGTTTCATTGGGGTTGTTCATCCTGAGCTGGAACGTAAACTGGATCTGAACGGTCGCACTCTGGTGTTCGAACTGGAGTGGAACAAGCTCGCAGACCGCGTGGTGCCTCAGGCGCGCGATATTTCCCGCTTCCCGGCGAACCGTCGCGACATCGCGGTGCTGGTCGCGGAAAACGTGGCTGCCGCCGATGTTTTAGCCGAATGTAAGAAAGTTGGCGTAAATCAGGTAGTTGGCGTAAACTTATTTGACGTGTACCGTGGTAAGGGTGTGGCGGAAGGGTATAAGAGCCTTGCGATTAGCCTGATCCTGCAGGATACCAGCCGTACACTCGAAGAAGAGGAGATTGCCGCTACCGTTGCCAGATGTGTAGAGGCATTAAAAGAGCGATTCCAGGCATCATTGAGGGATTGAACCTATGGCGCTTACAAAAGCTGAAATGTCAGAATATCTGTTTGATAAGCTTGGGCTTAGCAAGCGGGATGCCAAAGAACTGGTCGAGTTGTTTTTCGAAGAGATCCGTCGTGCTCTGGAAAACGGAGAACAGGTCAAACTCTCCGGGTTCGGCAACTTCGATTTGCGGGATAAAAACCAACGCCCGGGACGTAACCCGAAGACGGGGGAGGATATTCCCATTACAGCCCGGCGCGTGGTGACCTTCAGACCCGGTCAGAAGCTGAAAAGCCGTGTCGAAAACGCGTCGCCGAAAGACAAATAATCTGAACTAATTAAAAAGGCCGCATTGCGGCCTTTTTCTTTTCTGTCAATCTTTACGCTTTGACGGCGGTGAGCATGATCTCCACCAGGATTTCTGGTCGCGCCATCTCCGCCTGCACGGCCGCTCGCGCCGGGCTATAGCCTTCCGGCATCCATTGCACCCACACCTCATTGAATGCGGCAAAGTCACGCTCGATATTTTTCAACCAGATCTGCGCGGAGAGAATGTGCTGCTTATCGCTCCCGGCCGCGGCCAGCAGCGCGTCGATCTTCTCCAGTACTTCACGGGTTTGTAAAACGATATCGTCTTCATTGCTTTTTGGCGTCTGCCCGGAGAGGAACAGCAGATCGCCATACGCAACGCTGGCGGCAAGACGAGGTTGTGGATTATTGCGAATAATTGTCATGCGGTTTGTTTCCATGTGAGACCTTCTAAAGAAATGTCTGGCATCTGATTGTCGATTAACGCGCCCAGCACCACCGCGCTGCCGGCGGCGAGAGTAAAGCCGAGGCTACCCTGGCCGAGGTTCATCCACAGGTTGGGGTATCCGGCGCGCCCCAGCATCGGCGGGCCAGCTGGCGTTGACGGGCGCATGCCGGTCCAGACTTCGGCCTCGTCCAGCCCCTCCAGTTCAGGAAAGCTGCGGGCGACGATGTTTTTCAGCGCCTGAATGCGGCTTTCGCGCAGTTCGTCGCCGTCGTAGCCGATGTCCACCATCGCCGCGACACGCAGCTGTTGGCCAAGGCGGGCATAAACGATTTTGTGCCCGTAGTCGGTGACGCTGATGTCAGGGGCAATACCTGCTTTTTCAGGATAGGGCAGGGTCAGGCTGTACCCCTTCAGGGCGCACAGCGGCACGCGAACCCCCAGATGCCCAAGCAGAGAACCACTGCCGTTACCGGCGGCGACGACATACTCATCGCCGGTGAGGGTCCCCTGACTGCTCTCCAGGCTGCTGATGCGTCCCCCGCGCTTATTGAGTCGCCGCACCTCACACTGGGTCAGCAGGCTAAAGTCGCTGCTGGCATTGAGCTTGTCGAGCAGGGCAAGGCAGAACTGATGACAATCTGCCGTTTCATCGCCTGGCGAATAGATTCCGCCCTGCAGAGAAGGACTAATATGTTTGAGCGCCGGCTCCAGCTGCAGGCAGGCTTCAGCATTCAGCGCCTGCTGATACTGAGGATCAATCCCTTTTGCTGCTTTATTAAAATCATATTCGCGACGATGGATAATTAATTTTCCGCTGCGCCGCCAGTGGAAATCGGCAAGATTATCCTCATCCCGCCACGCCTGCATGACCTGACGGCTGAGCAGCGACAGGCGTAAAATATGGTCGCCATTCATTTTATTGGTCTGGTTATTACAGGCGCGCAGAAACTGCAGCAGCCAGCGCCACTGCTGGAGAGACATCCTGAGACGCATATTCAGCGGCGAATCGGCTTTGCCCATCCATTTCATTCCCTGCAGGGGAACGCCGCTGTCGGCAAGGGGGGCGACGTAGCGGTAACTTAATTGTCCGCCGTTGGCAAAACTGGTGGCGCTGCCCGGTTCGGCATTGCGCTCCAGTAATTGCACCTGATGGCCGCGCTTGATCAGTTCCCAGGCCGTGGCCAGACCGACCACGCCGCCGCCGATAATGACAATGCGTTTGTTCATAACCCGATATATCCACCGCTGATAAATTTATCGGGTTATGTCAAAGCATTTACCCCAGCGGCGCAATTGACTTTTTATGGTCAGGGTATAACCGCAGGTTAATCTCCTTGAGCTGCTGGCGCAAACGCTGGCAGAGAAAATCGACGAACTTTTGCGCCATCGGGCTCAGGGAAACGTCGGCCCGGCGTAACAGACAGAGGTTAATCGCCATCGGCGGCGTAATGGGATGGATCATCTCCGGGGCCAGGTTGTGCTGGGCGGAGAAGATATCAGTGATGCTGCAGCCCATGCCGCGCTTCACGAACTCGGTGGCCATATAGTAGGTCTGGACGTTTAGCCGGGTGGTGGAAAAGTCGCGACGGGTGGCGATGGCGGCAGAGAGCGAGTGCGGTCCCGGCGAGATCCAGCGCTGCTGGTCGATCTGATCGATCTCCACCGCCCCCTGACGATAATGACGGTCGATGTACACCAGCGGTACTTCGGCAATCAGGGTGGTCAGGATCTCCCCCTGCTGCACCGGCTGTAGCGTCAGCGCCAAATCTATCTCGCGCAAATCCAGTTTTTTGACCAGCGTCTCGGTGTGCTCGGTAGTGAGCGTCATCACCAGGTTGCTGTTTTGCTGATAAAAGTCGGTCACCAGCTCCGGCACCAGGCTTAACCCCAAGCTTGGCAGACAGCCTAAAGTGATCTTGGCGCGCGGATCGCGAGCCAGGTTGTCGGCCAGCAGGCGCAAGTTGTCCAGGTCCTGATAAATGCTCTGCGCTTTTTCGAAAAGTGTGATCGCCTCGCTGGTCGGCAGCAGCTTGCCGCGCACCCGCTGAAACAGGGTAAAACCCAGCTTCATTTCGGCGCTTTTTAACGCTTTGCTGGCCGCGGGCTGGGAGATATTGAGCGCTTCCGCCGCCCGCGATAAAGAGCCGCAGGTCATGACGGCATAGAAGATTTCCAGATGACGCAGTTTCATGAACAGTTAACTCAGGGTTATAGCCTACCGATAAAAAGTCATTTTCTACTAACACTAAGTTAACATAGATTTAATCACCAATCAGCGCATTGGTTACATCTTGTGCTGTAGACCCCGCCCAATGGCGGCATATTACGCTCTCAGAATCGTTTCCTTTGTACCCAAACAAACCCTCAGGCCGCGGCCAATCAATAATGAAAAAGAGGGAGGATATTTTCTGAGCAGGCCCCCATACACCACCTGACCATCATGGTCGGATTGATTGGCATTAAGGAGTGTTATGAGTGACTCAACGCTCACAGGCAATGCGCCTGTCAGACAAAATATCACGCGGAAAAACGTTATTATTGGTCTGTTATTGCTGCTGTTCGTGTTGATCGCGCTGTGGTGCCACGGTCGACCAGGCAGCGAGCTTGGTCTGCTGGGATTTACGCCGCTGGTGGCGCTAGCGATATTATCGCTGATCGGCGTTGATATTGTGCTGGCGGTCATCTCCTCGATTATTATCGCCATGATAATGACCTCGACCGGCCTGCCGGAAATGGGCACGATGCTGGTGAAATCCACCGGGTCATTTATTGCCACCGTTGGGCTTATCATTATGCTCGGCGCCGGCGTGGGGGAAGTGGCCACCCGCACCGGCGCAGCGGTTGAGCTGGTAAAATTTGTCGTCCATCGCATCGGGTTGTCGAGTCAGACGCGGGTGAAATTCGGCATTGTGGCGTCATCGATTTTAATTTGCGGTTCGCTGGGCACTATGGCCGGTGGCAATGCCATTATCGTGGCAGTAATCATTCCGGTGGCGGCAGCGGTACGCTTGACGCCGCCAACGGTCGCCGCGCTGATGATGACCGCCGGTTCCGTTGGGCTGTTTACCGGGCCTTTCACCCCCAGTACCGTGACGATCCTCAGCCTCGGTGGGTTGAGCTACCCGGATTATCTGCTGTACGTTGGTCTGCCGATGAGCGCGGTCACGCTGCTGGCCGGCTGGGTAATGGCGGGACGGATCCAGAAGATGACCGAAGGCAAACTGCGCTATGACGTCGATCTCGCGGAAAAGCCGCAAGAGGATCTCAGCGCCGCGCAGCAGCGTCGGCGTAAATTAAGCGCGCTGGCCTTCGCGGCGACCATCATCGTGATGGCGATCGTTGGCGTGGTGATTAAAGCCGGCTTCAGCTTCGCGATAATCGTGATGTTGCTGGTGGCCCTGATGACCGGCCTGGTAGGCGGCCTGCGACCGACGCAGATCCTTCAGGCCCTGTATCACGGCTGCGGCCGTCTGGTGTGGATGTTTATTCTCTACTGGCTGTACAACCCGATCCTTGAGCTGATGGATGGCCTGCACGCCTATCAGGGGCTGCTGGAGTATACCCAACCGCTGCTGAAGGGGATCTCCCCGGCCTGGCTGTGCTTTAGCATCTTCGCGTTCAATATTATCGGCCATGTGCCCGGTGCGGCGGTGGCCCAGATGACCTTTACTCATAAAATCTTTGGCCCGATGCTGATGGCCGCCGGCGTGCCGCCCCAGGGGACCACCGCCGTGCTGCTGGCCTCATCCCAGGTGGACTGGTTCGGGCCGTTTCCCTCATCAGATATGTTCGGCCAGATGGGGCTGGCGCAGTCTACTCATCTGAAATATATGCTCTATAACGGCTGGGCAATCGTGGTGGCGAACATCATTCTCTTTGCGCTGCTGTTTCAGATTTTGGTGTGACGAACGACCGCAGACGCGGAGGAGATTTTCCTTCGCGTCGACGTTTGGTCGTGAGGTTTTCCTTTTCTCACCGCGACAGCCACCGTAAAATCAGCCTCTTGTTCCCCCTGCGTAATGGAATCTATGCTGACTCTCGCCCATCTTCAACAGCGCCGTAGCCGGCGTTGGCTCTTCGGATTAACGCTGTTGCTGCTGGTCACCCTGCTGATCAGCCTGTGCGCGGGGGAGCAATGGATCCCGCCCGGCGAGTGGCTCAGCGCCAAAGGTCAGCTGTTTATCTGGCAGATCCGCCTGCCGCGAACCCTGGCGGTGCTGCTGGTGGGGGCGGCGCTGGCGCTCTCCGGGGCGATTATGCAGGCGTTGTTTGAAAATCCTCTGGCGGAGCCGGGGCTGCTGGGGGTCTCCAACGGCGCGGGCGTCGGGCTGATTGCCGCCGTCCTGCTGGGCAAAGGAGTCTTGCCCGGCTGGGCGCTCGGCCTGTGTGCCATCTTTGGCGCGCTGCTGATCACTTTTATTCTGCTGCGTTTTGCCCGCCGCCATCTGTCTACCAGCCGTCTGCTGCTGGCGGGGGTGGCGCTGGGGATCATCTGCAGCGCCCTGATGACCTGGGCAGTCTACTTCTCCACCTCTTTTGACCTGCGTCAGCTAATGTACTGGATGATGGGCGGGTTTGGCGGCGTCGACTGGCAACAGCTGTGGCTGATGATAGCCCTCCTGCCGGTGCTCTGCTGGGTCTGTCTGCAGTCGCAACCCCTGAATTTACTGGCGCTGGGCGAAGTCTCCGCTCGGCAGCTTGGGCTGCCGCTGTGGCTGTGGCGCAAATTACTGGTGGTGGCGACCGGCTGGATGGTCGGCGTTAGCGTGGCGCTGGCGGGGGCGATTGGCTTTATCGGTCTGGTGATCCCGCATATTCTGCGGCTATGCGGCTTGAGCGATCACCGGGTGTTGCTCCCGGCCTGTATGCTGGCCGGGGCAAGCGCCTTGCTGGGGGCGGATATCATTGCCCGGCTGGCGCTTTCCGCCGCAGAGCTGCCGATTGGCGTGGTGACGGCGACCCTGGGCGCGCCGGTCTTTATCTGGTTGCTGCTGAGTTCGCGGGGGCGGGGATAGCGCGGCGCCGTCGGCAGGGACGGCGCCGGTTCAGGCTTACCAGCCTTTGATCGCGTCGCCTTTGTAGACTTCCTTCGCTTTTTCCGCGACTTCGCTGGTCTGGAAGGCGGCTTTTAATTCCTGAATTTTCTTGCTGTCCTTATTATCCTCGCGGGCGACTATCGCATTCACGTATGGGGAATCCGGCCCCTCCATAAACAGACCGTCGCGGGCGGCCGACAGGCCCGCCTGGGCGGAGAAGTTGGTGTTAATGATTGACAGGCTGACGTTCGGATCGTCAAGGGTACGGGTCAGCTGCGGGGTATCCACTTCAACAATTTTCAGCTGTTTCGGATTGTCGATGATATCCAGCGTGGTGGGTAAATAGCCGACGCCCGGTTTCAGCTTGAGTAACCCCTGCGCCTGAAGCAGCAGCAGGCTGCGGCCCAGGGTGGTGGTTTCATTAGAGATGGTCACCGTCGCCCCTTCGGGCAGTTCGCTGATATTTTTGATCCGGTGAGAATAGGCGGCGATAGGGAAGACAAAGGTTTTACCGACCACCGCAAATTTATAGCCGCGTTCTTTCGACTGCGCCTCAAGGTACGGCAGGGTCTGGAAGGCGTTGGCATCGACATCTTTGTTGTTCAGCGCTTCGTTGGGCAGCACATAATCATTGAAGGAGACCACTTCGACGTCGAGGTGGTATTTATCCTTCGCCACCTGCTCCACCACTTTCCAGATGGCTTCGTCCGGCCCGGTATTGATAGCGACTTTTACTTTATTATCTTCATCCGGGGAGCAGGCGCTCAGCAGGGCGACAGAGGTGGCGATTAACGCCAGGCTAAACAACTTCTTCATCACTAAAACTCTCTTAAATTAACAAGTAACGAAACCATATTACATTCATGGAACACTGTACACGGAAATGGTCGACGGCCCAATTGAGAGGATTTCATGTTGCCGGCGGCCAGCGAAGCGCTGTTACATCATGCGACAACTCGGGGGGAATGGCAGTAGAATGGCGGGCGCTGAATCCGCTACAGTAGAAAGGGATCACCTTCACCGGAAACCGGTTTATCCATTGAGGACAGGCTATGCAACATGACATTCTGAATACCGAAGTGACGACCATTGATGGCGAGAAAACCACCCTGGCATCCTTTGCCGGCAAGGTGCTGCTGATCGTCAATGTAGCCTCGAAATGCGGCCTGACGCCGCAGTATGAGCAACTCGAGGATCTGCAAAAGCAGTTTGCCGCCGAGGGCTTCAGCGTGCTGGGGTTCCCCTGCAACCAGTTCCTCGGCCAGGAGCCGGGCAGTGAAGAGGAGATTAAGACCTTCTGCAGCACTACCTACGGCGTCACCTTCCCGCTGTTTAGCAAAATTGACGTCAACGGCGAACATCGCGCGCCGCTCTATCAAAAACTGATTGCCGCCGCGCCGAAAGCGGTGGCCCCGGAAGGCAGCGGTTTTTATGAGCGGATGGCCAGCAAAGGCCGGGCGCCGCTGTATGTGGACGACATTCTGTGGAACTTCGAAAAATTCCTCGTCGATCGCCAGGGCAACGTCATTCAGCGCTTCTCGCCGGATATGACGCCGGACGATCCGCAGCTGGTGGCGGCGATTAAAGGAGCGCTGGCGCAATAATGTCGTTTCTGATGCAGCTACAGGATGTAGAAGCGGCGGGGCGCCTGGCCCCGTTTTCTGCGGCCTTTCGCGCCGGGGAGATTGTCCATCTGGTGGGGCCGAACGGCGCAGGGAAGAGCACGCTGCTGACCCGCATGGCGGGGCTGTCCGACGGCCCCGGCACGGTTCATTTTAACGGCCGTCTGCTTGACGAGTGGCCGGCGAGGGAGCTGGCGCGCCGTCGCGGATATCTGAGTCAACACCAGACCCCGCCGTTCGCCATGCCGGTATGGCACTACCTGGCGCTGCATATGCAGCAGCAGGGTGATAGCGCCCGTCTGAGCGATATCGCGGCCAGGCTTGGTCTGGACAATAAGCTGGGCCGTCCGGTCAATCAGCTGTCGGGCGGCGAGTGGCAGCGCGTGCGGCTGGCGGCAGTGATCCTGCAGATCGATCCCTTGAGTAATTACGCGGGTCAGCTGCTGCTGCTGGATGAGCCGATGAACAGTCTGGATGTGGCCCAGCAGGCGGCGCTGGATCGGCTGTTACACGAGCTGAGCGCGGCGGGGATTGCTGTGGTGATGAGCAGCCACGATCTCAACCATACCCTGCGCCACGCCGGTCAGAGCTGGCTGCTCTGCCAGGGGGAAGCCATCGCCTGCGGGGAGACCGCCGAGGTGCTGAATGAGGAAAATTTAACCGCCGCCTATGCGATCCCGTTCCAGCGCGTTGAGGTGGCCGGTCATATTATGCTCATCGCGTCACAGTAGCACGCAGTTATCTTGTCACTATATTGATAAACAAGCTAAATTATTGCGATAGAGACTAGGGACAGAGGGATCATCTGAAATGCGCTTCTGGTTCATGTTGGCGGCGGCGTTAATTTTAGCCGGCTGCAGCAGCCATCGGGCACCGCCGCCGAATCCTCGGCTGGCTGACTCCATCACGGTGGTGGCGAATCTGAACGAGCAGCTGCGCAGCTGGCGCGGCGCACCGTATCGCTACGGCGGCATGACGCCGCGCGGCGTTGACTGCTCCGGCTTCGTGGTGCGCACGTTTCGCGATAAATTTGCCCTCCAGCTGCCGCGTGAAACCCGCGAGCAGGCGGAAATCGGCACCCGCATCGATAAGCGCGATCTGCTGCCCGGCGATCTGGTGTTCTTCAAAACCGGCTCAGGGGAGAGCGGTCTGCACGTTGGCATCTACGATACCGACAACCAGTTTATTCACGCCTCCACCAGCCAGGGCGTCACCCGTTCCTCGCTGGATAACGTCTACTGGAACAAAAAGTTCTGGCAGGCGCGGCGAATCTGACGTCATTCAGAAGCAAGAGGGAAGCGAACGCTTCCCTTTTTTATGCCGATAACCCTGCACTCCGCCCGTGTTAATCCGCTGTTCCAGGCACTACACTGGAGAGAGGAGGAACCATGACCCTTTCTTTTACCACCCACTGGCGGGATGAACTGCCGGACTTTTACACTTCCCTGTCACCAACGCCGTTGGATAACGCCCGACTCATCTGGCGCAACGCCCCGCTTGCGCAACAGCTGGGGGTGCCCGACGCCCTGTTTGCGCCTGAAAGCGGGGCCGGTGTCTGGGGCGGCGAAGCGCTGCTTCCGGGCATGTCGCCGCTGGCGCAGGTATATAGCGGCCATCAGTTTGGCGCCTGGGCCGGCCAGCTGGGCGACGGACGCGGGATCCTGCTCGGCGAGCAGCAGCTGGCGGATGGCCGCCGTTACGACTGGCATCTGAAAGGCGCCGGCCTGACTCCTTATTCGCGGATGGGGGACGGCCGCGCCGTGCTGCGCTCGACGATCCGGGAAAGTCTGGCGTCGGAGGCGATGCACGCTCTGGGGATCCCGACGACGCGCGCCCTGGCGATGGTGACCAGCGATACCCCGGTCTACCGCGAGCGCGTGGAGCCCGGCGCGATACTGATGCGGGTGGCCGAGAGCCATGTCCGCTTCGGCCATTTCGAACATTTTTACTATCGCCGTGAGCCGCAGAAGGTCCAGCAACTGGCCGACTATGTTATTCGCCACCACTGGCCGCAGCTGCAGGATGAGGCGGATAAGTACCTGTTATGGTTCCGTGACATTGTCATGCGTACCGCGCAGACTATCGCCAGCTGGCAAACCGTGGGCTTTGCCCATGGGGTGATGAATACCGACAACATGTCGATTCTCGGTCTGACCATCGACTACGGCCCGTATGGCTTCCTTGACGATTTCCAACCGGACTTCATCTGCAACCACTCCGATTATCAGGGGCGCTACAGTTTTGAAAACCAGCCGGCGGTGGGGCTGTGGAATCTGCAGCGTCTCGCCCAATCGCTGTCGCCGTTTATCAGCGCTGAAGCGTTAAACGCGGCGCTGGATGAGTATCAGCACGCCTTGCTGACCGCTTATGGCCAGCGGATGCGCGATAAACTCGGCCTGTTCAGCCAGCAGAAAGGGGATAACGACCTGCTGGACGGGCTGTTTGCCCTGATGATCCGCGAGAAGAGCGACTATACCCGGACGTTCCGCCTGCTGAGCCACAGCGAACAGCTCAGCGCCGCATCGCCGCTGCGCGATGAGTTTATCGACCGCGCGGCCTTTGACAGCTGGTTTGCCGGGTATCGTGCGCGGCTGCGTGATGAACAGGTGGACGACGCGCAGCGCCAGCAGAGGATGCAGGGCGTGAATCCGGCGCTGGTGTTACGTAACTGGCTGGCGCAGCGGGCGATCGAGCAGGCTGAGGCGGGCGATATGGGCGAGCTGGAGCGCCTGCATGCCGCGCTGGCAGACCCCTTTACCGATCGCGAGGACGACTACGTCCGCCGCCCGCCGGACTGGGGGAAACGTCTGGAAGTGAGCTGCTCGAGCTAACTTGCCTCGCCCCGCGTTCAGCGGGGCGCTTACTTGGTCAGAATTAACTTCCCGGCGTGGGTCTGGCGCAGCAGATAGCGCTGGCCGCCATGCTCAATCACTACTCGTCCTTCGCTGCCTAACAGAACCCGACTGCTGATCTCTCTGTCCGTCGCCACGGGATAAGGGGCATTGTCTTTTGGTTTTTCAGCTGTGGCAGTGTTATCCATACGCGTCATAGCTCTCAGAATAAAAATCAAGGCAACAATGATAATCATTATCAATAATGTTGTTTTTGACGGCAAGCGTTATTTATCGTGTTACCGGATTTGGTAGGGGAGTCAGCGAAGAGAATTGCCCGCCGCAGGCGCGGCGGGCGGAGCGGTTACAGGCGGGTGGCGGTGGCCGCAGCCAGCTCGCTCAATAATCTTTCGCTGTCTTCCCAGCTCAGGCAGGGGTCGGTGATCGACTGGCCCCAGGTCAACGGCTGGCCGGGGACCACTTTCTGAGTGCCTTCCTGCAGGAAGCTTTCGGCCATAATCCCGGCGATGGCGGTGGAGCCCGCGCGAATTTGCTGACAGATATCGGCGCACACCTCCAGCTGACGGCGGTGCTGCTTCTGGCAGTTGCCATGGCTGAAATCAACGACCAGCTGTTCCGGCAGATCGAATTCACGTAGCGCCTCGCCGGCGGCGGCGATATCCTCGGCGTGATAGTTTGGCCGTTTGCCGCCGCGCATAATAATATGCCCATACGGATTGCCGCTGGTCTGGTAAATCGTCATCTGCCCCTGCTTGTCCGGGGAGAGGAACATATGGCTGGCGCGGGAGGCGCGGATGGCGTCCACCGCGATGCGCGTATTGCCGTCGGTGCCGTTTTTAAATCCAACCGGGCAGGAGAGCGCTGAGGCCATTTCACGGTGGATCTGGCTTTCAGTGGTGCGCGCCCCGATGGCCCCCCAGCTGATGAGATCGGCGATAAACTGACCGGTCACCATATCGAGAAACTCGGTGGCCGTCGGTACCCCCAGCTCATTAACCTGCAGCAGCAGGCGCCGCGCCAGCTCAATTCCGTGGTTGACCCGGTAGCTGCCGTTGAGGTCGGGATCGGAGATTAAGCCTTTCCAGCCCACCACGGTACGCGGTTTTTCAAAGTAGGTGCGCATCACGATCTCCAGCTGCGGCTGGTAGCGCTCGCGCATGCCCTGCAGGCGGCGGGCATACTCCAGCGCCGCGTCGGTGTCGTGAATGGAGCAGGGGCCGATAATCACCAGCAGTCGGCGGTCTTCGCCGTTGAGGATTTTTTCAATTCGGCGGCGGGAGGCCGAGACGTGGGCAGCCACGTCGGCCGTCACGGGATGGCGCTGGGCCAGCTCCGCGGGCGTTACCAGGCTCTCAATGCGCGCGGTACGCAATTCGTCTGTTTTATTCATTGGGGTCTCAAAAATCTGTTTCTTCCGCGGCGAAAATGCCGGGAAGTGATGCGCATCACGATAAACCAATCCCTGCTTATTGCAAGAGCAGGGCATGATCCTGTATAGGCCACGGGTGATAGCATAAACAAATTTTTAATAATGTACTAGTGTATTAGTACATTCTGCGATTCAGCCCCATGATGTCCATGATTTTTGTCGCTATTTCCTCAACGGAATAGTTGGTGCTGTTCAGGCAGGGGATTTTATTCTTGCGATACAGGGCCTCCACTTCGGTCACTTCCATCCGACACTGGCGCAGGGAGGCGTAGCGGCTGTTCTCCCGGCGCTCCTCGCGGATCGCCGCCAGACGCTCCGGATTGATGGTCAGGCCGAACATCTTATGCTGCAGGGGTTTCAGCGAGGCCGGCAGCACCAGATTGTCCATATCGTCGGCGATAAACGGATAGTTGGCGGCGCGAATACCGTACTGCATGGCGAGATACAGACTGGTGGGTGTTTTGCCGCAGCGCGAGACGCCGAGGAGGATCACCTGCGCCTGGTCAAGGTTGCGCAGCGAGATGCCATCGTCATGGGCGAGGGTATAATCGATGGCGGCGATACGCGCATCGTATTTAATCAGATTGCCGGGGTTGAGGCCGTGGGTACGGTGGGCCACCGGCGTCGGGTCGAGGTTGAGCTCCTGCTGCAGCGGGGCCACCAGCGCCTGCACGATATCCTGACAAAAGCCTTCACTTTGCAGAATAATGTCGCGTATTTCCGGGATGACGATGGAGTAGAACACCAGCGGGCGAATACCCGTTTGCTGATAGATGGCGTCGATCTGCTCCTTCACCGCCCGCGCGCGGCTGATGTTTTCCACAAACGGCAGGGTTACGCTGCTGATGGCGACCGGGAATTGCGACATCACGGCATGCCCCAGCACCTCCGCCGTGATGGCGGTACCGTCAGAAATATAAAATACGTGGCGATCTACAGCACTTTCCATTTTGACCATCCGGTATAATGAGTTTAATTGCCTGAAAGCGGATATTAAATTTAAGCATATCCCTGTTTGATTTGTCTCTTGTTAAAATTGAAACGCTATTTTTGTTTTTTATGAAAAGGGTGGTTCATTTTCTTTTTGTCGCCGTTATTTCCAGCGTTTTCCATCAGAATTCCTAAAAATCATAAAGTTAGCAATATCGGGGGAACAGTCCGAAAAATGAAAAAATAATTTGCTTGAACGATTCACCGTTTTTTTCAGCTTCATAAATATGTCAGGATAATCCTGCAGTCGATCGTGAAATTTTTTTCACTGGTATTAAATCACAAAAGGATTGTCTCGATGTCCAACAATGGCTCGTCACCGCTGGTGCTTTGGTATAACCAACTCGGCATGAATGATGTAGACAGAGTTGGGGGCAAAAATGCCTCCCTTGGTGAAATGATTACGAATCTGTCCGGTATGGGTGTTTCCGTACCTAACGGGTTTGCCACCACCGCTGATGCTTTCAATCAGTTCCTTGACCAAAGCGGTGTTAACCAGCGCATCTATGCGCTGCTGGATGAAACCGACATTGACGACGTTTCCGCATTAGCGAAAGCGGGCGCGCAGATCCGACAGTGGATCATCGATACCCCCTTCCAGAGCGAACTGGAAAACGCGATTCGCGATGCTTATGACCTGCTGTCCGCCGATGACGCCGAGGCCTCATTCGCCGTGCGCTCTTCCGCCACCGCGGAAGATATGCCGGACGCCTCCTTCGCCGGGCAGCAAGAGACATTCCTCAACGTGCAGGGCTTTGACGCCGTGCTCGTTGCCGTGAAGCACGTGTTTGCTTCGCTGTTTAACGATCGCGCAATCTCCTACCGCGTGCATCAGGGTTACGATCACCGCGGCGTGGCGCTCTCCGCCGGGGTGCAGAGGATGGTCCGCTCCGATCTGGCCTCCTCCGGCGTCATGTTCTCCATCGATACCGAATCCGGCTTTGACCAGGTGGTGTTTATCACCTCTGCATGGGGTTTGGGCGAGATGGTGGTGCAGGGCGCGGTGAACCCGGACGAATTCTACGTCCACAAACCGACGCTGGCCGCTGGCCGTCCGGCGATCGTGCGCCGCACCATGGGGTCGAAAAAGATCCGTATGGTTTACGCGCCGACCCAGGAGCACGGTAAACAGGTGCGTATCGAAGATGTGCCGCAGGCGCAGCGCGATATTTTCTCGTTAAGCAACGAGGAAGTGCAGGAGCTGGCGAAGCAGGCGGTGCAGATCGAGAAGCACTACGGCCGTCCGATGGATATCGAGTGGGCGAAAGATGGCCACACCGGTAAGCTATTTATCGTCCAGGCGCGTCCTGAAACCGTGCGTTCCCGCGGCCAGGTGATGGAGCGTTATACCCTCCACGCTCAGGGGCAGATCATCGCCGAAGGGCGCGCCATCGGCCACCGCATTGGCGCCGGTCCGGTCAAGGTGATCCACGATATCAGCGAGATGAATCGCATTGAGCCAGGCGACGTACTGGTTACCGACATGACCGACCCGGACTGGGAACCGATCATGAAAAAAGCCTCGGCGATTGTCACCAACCGCGGCGGGCGTACCTGTCACGCGGCGATTATCGCCCGTGAGCTGGGGATCCCGGCGGTGGTCGGCTGCGGTGATGCTACCGATCGCATTCAGGAAAATCAGAATGTCACCGTCTCCTGCGCCGAAGGCGACACCGGCTATGTCTACGCCGAGCTGCTCGACTTCAGCGTCAAGAGCTCCAGCGTCGGCGACATGCCGGATCTGCCGCTGAAGGTGATGATGAACGTCGGCAACCCGGATCGCGCGTTCGACTTCGCCTGCCTGCCGAACGAAGGCGTCGGTCTGGCGCGGCTGGAATTTATCATCAACCGTATGATTGGCGTTCATCCGCGCGCGCTGCTGGAGTTTGACGACCAGGAGCCGGGCCTGCAGAACGAAATCCGCGAGCTGATGAAAGGCTACGATTCGCCGAGAGAGTTCTACGTTGGCCGCCTGACCGAAGGGATCGCCACCCTCGGCGCCGCTTTCTATCCGAAACGGGTGATCGTGCGTCTGTCGGACTTCAAATCGAACGAATACGCCAACCTGGTGGGCGGCGAGCGCTATGAGCCGGAAGAAGAGAACCCGATGCTCGGCTTCCGCGGCGCCGGACGCTACGTTTCCGAAAGCTTCCGCGACTGCTTCGCCCTGGAGTGCGAAGCGATGAAGCGCGTGCGTAACGATATGGGACTGACCAACGTTGAAGTGATGGTCCCGTTCGTCCGTACCGTCGCCCAGGCGAAAGCGGTGGTCGAAGAGCTGGAGCGTCAGGGGCTGAAGCGCGGCGAGAACGGGCTGAAGATCATTATGATGTGCGAGATCCCGTCGAACGCCTTGCTGGCGGAGCAGTTCCTCGAGTACTTCGACGGCTTCTCCATCGGTTCGAACGACATGACCCAACTGGCGCTCGGTCTGGATCGCGATTCCGGTGTGGTTTCTGAGCTGTTTGATGAACGCAACGACGCGGTGAAAGCCCTGCTGTCGATGGCCATCCGCGCGGCGAAGAAACAGGGTAAATACGTCGGCATCTGCGGCCAGGGGCCGTCTGACCATGAGGATTTCGCCGCCTGGCTGATGGAAGAGGGGATTGATAGCTTGTCCCTGAACCCGGATACCGTGGTACAAACCTGGTTAGGTCTGGCGGAACTGAAAAAATAAGTTCGCCCTGACAGGACCGATCCCCGGCAGCGATGCCGGGGATTTTTTTTACCGGTGTCAGGCTATCTGGTGTCGTGATGCGCAGGACAAAAAAAAGCCCATCGTGGGAGATGGGCAAAGACTACACACAGCAATTCGTTGTTTCACTCAGGGGATTTCCATGCTTATAAATCAAGGTGTTGATTTATAACCGTGAGCTAATAGTAGGCAGCGGGGCCTTTGCCGTCGATCAGATTCCTCTCAATAGTTAAATTGTTGTGAAGGACCGGGGGAGGAAAGCGAGGTGAAGGGCGCGCGGGGCCAGCGCATTGCCGGCGATCAATAAATTTTTCTTAACAATATGCGGGCAAAGAAACAGGCGGGTCTCCCCGCCTGCCAGGCATTACTTGCGACCGGCCTCCAGCTCACTGAGCTCTTCAAGGACGACGTCAGGGTCTTTCGGCGGCGGCGGCACCTCATGCACCCAGGCGTCATACAGCCGCCAGGAGACGGCCAGCAGCACCGGACCGATAAACAGGCCGATCATGCCGAAGGCGATCAGGCCGCCAATGACGCCGGTGAGGATAAGGATCATTGGCAGGTCGGCGCCCATGCGGATGAGCACCGGACGAATAACGTTGTCCATGGTGCCGACTACGCAGCTCCAGACCAGCAGCACGGTGCCCCAGGTGGTGTCCCCGCTCCAGTAAAGCCAGATAATCGACGGCACCAAAACCAGTAAAGGGCCGAGCTGGACCAGACAGGTAAAGATCATCACCACGGTCAGCAGAGCCGCGTAGGGCACGCCGGAGACGGCAAGGCCAATCCCGCCCAGTACCGCCTGAGTGAGGGCCGTGACCACCACGCCCAGCGCCACGGCGCGCACGGCCTGGCCGGCCAGCAGCACCGCGGCGTCGCCGCGTTTGGCCGCGAGGCGCGTGGCGAAGTAGCGGAAACCGTAGGCCACCTGCTCGCCGCGCCAGTAGAGCAGCGCGCTGAACAGCAGCATCAAACCGCAGTAGACCAGCAGCTTGCCGATGTGCGCCGCCTGACCGACAAACCAGCTGGTGGTGGTGCCAATATAGGGACGAACCTTGGCCATAATCGCCGAGCCGCCCATATCCAGCAGACCGTGCCAGGCGGAGTACAGTTTATCGCCGACCAGCGGTACGCTGTTGAGCCAGGCGAAATCCGGCAGCGTCACATTTCCGCTGCTGATGAGTTTGATCAGCGGAACGCTGTTATCCACCAGGCTGTTGACCAGCAGAGCGATAGGAATAACGAATAGCAGAAACAGCAACAGGGTCATCGCCAGCACCGCCAGCAGTCGTTTGCCGAACAGCACACGCTGCAGACGCAGCAGCACCGGCCAGGTGGCGATCACCACCGTACCGGCCCAGGCGAAGGACAGAATAAACGGCTGCACAACCCACAGGCAGGATATGATAATCAGGGCCAGGAACAGCACCGACAGCAGTATTTGCGGAATGTCCCGAGGCTGATGGGGATTAATCATAGAGAAATTTTACCTTTCCAGTCGCGCCAAACAGCTGGCGCCGCGTAAATCCATATACTGATAATAATATCAATAATTTTGCCGGGCTGATTTTGCACAGAAAACACGTGGGCGCATATGAAAAAAATGTGATAAAAAGTTGAATGCGCTACGCAAACGTTTAGTTAGCACCAACACAATATTTTCAAACACAACATAGTCAGGCAGGGTCAAGCGTGATGATCCCACAAATTTCTCAGGCGCCAGGGGTAGTTCAACTGGTGCTGAATTTTTTACAGGTACTGGAGCAACAGGGTTTTACCGGCGATACCGCCACCAGCTATGCCGACAGGCTAACGATGGCCACCGACAACAGCGTCTATCAGCTGCTGCCGGATGCGGTCATTTTTCCTCGATCCACGGCGGACGTGGCGTTGCTGGCGCGCGTCGCCGCCGAACCGCGTTTTAAATCGCTGATCTTCACACCGCGTGGCGGCGGCACCGGCACTAACGGCCAGGCGCTGAACAGCGGGATTATCGTCGATATGTCCCGCTATATGAACCGCATTATCGAAATCAACCCCGAAGAGGGCTGGGTGCGCGTTGAAGCCGGGGTCATCAAAGATCAGCTGAACCAGTTTCTTAAACCCTATGGTTACTTCTTTGCGCCTGAGCTATCCACCAGCAACCGCGCCACGCTGGGGGGGATGATTAACACCGACGCGTCCGGCCAGGGATCGCTGGTGTACGGCAAAACGTCGGATCACGTGCTCGGCCTGCGGGCGGTGCTGATGGGCGGGGATATCCTCGATACCCAGGCGGTGCCGGTGGCGCTGGCGGAGACGCTGGGCAATACCCCCTCGACGGTTGGCCGGATCTACAACACGGTCTACCAGCGCTGCAAGGCGCAGCGTGACCTGATCATTGATAAGTTTCCCAAACTCAACCGCTTCCTCACCGGATACGATCTGCGTCACGTCTTTAACGATGAGATGAGCGAGTTCGACCTGACCCGTATTTTAACCGGTTCGGAAGGGACGCTGGCGTTTATTACCGAAGCGCGGCTGGATATCACCCGCCTGCCGAAGGTGCGCCGTCTGGTCAACGTCAAATATGACTCCTTCGACTCTGCGCTGCGCAATGCGCCCTTTATGGTCGAAGCGAAAGCCCTGTCGGTGGAGACCGTCGATTCTAAAGTTCTCAATCTGGCGCGCGAGGATATCGTCTGGCACTCGGTAAGCGAACTGATCACCGACGTACCGGATAAAGAGATGCTCGGGCTCAATATCGTCGAATTCGCCGGCGATGACGCGGCGCTGATTGACCAGCAGGTTACTACCCTGTGCCAGCGGCTGGACGAGCTGATGGCCGCCAGCGAGGCGGGCGTCATTGGCTGGCAGGTCTGTCACGATCTTGAAGGCGTGGAGCGCATCTATGCCATGCGCAAGAAGGCCGTCGGCCTGTTGGGTAATGCCAAAGGCGCCGCCAAGCCTATTCCTTTCGCCGAGGACACCTGCGTACCGCCCGAACATCTGGCGGATTACATCGTCGAGTTCCGCGCGCTGCTCGACAGCCACGGCCTGAGCTACGGCATGTTTGGCCACGTTGATGCCGGGGTGCTGCACGTGCGCCCGGCGCTGGACATGTGCGATCCGCAGCAGGAGGTGCTGATGAAGCAGATCTCCGACGAGGTGGTAGCGCTGACGGCGAAGTATGGCGGCCTGCTGTGGGGCGAACATGGCAAAGGGTTCCGCGCGGAGTACAGCCCGGCCTTCTTTGGCGAGACGCTGTATGCCGAGCTGCGCAAGATCAAAGCGGTCTTCGATCCCGATAACCGCCTGAATCCGGGGAAAATCTGTCCTCCGGAAGGTATCGACGCGCCGATGATGAAAGTCGATGCGGCGAAGCGCGGCACCTGGGATCGGCAGATCCCCATCGCGGTGCGCAGCAGCTGGCGTGGGGCGATGGAGTGTAATGGCAACGGGCTGTGCTTCAACTTTGACGTCAAGAGCCCGATGTGTCCGTCGATGAAAGTCAGCAACCAGCGCATCCACTCGCCGAAAGGGCGGGCGACGCTGGTGCGGGAATGGCTGCGCCTGCTGGCCGACCGCGGCGTCGATCCCAACCAGCTGGAGAAGGCGCTGCCGGAGCAGGGCGTCAGCCTGCGCTCGCTGGTGGCGCGCACGCGCAACAGCTGGCATGCGCGCAAAGGCGAATATGACTTCTCGCATGAGGTCAAAGAGGCGATGTCCGGCTGTCTGGCCTGTAAAGCCTGTTCGACCCAGTGCCCGATCAAAATCGATGTTCCCGAGTTCCGCTCGCGCTTCCTGCAGCTGTACCACAGCCGCTATCTGCGGCCGGTGCGCGATCATCTGGTGGCCTCGGTCGAATCTTATGCGCCGCTGATGGCGCAGGCGCCGAAGACCTTTAACTTTTTTATTAACCAGCCTTGGCTGAAAAAGCTGTCGGAGAAGCATATCGGGATGGTCGATCTGCCGCTGCTCTCGGCGCCGTCGCTGAAGCAGCAGATGGCCGGCCACCGTTCCGCCAATATGACCCTTGAGCAGCTCGAAGCGCTGAGCGCCGAGCAGAAAGCGAAGATGGTGCTGGTGGTGCAGGATCCCTTCACCAGCTACTACGACGCCCAGGTGGTGGCCGACTTTATCCGTCTGGTCGAGGCCTTAGGCTATCAGCCGGTGCTCCTGCCGTTCTCGCCGAACGGCAAGGCGCAGCATATCAAAGGCTTCCTCACCCGCTTCGCGCGCACCGCGCAGAAGACGGCGGACTTCCTCAACCGCGTGGCGCAGCTGGGCATGCCGCTGGTGGGCGTCGATCCGGCGCTGGTGCTCTGCTACCGCGATGAGTACAAGCAGACGCTCGGCGACAAGCGCGGCGATTTCCAGGTGCTGTTAGTCCATGAGTGGTTGCCGAAGGCCCTAACCAGCGACGCCCGTCCCGATCTGGGCGGTGAGCCCTGGTACCTGTTCGGTCACTGTACCGAAGTGACCGCGCTACCGGCGGCGACAAAGCAGTGGGCAGATATTTTTGCCCACTTCGGCGCGAAGCTGGAAAACGTCAGCGTTGGGTGTTGCGGGATGGCTGGCACCTATGGTCATGAAGTGAAAAACCACGCCAACTCGTTGGCCATTTACGCGCTCTCCTGGCAGCAGGCGATGCAGCGGCTGCCGCGAAACCGCTGTCTGGTGACGGGCTACTCCTGCCGCAGTCAGGTGAAGCGTATTGAAGGCAGCGGCGTTCGCCACCCGCTGCAGGCGTTACTGGAGATAATCGGATGATTTGGAAACGTCAGGCCACGCTGGAGCAGCTCAACCGGCTCGGTGAGGGGAACATGGTAGGGCTGCTCGATATTCGCTTTGAGACCGTTACCGACGATACGCTGGAGGCCACTATGCCGGTCGATAGCCGCACACAGCAGCCGTTTGGCCTGCTGCACGGCGGAGCGTCGGTGGTGCTGGCGGAGACCCTGGGGTCGGTGGCAGGCTATCTGTGCAGCGAAGGCGAACAAAAGGTGGTGGGGCTGGAGGTTAACGCCAACCACATCCGTTCGGCGCGCGGGGGCCGGGTGCGCGGCGTCTGCAAAGCGCTGCACGTCGGGACGCGCCATCAGGTCTGGCAAATTGAAATCTTCGACGAACAGTCGCGGTTATGTTGTTCATCACGACTAACCACCGCGGTAATATAAGCCGCATGGCGGGAGGCGAATAGCCTCCCTTTTTTTAAGGTAATAAGCGAGAGCCGGCCTGCCAGAGCCAGAGATGTTGTCACAAGATCAGCCGGGCGTCGGCAGGGAATTATCTAATATTTATATTATTACCGATCCACTCTCGTTATTTATGCTACTCTTTTCAATACTAAATGCTTAAAGGTAACAAGAGGACGGTTAACCATGGGTATTCTTTCCTGGATCATTTTTGGACTTATTGCCGGTATTTTAGCCAAGTGGATTATGCCGGGAAAAGATGGCGGCGGATTTATCGTGACCGTTATTTTGGGGATCATCGGCGCCGTGGTCGGCGGCTGGATCAGTACCCTGTTTGGTTTTGGCAAGGTCGATGGGTTTAATTTCGGCAGCTTCGTGGTAGCGGTTATCGGTGCGCTGGTGGTACTGTTTATCTACCGGAAAGTGCGTAGCTAATTTTCAGCTGCTCAGCTGTAAATAAGTACATAAAAGCTGCCGCGATATGCGGCAGCTTTTTTATTGCTGACAGATGACAGCGTAGATATCCCCTGGGCTATTGTCTGTCGGTTCCCTCGCCAACCGGCACCACCTCAACGTGCACTTCGTAGTGTTTCGCCTGGCCGGCGGGGATCAGCGCGGTCAGTTTGTTAATGGTTTCCGCTGGCGTATCGGTTGCTACCGTGGCTGAAAACAGCACCGGTCTGTGCGGCGGAAGCTGCGGCGGGAACGGCGGCAGGGGGCCACGATCCCTCTCCATCGGCGGGCGGACTCCGTTATCGACGACAGGCGCCGGGACGTCGGTTTTATCAGCCGCAAAGGCGCTGGCGGCGGTAACGGTGGCGATAGCGAACAGGGCAAGCAGAGCTTTTTTCATCCGGGATTCCTCAATAAGCAAGTCCCAAAAGAGTAGAGGGTGCCGGCAGGCGGAACAATCCCAGGCGGCGCGAATCCTCTGAATCTTCTTTTTTCCTCGCGAATGTGGAGGTCAGATGAGAGCGAGTGTCATTGCGTTCGGGAGCCTCTTAATTCAGCAGTACGCTCATAATCAGCAGTACGGCCATGCACATCGACATAATACTGATATCAACAATCATTCTGTACGACAAAAGCTCCAGCTAAACGGGTACGGCGGGCAGGTAAAAGCCCATCTTATAGTGGTTAAAGAGTGTACCCTGCCGACATCCATTGAACAAACGTTTATTGACTAATATTGTCGGCCTGCGTCGGCCATCGGCCACCGCCTGGAGCAACATGAGGATGGCTCATGTTGCATTGAATTTAAGTCGCTTTCCCTCCAGCGCTGACTCTGGCAAAAATAGGTTCATTAACGAATCAACAACATTTACCGGTTGAAGCGCGCCCGGCCTGACTCCGCGTCGCCAGGCTGGTGGAGAGTATTCCGCCGGGTTCGCTTTATGCCCGCCATCAGGATGGACAATCGCCATGAATAATAAATTTACCTATACGATTAAGCGCACCCGGTTTGATGAAAACTATAACCCTGCGGAAAATACGCGTATTACCACCAACTTCGCTAATTTAGCCAGAGGGGTGAACCGTGAGGAAAATCTGCGCAATACGTTAATCATGATGAATAACCGTTTTAATAGCCTGGCCCACTGGGATAATCCCCATAACGATCGCTATGCGGTGGAACTGGATATTATTTCTGTCGAGATGAATATTGCTCAGGATAGCGCCAGCTTCCCGGTGATTGAGATCCTGCAAACGCATATTGTCGATAAAAAGAGCGGGGAGCGTCATGCCGGTATCGTCGGCAATAACTTCTCCTCCTATGTGCGGGATTACGATTTTAGCGTACTGCTTCTGGAACATAATAAGGACCAGAGTCGCTTCAGCGTACCGGAAAACTTTGGCGAGTTGCACGGCAATATCTTTAAGGATTTTGTGCAATCCAGCGCCTGGCGCGCCAACTTCAGCAAGGCGCCGGTGATTTGCCTGAGCGTCTCCAGTAAAGATGTTTACCATCGCACCGGTAACGAACATCCGGTCCTCGGCATTGAATATGCTCAGGAAGGCGTCTCGCTGACCGAGCGCTATTTCAGCAAAATGGGGCTGCAGGTACGCTATTTTATGCCAAAAAACAGCGTCGCGCCGTTGGCCTTTTATTTTACCGGCGATCTGCTCAGCGATTACACCAGCCTGGAACTGATCGCCACCATCAGCACGATGGAGACGTTTCAGAAAATATATCGCCCGGAGATCTACAATGCCAACTCCCCGGCGGGGCAATACTATCAGCCCAATCTCAGCCACCTGGATCATTCATTAACAAAAATCGTCTATGACCGGGAAGAGCGCAGCCTGTTGGCGATTGAGCAGGGGAAATTTACACAACAACATTTTATCAACCCGCACAAGACGTTGCTTGAGCAATGGTCTGCTAATTTCGCGCTTTGCTAAACCCATATAAAAGGCTAATGACTATGAAAACATGGCTTCCGACATCGACCGCCGGCAGTTTACCGAAACCTTCCTGGCTGGCGCAGCCAGAGACCCTGTGGTCGCCCTGGAAACTGTCCAGCGAAGAATTACTGGCCGGCAAGCGCGACGCCTTGCGGTTATCCCTCGACGACCAGCTGCGGGCCGGGATCGATATTGTCAGCGACGGCGAGCAAACGCGGCAGCACTTTGTCACCACCTTCATCGAGCACCTCAGCGGGGTGGATTTTGCCAAACGCGAGATCGTGAAAATTCGTAACCGCTATGAGGCCAGTGTTCCAACGGTGGTGGGCGCCGTGGAGCGCCAGAAACCGGTCTTCGTGGAGGACGCTCGCTATCTGCGGCAGCTCACCAGTCAGCCGATCAAATGGGCGCTTCCGGGCCCGATGACCATGATCGACACGCTGTATGACAACCACTATAAAAGCCGGGAAAAGCTGGCCTGGGAATTTGCTAAAATCCTCAATCAGGAAGCGAAAGAGTTAGAGGCTGCGGGGGTTGATATTATTCAGTTCGATGAGCCGGCCTTTAACGTCTTCTTCGATGAGGTCAACGACTGGGGGATCGCCGCCTTAGAACGAGCCACCGAAGGGCTGAAGTGTGAGACAGCGGTGCATATCTGCTACGGCTATGGCATCAAGGCCAATACCGACTGGAAAAAGACGCTGGGCTCCGAGTGGCGACAGTATGAAGAGGCTTTCCCGCAGCTGCAGAAATCGTCCCTTGATATTATCTCTCTCGAGTGCCACAACTCGCGCGTGCCGATGGATCTGCTGGAGTTGATCCGCGGTAAAAAGGTGATGGTCGGGGCGATCGATGTCGCCAGCCATGCGATCGAAACCCCGGAAGAGGTGGCTGGAACCCTGCGCAAGGCGCTGGCGTTCGTCGATGCCGACAAACTCTACCCGTCCACCAACTGCGGTATGGCGCCGCTGCCGCGCCATGTCGCGACCGGCAAACTGCACGCCCTGAGCGCCGGCGCCGAGATTATTCGTCGCGAGCTGGCGGCAAAGTAAGGCGGGGCGCGCCCGTTATCTTCCCCAGGCGGTGTACTTTATCGTCGGTTCACTTCCAGAGCGGGCTGTCGCCCGCTCTGAGTCATGTTGCCGCCAGCGGGCGACAGATTGCCCGCAGGGCGACGGCGCTGCACAGCGGAAACAGCGCCAGCAGAAGCCAGGGATAAACCGCCTGCGGCGAGGGAATGAGCGCCTGGTCAAGCAAATGACCGAGCAGTAAATTCCCGGCTAACACCGCGCACCCTCCTGCGGTGGCGAGCGCTCCGTAGTGGGCGCCCAGCGTCGACTCCTCGGCGAACAGCGGGATCAGATCCTTGGCTGCGGGCACTAACAGCATCTGGCCGAGGGTGAGCAGCGTGACAAAACCAGCCGCCGGCATTAACCGCAGCCAACCTTCGGCGGGTGGGGCGGCGGCGAATAACGCCACGCTGGCAAAGGAAGCCGACAGCAGCAGAAAGCCCACCGGCAGGATGCGCACGGCGCCCATTCGCCGGGCGAAGCGGGCGAGAGGGAGCTGGAGGGTGATAATCAACAGCGAGGCCAGCATAAAGAGCGGCGCCAGATCCTGCTCGCGGCCGCCGGAACGTTGGATCTCCACCGGCAGGGCGAGGTACAGTTGGTTGTAGCTCAACAGCCATGAGCTGTAGGCGAGAATAAACGCGACAAAGCGCGGCTGGCGCAAAGGCGTCCACCATGGGACTCGTCTGCGCGTTGTTGTCGTGTGCCCGTCGGCGGGCAGACAGAAAAAGAGCACCGCCAGCGCCAGAAGAAATATTCCCGCCCCGGCGAGGGCGATATGCCGAAAGCCGATCCCGCTCAGCACGCCTCCGGCCACCGGGCCGATCACCGCTCCCAGTTCACCGCATACCGCAAACAGCGCAAACCACTCGGCGCGACTGCGTTTCCCGTTGGCCTGGCTGAGGGTGCCGGCCCGCGCCAGCAGGGCCTCTATCGACGGGGAGAACAGGGCGCCGCCGACGCCGGTCAGGCAGGCGCCGAGGATAATGGGCCACAGCGACGCCCCGCACGCCAGCAGGAGAAAACCGGCGACGCGAACGACGCAGCCGGCGAGAATGATCGTCTTAGCGCCATAGCGGTCGGCCAGCGTCCCGCCGAGGATAAACATGCCCTGTTGGGAGAAGGTACGCAGCCCGAGGATCAGGCCGATAAGTCCGCCTGAGAGCAGCATGTCGTCGCGCAGGAAGAGGGCGAGGAAAGGAACGACCGCGTAAAAGCCAATATTAAAAACGAACTGGCTTCCCAGTAACACCGGAGGCCAGAGGGTTGCCGCAGGGCGCAGGGAGAAAAGAGGCATATCCGCCCAACCTAAACGATGAAATGAATGTGCTTTTTGCCGTGGTAAGGGGAGATCTCGATTTTGGTTTTCACCCGGAAAACGTCCCACAGCAGCCCTTCGGACAAAATCTCCTCCGGCGTCCCGCTGGCGAGGATCTGCCCCTGCTGCATCACGATCAGCGAATCGCAGAACATCGCGGCATGGTTAAGATCGTGAATGGCCACAATGCTGGTTACCGGCAGCTCGCTGATCAACTGCATTAACTGCATCTGATGGTGTATATCCAGATGGTTGGTCGGCTCATCCAGCAGGATTTCGCTCGGGCTCTGCGCCAGCGCGCGGGCGATATGCACCCGCTGCCGCTCGCCGCCGGAGAGGCTTAACCATCCCTGTTCGCTTTTCTCCAGCATCGCTACCCGCTGCAGCGCGGCGGCAATCGCCTCGTCATCCTGAGCGCTCCAGTTTGAGAACGGAGAGTGGTGGGGAATGCGTCCCAGGCGCACGACGTCGCGCACCCGCATATTGGCCTCGGTCATGCCGTGTTGCTCGACGAAAGCCACGCGGCGGGCGAGCTGCTTTTTCGCCATCCGGGCGATATCCTGGCCGTCGAGGGTGACGCGACCTGCATCCGGGCGGCGCAGGCCCGCCAGAACGCGCAGCAGCGAGGATTTGCCGCAGCCGTTGGGCCCCAGCAGTCCGACCGTTTCGCCTCGCGGCACCCGCAGCGAGACATTATTGACGATGACCTTTTTGCCTGCCTTCCAGGTGATATTTTCAGCGCAAATACTCATCACTTATTCCTTGAGCGGTAGATAATCACGGCAAAGAAAGGCACCCCAACCAGGGCGGTTACTACCCCAACGGGCAGACTTTGCGGGGCAATCAGCAGGCGCGACGCAATGTCCGCCAGTACCATCAATATCGCCCCTGCCAGCGCGCTGGCGATCAGCAACGTTCGGTGCAGCGGGCCAAAGAAGAAACGCATCACGTGCGGCACCACCAGGCCAACAAAGCCGATTGAGCCGGCCATGCTGACGATGGTGGCGGTGATCAGCGCCGCAGTGGTGAAGAGGATCAGGCGCACGCGCGGCACAGCAATCCCCAGCGAGGCGGCGGCATCGTCGCCGAAGGTGAACGCGTCCAGCGCCCGGGCATACCACAGGCAGACCGCCAGACCCGCGAGCACCACCACGATGACCAGTTGGAATTCGGGCCAGCGAACGCCGCTGAAGCTGCCCAGCAGCCAGAACAGCACATCGCGCGCCTGCTGCGCGCTGGCGGAGGTGCTGATGGTGTAAGCCGTGATGGCGTTAAATAACTGCGATGCGGCAACGCCCGCAAGAATGGTACGCTCATTGCCGCCGCGCGCGCCGTTAGTCAGCAAGGCGACAAAGGCGAAGGCGGCGAAGGCCCCGGCAAAGGCGCCTGCCGAGAGGGAAATCGCACCGGCGCCAAGGCCCAGCACCACGATCGATACCGCGCCGGTGGAGGCCCCGGCGGAGACGCCGAGGACGTAGGGTTCGGCGAGGGCATTCTTCAGCAAGCTTTGCAGCACGACGCCGCAGATAGCGAGGCCGGCGCCGCAGCAGGCGGCGACCAGCGCGCGGCTGAGGCGGAAATCCCAGATAACGCTCTCGTAGATACGGTTGAGCGGCTCAGCGGTTAAGCCGGTTCTGTTGCTGATAGCATAAAAGACATTCTGCAGCGGGATGGCCAGCTCGCCAACGCTGACGCCCACCGCGATCACCAGCGCCAGCACGATCGCTGCCAGTACACACCAGCCGGTGAGCAGTATGCTGCGGCGCGTCTCAATCGCGGCGACGCTCATCAGTTAAGCCCCATTTTTCTCAGCTGCTCGCCCACCTGTTCCGCGCCGTAAAGCGTGCGGATGGTCGGATTCATCGCCTGACCGTCCATGACCACGATATGGCCTTTTTTCACCGCCTCCAGCTGGCTGACGGCGGGATCGCTTTTGAGGAATTTGATCTTCTCCTCGGCCTTATCCAGCGCCCAGCGGTTACGGTCCAGACTGGCGACCACGATCACATCCGGGTTGGCGGCAATGATGCTCTCCCAGCTCACCGTGGGCCACTCGGTCTCGGAGGTTATCGCATTATGACCGCCCAGCACGCTGGCGATAAAGCCGGAGGCGCTGTTTTTACCGCCGACATAGGCATCGGCCGAAGGCGAGGCGCTGGAGAACCAGAAGACGAAGGAGAGATCTTTTTTGTTTTTACCAAATTCGTGGCGCAGATCGGCTTCACGTTTTTTGAAATCGGCAATCAGCGCCTGACCACGATCTTCGACGTTGAAAATGCGGGAAAAATCGCTAATTTCCTGATACAGCCAGGTCATATCCCACAGCTTTTGCCGGCTGCCGTACATATCGCCGGTGGCCTTTTTGGTGGCGCACATCCCCGGAGAGACGTAGCTGTTTACGCCGACGGTGGCGAGATCTTCACGCCTGGCGACTTTGCTTTCCGGCCCCAGCAGCAGAGGCAACTGGGCGGGAACGAAATCAGGATTTTGCGCCAGCACCGATTCCAGGCTCGGAATTTCCACCGTCAAGGTTTTAATCTTCGCGTTTTGCTCAGCCAGCTGCGGTAAAACGCTGGTCGGCCAGAAGGCGCTGGCGACCACCTGCTTTTGCAGCCCGAGCAGCAGCAGAATTTCGACCGTATTTTGCCCCAGCGCGACCACGCGCTCCGGCGGCCGGGTGAAGGTCTCCTGATAGCCGCAGTTTTCAATCGTCAGGGGGTAGGTTGTTGCCAGCGCGGAACTGACGGCGGTGAACATCAAGCCTAACGCGCAAAGGACCTTCTTCATTAAACGCTATCCTTGTAAACAGGCGAGTGGATGACCAGCAAATGGGAGTAATGCAAATGAAACTCATTATTGGGGCGGGGTTTTATACAATGCCATATTTACAGTGTCAATGAGTGACTATTTCCGCAGGCAATGAAATGCCCGCGCGATGGGCGGGTCAGCTCGCCAGTGGGCCACGAATATACGCCTGCAACCCCTGGGCGAGAAAATCAAATACCCGATTACAGGCAGGGCTGTGGCGCAGATCCTCATGCATTACCAGCCAGGTATCAAGATACAGAGAAAAGTCGGCCGCCAGCACTCGCTGCAGGGGAATGATGCCATCCGCAAGAGGCGCCTGGCAGATGCCGATCCCCGCTCCGGCGCGGATCAGGCTCAACTGGGCGAGGTCGCTATCGGTCCGCATCGCGAAGGCCTCGCGCTGAAAGCGGGGGTAAGCCTGCAGCGCCCGGCGCACGAGAGGGGTGGCGCTATCAAAACCAATTAGCGCGTGGCTGGCCAGATCGTCGAGGGTCGCGGGCAGGCCCTGGCGCGTCAGGTAGGCGGCGGTGGCATGTAACCCAAGCTCGATCCTGCCGAGACGGCGGGCGATAAGCTGCTCCTGCTGCGGGGTGACCATCCGCACCGCAATATCCGCCTCCCGGTGAAGCAGATCCTGAAACCGATTGGAGAGCATCAGTTCGATGACGATATTCGGGCACGCCTGCCTGAGCCGGGCAACCAGCGGCGGCAGCACCTCGGCGCCGACCACCTCGCTGGCGGCCACCCGCACCACGCCACGCAGCTCGGCTCTGTCGCGACTGAAGTTAGCCGCGGTGCGTTCCAGCGCCCGGGCGGTATTGTCCATCGCCTCGGCGTGCACCCGCAGCGCCAGCGCCGCGTCGGTCGCCAGCAGGCCGGTTTGCGAGCGGGTAAATAAGGCCTGGCCGAGGGCGGTTTCCAGCCCGGCAATATGGCGCCCCGCCGTCGGCTGAGTGATGTTCAGGGTACGCGATGCGCCCGATAAAGAGCCTTCCTGCAGGACGGCGAGAAAGGTTCGGTACCACTCCCAGGGAATAGAGGTATTCATACAAATATGTATAGCCGCTCGACGATGGTATGCAATTTCATTTGATATGAGCCACAGGTAGGCTGTCAAGCATCCATTAGCGAACGGGGAAAGAGGATGAACAGCAGCGGCAAGGTACTTATTCTGGGAGCAAGCGGGGGCATCGGTGGGGAAGTGGCGCGCCGGCTGGTGGCAGACAACTGGCAGGTTCGGGCGCTGAAGCGCGGCGCCCAGATACGTGATCCCGAAGATGGCATACAGTGGATAGCCGGCGACGCGCTGGATGGCGGCCAGGTCGCGGCGGCGGCTGCCGGTTGCGACGTCATCGTCCATGCGGTGAATCCGCCGGGCTACCGGCACTGGCGGCAACAAGTACTGCCTATGCTGCGCAACACCCTGCAGGCTGCCGAACGGCAGCGGGCGCTTGTAGTCCTGCCCGGCACGGTCTACAACTATGGACCGGATGCCTTTCCGCTGATTGCTGAAGAGGCCGCACAACAGCCGGTGACCCGCAAAGGCGCCATCCGGGCGGCGATGGAGCTGGCGCTGAAGGATTACGTGCAGCGCGGCGGCCGGGCGTTGATTGTTCGGGCGGGCGATTTTTTTGGTCCACGCGCCGGAAATAACTGGTTTTCGCAGGGGCTGGTCAAGCCTGGTCAGCTTCCCCGCATCATTAGCTACCCGGGGGCGATCGGCGTGGGGCATCAGTGGGCCTGGTTGCCCGACGTCGCCGCCACCATCGCCGCGCTGCTGGCCCGCAGGCGCGAGCTTGAGCCGTTCGCCCGCTTTCATATGCAGGGCCACTGGGACCCGGACGGCAGCGAAATGAGTCAGGCGATCCAGCGGGTGGTCGCCCGCTATGGCGGCAGGGCGGTAGTGAAGTCCTTTCCCTGGTGGCTGGTGAAGCTGGCGGCGCCCTTCAACGCCACCCTGCGCGAAATGGTCGAGATGCACTATCTCTGGCGTCTGCCGGTACGCCTGCGCAACGATAAACTGGTTGATTTTTTAGGCGCGGAACCGCATACCCCGCTCGACAGCGCGGTGTATCAGACGCTGCAAGGCCTGGGTTGTCTGCCCGCCGGCGCGATAAACCAAGAGGCGGGTGAGGCGTAACGCGGCAAGAGGATCACAGAGCGGGGCGTTATTGTGACCAAATCATAATAACGTCACTCGTTGTCAAACGATAGCGATCGCATTAAGCTAAACGGATGACGAAAAATACCCCCACCCCTGCAAGCCGTGGTCCCCATGACCACAGCGTTCGGGACCAGATTCTTGACGCGGCCATGGCGCACTTTAGTCGCTATGGCTATGAGAAAACGACGGTCACCGATCTCGCCAAAGCGATAGGCTTTTCCAAAGCCTATATCTATAAATTCTTTGACTCCAAGCAGGCGATTGGCGAGGCGATTTGCGCCAGCCGGCTGGAGAAGATCATGGTGGCCGTCAGCGAGGCCATCGCCGATGCGCCGTCCGCCAGCGAGAAACTGCGCCGCCTGTTCCGGGCGCTGACCGAGGCCGGCATTGAACTGTTTTTCGAGGATCGCAAACTGTACGACATCGCCGCCGTCGCGGCGCGCGATAAATGGCCTTCAACGGAACAGTATGCCGGTCATCTGCAGCAGCTGATTGGTCAAATCCTTGTCGAAGGCCGCCAGGCGGGTGAGTTCGAGCGCAAAACCCCGCTGGATGAAGCGACCCTGGCGGTGTATATGGTGATGTGTCCTTTCATCAACCCGGTGCAGTTGCAATACAATCTCGACACCGCGCCCACCGCGGCGGTGCTGCTTGCCTCCCTGATCCTGAGAAGTCTCTCCCCCTGATTAGTGACCATTGACTTTATTGGTCACTAGTCTGAGAATGCGGTCACCATCCGGTCTTTTCATTAAGGTGACCCATGCTCAGGCTAAACGCCGTCCATCTTGCCGTCTGCCTCCTGCCGCTGGCCCTCGCGGGCTGCGGCGAACCTGCCGATCATGACGACCCCCGCATCCGGCCGCCGCTGGTCCGGGTGGCGACCGTCGAGCGCGCGGAGGCCGGCTCGCGGGCCTTTACCGGCGTGATAGTGGCCCGAACCCAAAGCGACCTCGGTTTCAGGGGGGCGGGAAAAGTGCTTGAACGGCGGGTGGAAACCGGGCAGAGCGTCAAGCGCGGTCAGCTGCTGCTGCGCCTGGATCCGGCTGATCTAGCCTTGCAGGCGCAGTCCCAACAGCGGGCCGTAGATGCCGCGCGGGCGCGAGCCAAAAAGGCGGCCAACGATCTGGCCCGCTATCGCGGCCTGGTGGCGAGCGGCGCCATCTCTGCCGCGGAATTCGACCAGATTAACGCGGCAGCAGAGGCGGCGAGAGCCGACCTCAGCGCGGCCCAGGCGCAGGCCAATGTGGCGCAAAACGCCACCGGCTATGCCGGACTGCTGGCGGATGCTGACGGCGTGGTAGTGGAAACCCTCGCTGAGCCGGGGCAGGTGGTCAGCGCCGGGCAGGTGGTGATCCGCCTGGCGCGGGCGGGGCAGCGCGAAGCGCGGGTGCAACTGCCGGAGACGCTGCGCCCGGCGGTCGGCAGCGAGGCGCTGGCGACACGCTATGGCAGCGAATCTCAGCCGGTCACGGCGACCCTGCGCCTGCTTTCGGACGCGGCTGACGCCACCACCCGCACCTTTGAAGCGCGCTATGTACTGAACGGCGCGCTGGCGAATGCCCCGCTGGGGTCTACCGTGACCCTGCGCATCGGCAACGACCAGGCACCAGGCCAGGTGCTGGCGGTGCCCCTGGCGTCGGTCTACGATCCGGGTAACGGCCCTGGCGTCTGGCGCATTGCCTCTCGTCCGGCCACCGTCTCCTGGCAACCGGTAACTGTGCTCGGCCTGGATGATGAAACCGCGCGGGTGACCGGCCCGCTGAAGCCCGGCGAGCCGATCGTCGCCCTGGGCGCCCATCTTCTGCACCAGGGCGAGGCGGTGCGTCTGGCGGAACGACGCGGGCATAATGCCGCCGGGAGCCAGCCATGAGCGCCGGGCGTTTTAATCTCTCCGCGCTGGCCGTCCGCGAGCGGTCGGTGACTCTGTTTTTGATTATCCTTATCTCCGTCGCCGGGCTGGTGGCGTTCTTCGGACTCGGGAGAGCGGAAGATCCGCCCTTTACGGTCAAGCAAATGACGGTCATTACCGTCTGGCCCGGCGCCACCGCGCAGGAGATGCAGGATCAGGTCGCCGAGCCGCTGGAAAAACGGCTCCAGGAGTTAAAGTGGTACGATCGCACGGAGACCTATACCCGCCCTGGCATGGCGTTGATCACCCTGTCGCTGCAGGATCAGACCCCGCCTTCCGAGGTGCCGGAGCAGTTTTATCAGGCGCGCAAAAAGCTCGGCGACGAGGCGAAAAATCTGCCTGCCGGCGTCTCCGGCCCGATGATGAATGACGAATTCGCCGACGTCACCTTTGCGATCTTTGCCCTGAAGGCGCGGGGAGAGCCGCCGCGGCAGCTGGTGCGTGACGCCGAAGCCCTGCGCCAGCAGCTGCTGCATGTACCCGGGGTGAAAAAAGTGAATATCCTCGGCGAACAGGCGGAGCGCATTTATCTCTCGTTTTCTCATGACCGTCTCGCCACCCTGGGTCTCTCGCCGGAGGCGATTTTTGCCGCGCTGAACAGCCAGAATGTACTGACCGCCGCCGGGGCTATCGAGACCCGGGGCGGGCAGATCTTTATCCGCCTCGATGGGGCGTTTGACCGCCTGCAGCAGATCCGCGACACGCCGATTATTGCCGGGGGCAGAACGCTGAAACTGGCCGATGTCGCCACGGTTGAGCGGGGGTACGAAGATCCCGCCACCTTCCTGATACGCAATCAGGGCGAACCGGCGCTGCTGCTGGGCGTGGTGATGCGCGAGGGCTGGAATGGTCTGGCGCTGGGGAAAGCGCTGGACGCCGAAACGACCAGCATCAATCAGAGCCTGCCGCTCGGCATGTCGTTGACCAAAGTGACCGATCAGTCGGTGAATATCAGCGCCGCGGTCGATGAGTTCATGATCAAATTCTTTGTCGCCCTGCTGGTGGTGATGGCGGTGTGCTTTGTCAGCATGGGGTGGCGCGTGGGCGTGGTGGTCGCGGCGGCGGTGCCTTTAACCCTCGCCGTGGTGTTTGTGGTGATGGCGGCGACCGGCAAAAACTTCGACCGCATCACTCTCGGCTCGCTGATCCTCGCCCTGGGGCTGCTGGTGGATGATGCCATCATTGCCATCGAAATGATGGTGGTCAAAATGGAGGAGGGGTACGACCGCCTCAAAGCCTCGGCCTATGCCTGGAGCCATACCGCGGCGCCTATGCTGGCCGGTACCCTGGTGACGGCCGTGGGCTTTATGCCTAATGGATTTGCGCAGTCCACCGCCGGGGAGTACGCCAGCAATGTGTTCTGGATCGTCGGTATCGCGCTGATTGCCTCCTGGATTGTGGCGGTGATTTTTACCCCCTGGCTGGGGGTGCACCTGTTGCCGAACAGAAAGCCCGCGGCGGCCGGCCACGCCGCGCTGTATGACACCCCGCGCTATCAGCGCTTCCGTCGGCTGCTGACCCGGGTTATTGCTCACAAATGGCGCGTGGCCGCCGGGGTGGTGGCGCTGTTTATCGTGGCGATCCTGGGCATGAGCGTGGTGAAAAAGCAGTTTTTCCCCACCTCCGATCGTCCGGAAGTGCTGGTTGAAGTGCAGCTGCCTTACGGGTCGTCGATTAGCCAGACCAGCGCCGCGGCGGCGAAAATTGAGCACTGGCTGCACCTGCAGCCGGAGGCGAAGATTGTCACCAGCTATATCGGCCAGGGCGCGCCGCGCTTTTACCTGGCGATGGCTCCGGAATTGCCCGATCCCTCCTTCGCCAAACTGGTGGTGTTGACCGACGGGCAGGGTGCCCGCGAGGCGCTCAAGCGGCGGCTGCGGGAGGCGGTGGCCAATGGCCTGGCGCCGGAGGCGCGGGTGCGCGTCACTCAGCTGGTGTTTGGCCCTTATTCGCCTTATCCGGTCGCCTGGCGGGTGATGGGGCCCGATCCGCACGCTCTGCTCGACATCGCCGAGCGGGTTAAATCGGTGCTGCAGGCCAGTCCGCTGATGCGCACCGTCAATACCGACTGGGGTTCGCGGGTACCGGTGATGCATTTCAGCCTCAATCAGGACCGGCTGCAGGCGAGCGGACTCAGCTCCCAGTCCGTCGCCCAGCAGCTGCAGTTCCTGCTGTCAGGGATCCCGATCACCACCGTCCGGGAAGATATTCGCGCCGTGCAGGTGATCGGCCGCGCGGCGGGCGACATCCGTCTGGATCCGGCGAAAATCGCCGACTTCACCCTGGTGGGCAGCGGCGGGCAGCGGGTTCCCTTGTCACAGATTGGCGACGTGTCGATCAGGATGGAGGACCCGCTGCTTCGCCGTCGCGACCGCACGCCGACCATCACCGTCCGCGGAGATGTTGCGGAGAACCTGCAGCCGCCGGATGTCTCCACCGCGCTGATGAAGCCGCTGCAGCCCATTATCGACTCGCTGCCGCCTGGCTATCGCATCGAGACGGCGGGGTCGATTGAGGAATCCGGCAAGGCCACCCGGGCGATGGTGCCGTTATTTCCGATAATGATCGCCCTCACGCTGCTGATCATTATCCTGCAGGTGCGTTCGCTGTCGGCGATGGTCATGGTTTTCCTGACCGCGCCGCTGGGGCTGATTGGCGTGGTCCCGACGCTGCTGCTGTTCAATCAGCCGTTTGGCATCAATGCCCTGGTGGGCCTGATCGCCCTGTCGGGGATCCTGATGCGCAATACGCTGATCCTGATTGGCCAAATCCATCATAACCAACAGGCGGGGCTCGATCCGTTCCACGCGGTGGTGGAGGCGACGGTGCAGCGCGCCCGCCCGGTTCTGCTGACCGCGCTGGCGGCGATCCTGGCGTTCATTCCGCTCACTCATTCGGTCTTCTGGGGAACGCTCGCCTATACGCTGATTGGCGGGACGCTGGGGGGAACCATCATGACCCTTATCTTCCTGCCGGCCATGTACGCGATCTGGTTCCGCATCCGTCCGGAGAACACGGTACAACAGACAGAGTTGCACCTTCAGAGGTAATTCCACTTTGCCGGACCTGGGCGAGGCACATGGCCAGGCCAGGTCCCGGGCAGCGTCAGGCGGGTAAGGATACCGGCACCGCATGAGTGCGGTGTTGATCCTGTTCGAGGCGATCAAGGCAATCGAGGCTGATGGCCGATGGCGAGGTCGCGCCGGTGAGGGTCATGGTAACCTTCATATCCTCGGCAAATAAGCGCAGCAGATGCGCCACGCCCGCTTCGCCCGCCGCGGCCAGGGCATAAATATAGGCCCGACCGAGCAGCACGCCTTTCGCGCCGAGGGCCAGCAGACGTATAACGTCCACGCCGGAGCGCACCCCGGAATCGGCAAGCACTGTCAGATCGTCGCCGACCGCATCCACCACCCTGGGCAGCGCCCGGGCGGTGGGGATGGCGCCATCGAGCTGTCTGCCGCCATGATTCGACACCACAATGCCATCGGCGCCCAGCCGCACGGCATTGCGCGCATCGTCGGCATCGAGGATCCCTTTGATGATTAATTTCCCTTGCCAGCTGTCGCGGATCCACTCCAGATCGTGCCAGGCGATGGACGGGTCGAAGTTGTTGCTGATGAACCCCATATAGTCGTCCATGGTCATTTTGTGGCCGGTGTAGGCTTCGATATTACCAAACGACAGGGGTCTGCCCGCCAGCCCGACGTTCATCGCCCAGCGCGGATGGGTGCAAGCCTGGAGATATTGTCGCAGGCTGGCGTGCGGCCCGGACATCCCTGAGCGGTTATCGCGATACCGCGAGCCGGGGATTGGCATATCGACGGTAAATACCAGGGTTTTCATGCCAGCGGCCCAGGCGCGCTCCAGCGCGTTACGCATATAGCCGCGATCTTTGAGTACGTACAGCTGGGACCAGAGCGCGCCGCTGGCGTGGCTCGCCACCTCTTCAATCGAGCAGACCGACACGGTGGATAAGGTGTACGGGATCCCGGCGCGGGAGGCGGCGCGGGCCGCCTGGACTTCGCCGCGGCGGGCGTACATCCCGGTGGCGCCGACGGGCCCCAGCGCCACGGGCATCGCCCATGGGGCATCAAGGATGGTGGTCGCCAGCGTCGGTTCGCCGGCCCCGCACAGTACGCGCTGGCGAAGAGCTACCGAGGCAAGCTCGGCGGCGTTGGCGTTCATGGTGTTTTCCGCCACCGCGCCACCGTCAATATAATCGAAAAGGAAGCGGGGCAGACGACGACGAGCGGCTTCGCGATAATCGCTGGGGGCTGAAACAATCATTATTATGTCCTTATGTTTTTTAACCTTAGTGGATGTTCTGCAGGTAAAAAAACTATAGGCCTCTAAAAACCGGCGAGGAAATGAAATATTAGCATTCCCACTATTCCCTCATGGAATAATCTGCGTTGCACTCTGTGGTTGTTATTTTCTTTTAATGCTAACCGGTAAGGACATTATTTTTTGCGCCGGGCGCGGATTGGGCACAATAAATCAGCCTTGCGCCAGGCCACAGCACTGAAAAGGGGAAGGAGAGATCAGCCCGGCGCCAGGGAATACGCGCGCAGAAAGACGTCCAGGGCGCGCTCAACCCGCTGTTTGATTTCGTCGTCGGACAGCGGAGGTCTTGCGCCAAGTTTTATCGCCAGGCTGGTCATTCCCAGCCATAAACCGGCCAGTTCGTCGGCAGCCTCCTGCGGATCGCAGGCTCGTAAAGTACCGGCTTCGATCGCCTCGGCGATGATCGCTTCCAGCATCTGCTGCGCGCGCCCCGGCCCGGCGGCGTAAAAGCGGCCGGGGAGATCGGGGTGACGCACGGCAGCCGAGGCGATCAGTCGGTCCCAGCCGGTCAGTTCCCGCTGGTTGATAAAGCGGACAAAGCGATAGCCAAACGCCGTCAGTACCTCGATCAGCGGCAGATGATGGCGCTGGGCGAAATCATGGTCGCTGATGGTGAGATCCGATTCCTGGCGTAAGACCGCCTCTATCAGATGTTCTTTATCGCTGAAATTGGCATACAGGGTGGCTTTCGCCACCCCGGCTACGCGGGCGATTTCGGCCGTTGTCACCTCCAGGCCCTGTTCCAGAAACAGCTTACGGGCGGCTTGAAGTATCGCCTGCGTTTTCAACGGATCTTTTGGCCGACCTTTCTGACGAGGGGTTTCGCTCATCGCCGATAGCCTGCAAACAGCGCGCTCATAATTAATCCTCCGACCACGGTAATGTGTTCAAGCGCAATATGGAATTCCTCAGTGCGCCGGGGTTCACTGAAGGCCCAGAAGGCGTGTCCCAGCGGAATAGTGAGTAATGTAAACACAATCAGCATCCCCGATCCAATCCAGCCGTAGCCGGCAGGATTAAAAACGATCAGCGCCGAACCCGCCAGCTGGCAAAAAATCGTGCCCGCCGCGAACAAGACCGGCCACGGCAGGCCGACGGTCACCATCTCCTGAACGATCTCCGCGAAATGAAAGACGCCGTAGATGCCTGCCATCCAGAAGAAGAAGGTCACCAGGACGCGAGAGAGACAAAGGGTGATGAAAAATAAGGTCGAATTAGGCATAAGATTTTACGCAATTGATAATTAACAGACCAATGAGTCTAAAAAATAATTTCAAGACTCACAAGTCTGTTAATTGTTCATTAGTGTTATGCCATTGCAATCAGCCGCTTAGTTTGTTTTTCTCCTGCCAGGTGCCCTGCCGCAGGCTTTGCGTCAGACGTAAAGAAGGTGAATTTGAAATTGAGCAGATGGTATCTTTTGCTAGCCTTTCTCTGGAGGACAGACGGAGCGACACCATGAAAGATAAAGATGAACAAACGGCATTGATTGGCATGGCCATCGGCGCGGCGGTCATTAGCTTAGTGGCTACACAAAAGCAGATTAATCAGGGGAGTATCGTGGATGAACTGGTGAGGCTGGGCAGACAGAAGGGGGACGGGGTAGAGGATGAGGTCTTTGTCCAGGCCGCCCGGCTGGTGAGTAAAGGCACCTAGCCAGCCGGTATCCCGCCTGGCAGCCCCGTTTGCCCGTTTTATTTTGGTTTTATTTCCTGAACGCGGCCAGGCGAGCGGCGCTTATTCCTTTCCTGAAGCGTTACCGGCGGGCGCTTTCACTACCCGCTTTTTTCTAGCGTATGGCCGGGGTTGCGCCCCGCGCTGGCATGGTCTTTTTGTTACGTTGTCACTTTATGTTCGCCTGCAAAGGATAACCAGCAAGGTGGTCTGCCGCTATTGCATAAATCGGTATTTTCGATACATCTTTGCCATTGCGTGCGGAGATAGAATGATTTCAAAATAACATATTATAAATCAATCCATTAAGTTCTATTTGCACGCCCTGATAATCCCCGGGCGAGGGTCTATGCTTATAAAAAGCACTAAATGAGGCAATACCCCTGCTGCAGAAGGGTTGAAGTGATAATCATTATCACTAACATGGCGGTATGCCTTGATGGCGCCAACCTGGAGGTCTATCGATGGAAGTACAAGCAGGAACTTTTAATCCCGCCGATTTCAGCTGGCAGGGACTGACCATGACGCCGGCCGCTGCCGCGCATATCCGCGATCTGATGCGCAAGCAGCCGGATAAGAAAGGGCTGCGGCTGGGCATTAAAACCAGCGGCTGCGCTGGTTTTGGCTATGTGCTCGAAATGATTGCCGAGCCGGCGCCCGACGATCTGCTCTTTGAATCTGACGGGGCGAAGCTGTTTGCGCCGCTGCAGGCGATGCCGTTCATCGACGGCACCGAGCTGGATTATGTCCGGGAAGGTTTAAATGAAATCTTTAAATTTCATAACCCGAAAGCGCAGCATGAGTGCGGCTGCGGCGAAAGTTTTGGGGTGCAGGCGGAGTAACTATGTCGCGTAATACTGAAGCAACTGACGATGTCAAAACCTGGACCGGCGGCCCGCTCAACTACAAAGAGGGCTTTTTTACTCGCCTGCAAACCGATGAGCTGGCCAAAGGCATTAATGAAGAAGTCGTTCGGGCTATCTCGGCTCGCCGCAATGAGCCGCAGTGGATGTTGGAGTTTCGTCTGAATGCCTACCGGGCGTGGCTGGAAATGGAGGAGCCGCACTGGCTGAAAGCGCATTACGATAAGCTGAATTATCAGGATTACAGCTACTATTCCGCGCCCTCCTGCGGCAACTGCGATGAGACCTGCGCCTCCGAGCCTGGCGCGGTGCAGCAGACCGGGGCCAATACCTTTCTGACCAGCGAGGTGGAAGAAGCCTTTAACCAGCTTGGCGTGCCGGTACGCGAAGGGCGCGAGGTGGCGGTGGACGCGATATTTGACTCGGTGTCCGTGGCGACCACCTACCGAGAAAAGCTGGCCGAGCAGGGGATCATCTTCTGTTCTTTCGGCGAGGCGATCCACGACCATCCGGAACTGGTGAAAAAGTATCTGGGCACCGTAGTGCCGGGGAATGACAACTTCTTTGCCGCGCTGAACGCCGCAGTGGCTTCGGACGGCACCTTTATCTATGTGCCGAAGGGCGTCCGCTGCCCGATGGAGCTGTCCACCTATTTTCGCATCAACGCCGAAAAGACCGGGCAGTTTGAACGCACCATTCTGGTGGCCGATGAAGGCAGCTACGTCAGCTATATTGAAGGCTGCTCGGCGCCGGTGCGCGACAGCTATCAGCTGCATGCCGCGGTCGTTGAAGTCATCATCCATAAAGACGCGGAAGTGAAATACTCCACGGTGCAGAACTGGTTCCCCGGCGATAACAACACCGGCGGGATCCTCAACTTCGTCACCAAGCGCGCCCTGTGCGAAGGGGAGAACAGCAAAATGTCATGGACCCAGTCGGAAACCGGCTCGGCCATCACCTGGAAATACCCCAGCTGCATCCTGCGCGGCGATAACTCGATCGGCGAATTCTTTTCGGTGGCGCTGACCAGCGGCCATCAGCAGGCGGACACCGGCACCAAAATGATCCATATCGGCAAGAACACCCGCTCGACCATCATCTCGAAAGGGATCTCCGCCGGACACAGCCAGAACAGCTATCGCGGGCTGGTCAAAATCATGCCGACCGCCACCAACGCCCGCAACTATACCCAGTGCGATTCGATGCTGATCGGCCCGGACTGCGGGGCGCATACCTTCCCGTATGTTGAATGCCGCAACAACAGCGCCCAGCTGGAGCACGAGGCGACCACCTCGCGGATTGGCGAAGATCAATTGTTCTACTGCCTGCAGCGCGGGATCAGCGAAGACGATGCCATCTCGATGATCGTCAACGGTTTCTGTAAAGACGTCTTCTCCGAGCTGCCGCTGGAGTTCGCTGTAGAGGCGCAAAAATTGCTGGCCATTAGCCTTGAACATAGCGTCGGCTGATAATTAAGGAAAAAAGATGTTAAGTATTCAAGATTTACACGTCGCCGTCGAAGATAAAGCGATCCTGCGCGGGCTGAACCTAGAGGTGCGCCCGGGAGAGGTCCACGCCATTATGGGGCCGAACGGCTCAGGCAAAAGTACGCTTTCGGCCACCCTGGCCGGGCGTGAAGATTATGAGGTGACTGGCGGTCGCGTCGAATTTAAGGGCAAAAACCTGCTCGAACTCGCTGCGGAAGATCGCGCCGGGGAAGGTATCTTTATGGCCTTCCAGTATCCGGTAGAGATCCCCGGCGTCAGCAACCAGTTTTTCCTGCAGACTGCGCTGAATGCCGTGCGCAACTATCGTGGCCAGGAGGCGCTGGATCGTTTCGATTTCCAGGACTTAATGGAAGAAAAGATCAAGCTGCTGCAGATGCCGGAAGATCTCCTGACCCGCTCGGTGAACGTTGGCTTCTCCGGCGGTGAGAAAAAGCGTAACGATATTCTGCAAATGGCGGTGCTTGAGCCGGAGCTGTGCATTCTCGATGAATCGGATTCGGGGTTGGATATCGATGCCCTGAAAATCGTCTCCCAGGGAGTGAATGCCCTGCGCGACGGCAAACGCGCCTTTATCATTGTCACCCACTATCAGCGCATCCTTGACTATATCAAGCCGGACTATGTCCATGTGCTGTATCAGGGGCGGATTGTGAAGTCGGGCGATTTCTCTCTGGTCAAACAGCTGGAGGAGCAGGGCTATGGCTGGCTTACCGAACAGCAGTAACGCGCTGCAGCAGTGGCACCATCTGTTTGAAGCGCAGGGCGGCCCGCGTACCCCGGAGGCCAGTCAGCATCTGCAGCAGCTGCTGCGCCTTGGGCTGCCGACGCGCAAGCACGAGGACTGGAAATACACTCCGCTGGATGCCCTACTTAACGGTCGCTTTGTCGCCGATGAGGGGGCCTCTCTCAGCGCTGAACAGCGTGATGCGCTGGCGCTGCCGCTGGACGCCTGGCGGCTGGTGTTTATCGATGGCCGCTATCATCCTCAGCTGAGCGACGATCTTGCCGCCAGCGGCGTGGAGGTCAGTGTCGATAATCAGCGCCAGCATCTGCCGGATGCCCTGCAGCCGGAGGTGTTTCTCCATCTGACCGAAAGCCTGGCCCAGACGGTGACCCGCATTCGCGTGCCGCGCAACCGCCGCCTGGATAAACCGCTGCTGCTGATGCATATCACCAGTGGCCTGGCCGGCGATGCGCTGAATACCGCCCACTATCGCCATCACCTGGCGCTGGAGAGCGGGGCGGAGGCGACGATTGTCGAGCATTACCTGAGCCTCAATGAGCAGCCGCATTTCACCGGCGGGCGATTGACCATGACGGTGGCCGATAACGCGCACCTCCAGCATATCAAGCTGGCATTTGAGAATGCCCGCAGCTATCACTTCGCCCATAACGACCTGCTGCTGGGCCGCGACGCCTCGGCCTTCAGCAGCAGTTTCCTGCTTGGCGGCCAGGTGCTGCGTCACCAGACCAGCACCCGCCTGGGCGGCGAAAACAGCAACCTGCGCCTCAATTCGCTGGCGATGCCGGTGAAAAATGAGGTCTGCGATAGCCGCACCTGGCTCGACCATCAGGTCGGCTACTGCACCAGCCGCCAGCTGCACAAAACCATCGTCAGCGATAAGGGGCGGGCGGTGTTTAACGGGCTGATCAACGTCGCGCCGCTCGCGCTGAAAACCGACGGTCAGATGACCAACAATAATCTGCTGCTCGGGCGGCTGGCGGAGGTCGACACCAAACCGCAGTTGGAAATTTACGCCGATGACGTGAAATGCAGCCATGGGGCGACGGTGGGGCGCATTGACGAAGAGCAGCTGTTCTATCTGCGCTCGCGCGGTATCGAACAGCAGGCGGCGCAGCAGATGATCCTCTACGCCTTCGCCGCCGAGCTCACCGAGGCTATCCGCAGCGACGCGCTCAGAGAGCAGGTGCTGGCGCGTATTGGACAGCGTTTGCCGGGAGGCACAGTATGACATTTTCAGTAGAACAGGTTCGCGCCGATTTTCCGGTACTGAACCGGGAGGTCAACGGTCAGCCGCTGGTCTATCTCGACAGCGCCGCCAGCGCCCAGAAGCCGGAGGCAGTGATCGGCGCAGAAGCGGAATTCTATCGCCACGGCTACGCGGCGGTGCACCGCGGCATCCATACCCTCAGCGCGGAAGCCACCGCGCGGATGGAAGCCGTGCGTCAGCAGGCGGCCACCTTCCTTAACGCCGGATCGGCGGAGGAAGTGGTGTTCGTCCGCGGCACCACCGAGGGTATCAACCTGGTGGCCAACAGCTGGGGAAACGCCAACGTCGGCGCCGGGGATAACATCATCATCAGCGAAATGGAGCACCACGCCAATATTGTGCCGTGGCAGATGCTCTGCGCCCGCGTCGGGGCTAAGCTGCGGGTGATCCCCCTGAACCCGGACGGTACGCTGCAACTGGATGTTGTCCCGGGACTGTTTGACCCGCGCACCCGCCTGCTGGCGATAACCGAGGTCTCCAACGTGCTGGGGACGGAAAACCCGCTGGCGGCGCTGATTGCTCTTGCGCATCAGCATGGCGCGAAAGTGCTGGTGGATGGCGCCCAGGCGGTGATGCACCACCCGGTGGACGTCCAGGCGCTGGGCTGCGATTTTTATGTTTTCTCCGCCCACAAGCTGTATGGGCCGACCGGGATCGGCGTGCTCTACGCCCGGTCCGAGCTGCTGCAGACGATGGCGCCTTGGGAAGGGGGCGGGTCGATGATCGCCACCGTCAGCCTGACGGAGGGCACCACCTGGAATCAGGCGCCGTGGCGCTTTGAGGCCGGCACGCCGAATACCGGGGGGATCATCGGCCTCGGCGCGGCGCTGACCTACGTCAGCCAGCTGGGACTGACGCAGATTGCCGAGTATGAGCAGACGCTGATGCGCTACGCGCTCGATGCCCTGCGCGCGGTACCGGATCTGATCCTTTACGGCCCGGCGCAGCGTAAAGGGGTAATTGCTTTCAACCTCGGTCAGCATCACGCCTATGACGTCGGCAGCTTCCTCGATAACTACGGGATCGCCGTGCGCACCGGACACCACTGCGCGATGCCGTTGATGGCCCGGTATCAGGTACCGGCTATGTGTCGGGCATCGCTGGCGATGTACAATACCACGGAAGAGGTGGACCGCCTGGTGGCCGGCCTCCAGCGGATCCGCAAACTGTTAGGGTAAAGGACGGGACAATGGCGGCACTACCGGACAAAGACAAACTGTTGCGTAACTTTAGCCGTTGCGCCAACTGGGAAGAGAAGTATCTCTATATCATCGAGCTTGGCCAGCGTCTGGCGCCGCTAAGCCCGGAAGAACATAGCGTGCAGAACATTATTCAGGGCTGTCAAAGCCAGGTCTGGATCGTGATGGACCAGGATCCCACAGGCGTGATCACCCTGCGCGGCGATAGCGATGCGGCGATCGTCAAGGGTCTGATAGCGGTGGTGTTTATCCTCTATGACCGGATGACCGCTCAGGACATCACCGAGTTCGACGTGCGTCCGTGGTTTGAAAAAATGGCGCTCACCCAGCATCTCACCCCCTCCCGCTCGCAAGGCCTCGAAGCCATGATCCGCGCGATACGCGCGAAAGCGGCAAATATTAGCTAGAATAAACAGGTAGATTTCATTCTGTTACGTCCGGCAGGGCGCTGACCCTGCCGCCGTTCAGTCTCCTGGCGTTTTATCAGCGAAAGAAGGAATCTCAGTATGAAACGCAAAACGATGATCACCTTAGCCCTTCTCAGCGCCCTTGGCGCCTCCACGGCCGCCTGGGCCGTTGATTACCCGCTTCCTCCCGCCAACAGTCGGCTGATTGGTCAGAATCAGTACTGGACGGTCCAGGAGGGAGATCGCAACCTGCAGGCGATTGCGCGCCATTTCGATACCGCGGCGATGCTGATCCTCGAAGCCAACGATACGATTGCGCCGGTGCAGCCGAAGCCCGGCACTCAGGTCCTTATCCCTTCTCAGATGCTGCTGCCCGACGTGCCGAGGGAGGGCATTGTCGTCAACCTCGCCGAACTGCGGCTGTATTACTTCCCGCCGGGAGAGAATCAGGTGCAGGTCTATCCGCTGGGCATTGGCCAGTTAGGTCTGGAAACGCCGGAGATGACCACCCGCGTGGGGCAGAAGATCCCTAACCCTACCTGGACGCCTACCGCCGGCATCCGCGCGCGCTCGCTGGAGAAAGGGGTGACGCTGCCAGCGGTGGTCCCGGCCGGACCGAACAATCCCCTGGGCCGCTATGCGCTGCGTCTGGCCTACGGTAACGGTGAATATCTCATCCACGGAACTAACGCCCCAGACAGCGTTGGTCTGCGCGTCAGCTCGGGCTGTATGCGGATGAACGCTGATGACATCAAAGCGCTGTTCAGCCAGGTGAAAACCGGGACGCCGGTACGGATTATCAATCAGCCGGTGAAGTTTGCCGTCGAGCCGGATGGTAAACGCTATGTCGAAGTCCACAGGCCGCTTTCGCAGACCGAAGGGGAAAACACCCGGACCATCGCTTACACGCTGCCAGCGGCGTTTCACGCCTTCGCAGAGGATAAAGCAGTGGATGACCTGCAGTTGAAAAAAGCGATGTCGAGAAGGGCGGGGTATCCGGTGGTGGTGTCGGCGGGGGCAGGTAGCACGGCGACGTCGCTGTCGGCGCAGAATAGTTCGTCTGACAACGGTCTGCTTACCCAATAGCCCTCATGCTGAGGGCAAAAAAAATGGCGCACAGAGTGCGCCATTTTTATTACCAGAACTCTTACTTACGGTAAGAGTGAGCCTGGTTGTCCAGACGCTGGTTAGCGCGAGCTGCGTCGTCTTTAGCAGCCTGAACGTCGGAACGCATTGCGTTCACGTCGTTGCTCAGCTGGTCAACTTTAGCGTTCAGAGTCTGAACGTCAGAAGACAGCTGATCGATTTTAGCATTGCTGGAGCAACCAGCCAGCAGAGTAGAACCCAGGATTACCGCGCCCAGTACCAGTTTAGTACGATTCATTATTAATACCCTCTAGATTGAGTTAATCTCCATGTAGCGTTACAAGTATTACACAAAGTTTTTTGGGATGAGAATATTTTTTTTACCTGAACGCACTTATTTTTGATCGTTCGCTCAAAGAAGCATCGAATTGCTCAGAATCGCTGAAAAAGGCGAGTGAAAACAGCGCGCTTCCATCGGATTCATCTTAGATAATCCCTTATTAAATAGTAAATTCCGATTTGCATTTTTAATAGGAAGAGCTAATCAATGAATAAAAAAAAGCGCCCCGCGAGGCGCTTTATTAAAAAAAACCAATTAACCTGTAAATTATTACAGCACGTGTACGGAAGCGGTATTAGTCGTGCCGCTCGGCACTAATGCGCCGGAAACCATCACCACTACGTCGCCTTTACGCGCGAGGCCGCTCTTCAGCGCCAGGTCTTTGCCCAGATGATAGAAATCATCGGTAGAGGCAATCTCTTCCACCAGCTGCGGTACCACGCCTTTGCTCAGCACCAGCTGACGAGCGGTGGTTTCGTTGGTGGTCAGCGCCAGGATGGTGGCATCCGGGAAGTATTTGCGCACAGCGCGTGCGGATTTACCGCCCTGGGTGGCGACCACGATCAGCGGCGCTTCCAGTTTCTCAGCGGTTTCTACCGCGCCGCGGCACACCGCTTCGGTGATGCGCAGTTTACGGTTGTCGTTGTTGAAGTCCAGACGGCTGGTCATCACGCGGTCGGTACGTTCGCAAATGGTCGCCATGATGGTGACCGCTTCCAGCGGGTATTTACCTTTCGCGGATTCGCCGGACAGCATCACCGCATCGGTGCCGTCGAGGATGGCGTTAGCCACGTCGCCGGCTTCAGCGCGGGTCGGACGCGGGTTCTTGATCATGGAGTCCAGCATCTGGGTGGCGGTGATAACCACTTTACGCGCGCGGATACATTTTTCGATGATCATTTTCTGGGCGAAGATAACTTCTTCAACCGGGATCTCCACGCCCATGTCGCCACGCGCAACCATGATGCCGTCAGACGCTTCGAGGATTTCGTCGAAGTTGTTCAGGCCTTCCTGGTTTTCGATTTTGGAGATGATCTGGATGTTTTCACCGCCGTGGGCTTTCAGGTGCTCACGGATCTCGACGACGTCGGAACGTTTACGGATGAAGGAGGCCGCGACGAAGTCCACGCCCTGTTCGCAACCGAAGATCAGGTCCTGTTTGTCTTTCTCAGCCAGCGCCGGCAGGGCGATGGAGACGCCCGGCAGGTTAACGCCTTTGTTCTCGCCAAGATCGCCATTGTTCAGCACTTTACAGATAACTTTGTTGCCTTCGATAGCCGTGACTTCCATGCCGATCAGGCCATCGTCCACCAGGACGGTGTTGCCGACGGCGAGGTCGGAGGTGAAGCCTTCATAGGTTACCGCAACGATTTCGTTGTTGCCGATGACGGATTTATCGGTAGTGAAGGTGAAGGTCTGGCCTGCTTTCAGGGAGACGTCGTTGCCGCCTTCCAGCTTGATGGTACGAATTTCCGGCCCTTTGGTGTCCAGCAGAATAGCGGCTTTCTTACCGGTTTTGCTCATCACATTGCGCAGGTTCTGGATGCGCTGACCGTGTTCCGCATAGTCACCGTGGGAGAAGTTCAGACGCATCACATTCATGCCGGCTTCCAGCATTTTGGTCAGCATCTCTTCAGATTCGGTTTTCGGACCGATGGTGCAAACAATTTTGGTCTTTTTCATGACAGTTTTAGTCTTTAAGTTGTGAAGGATATGGAATTCTCGCTCCGCGGGCGCACTGCCGGGGAGCCAAACCTGTATTACGAAAGTTGCTAAGCCACGCCCTAAGGATAGGTGACAACCCTGAAGCGTGCAGAAGAATGTGTGCTGGCGGTTCAGCCCATGAAATGTGGCAAGGTGTTATGCGTTTTATCATGCAGTCCAATGCGCTGAAACCATTCAAGAAAGAATCGAAGCGCATTATACGCTGCCGAAATCAAAAAGGAAAATAAAAACCTCGTTTCAAATTATGGACAAAACGCGTAACAAAACCGGCACGTTATGCAAAAATCTACGCAACACACTTTTTCGTCACCGGCTATGAAAAAGGGTAAAAGAAATGGATTATTTCGCTATCATGAGCCGGTAAAATGCGTCATTGAACCTTTAAAGTGGCGATGGTTTGCGTTGTGCGGGAAATCTATCAATAATGATTTGATTGATAATGATAAAATACGAGCCAAATTCTATGGGAAATAAAGCGAAAGACGACGACCTGTACCAGGAAATGTGCCGCGTGGTGGGTAAAGTCGTGCTGGAAATGCGTGACCTGGGTCAGGAGCCGAAACACATTGTCATTGCCGGTGTGCTGCGCACCTCGCTGGCGAACCGCAAAATCCAGCGTTCGCCGCTCACCGTGGAGGCTATGGAGAAAGTCATTCATGCGCTTTCCGGGCACTGAACCCTTACGCCGGCGGGTCAGGAAATCACGAAGCGGATCACTGCCCGGACGGCAATGTCACAATGGTGAGCCACCATCGCTTCATCGTCGATGGCGGGTAGCGGATCGTCAAGATACAGGCTGCTGAAGGTGTAGAAGTTCGACACCTGATAAAAGCTGAAACTGCTGATTAACCGGTGGACATCGCGCGCGTCGAGCCCCGCCTGAAAGACGCCCTGCTGCTGGCCGCGCAGTAAAATGTCTTCCAGAATCGACAGGGCGGTACGATTCAGCGGCTTCAGTTCACCCGAGCTTTTTAACCACTTGCCGCGCTGCATATTCTCCATGCAAATGACGCGCATATAGTCCGCATGGGTGGCGTGATAGCGCACGCTCCAGCGCACCAGCCGCACCAGCGCCTCCACCGGCGGCACATTCTCCAGCCCCAGCTGCTGCTCGGTTTCGCGGATCCGCGCATACACATGCTGCAGCACCTCCTGATAGAGCTGTTCTTTGCTTTTGAAGTAGTAAACCACCATGCGTTTGGTGGTCTGCGCCTCGGTGGCGATCTGCTCCATGCGGGCGCCTGACAGCCCGTGTTCAGCAAAGACAGCGATAGCGGCGCTGAAAATCCGCGCCTTCAGGGATTGTGCTTCATCATGGGCAACGACGGTCATGGCAACTCCTTTTTCTTGGGTGACAAAAAATACACATAATGATCACAATTTAGCAACCTGGCATGGCGCAAATGAACCAAATGATACATATTCAAGGCTTACGTCAGCTGTTGACCCGAGGACCTTATGCTGCGCTCTATCGCCACCGTTTCGATTTCCGGCACCCTGCCTGAGAAGCTGCACGCTATTGCGGCGGCGGGGTATCAGGGGGTGGAAATTTTCGAGAACGATCTGCTCTATTATACGGGGACGCCGGCGGAAATCCGCCAGCTTGCCGCCGATTTAGGGTTAAAAATCACGCTTTTTCAACCCTTTCGCGATTTTGAAGGCGCCAGTCGGGCGCAGTTTGCGGCGAATATGGCCCGCGCTCGGCGCAAATTTGCTCTGATGCACGAGCTGGGCTGCGAGACGCTGCTGCTGTGCAGCAATGTGCAGCCGGACTGCTCGGCGGATAGCGAATTGCAGGTCGCGGACCTGCGGGCGCTGGCCACGCTGGCGGAAGAGGAGGGGATCGCTATCGGCTATGAGGCCCTGGCCTGGGGAACCCATGTGAACCGCTGGCAGCAGGCCTGGGAGCGGGTGCGGCGGGTGGACAGCCCGGCGTTGGGCCTGGTGCTCGACAGCTTCCATATTCTGGCCCGCGGCGACACGCTGGACGCGCTACCGTCGGTGCCGGTGGAGAAAATCACCTTTGTACAGCTCGCCGATGCGCCGTATATGAAAATGGATTTGCTGGAGTGGAGCCGCCACTTCCGCTGCTTTCCCGGACAGGGGGAGCTGCCGCTGGAGGCGTTTGCCGAGCAGATCACCCGCTGTGGCTACCGCGGCCCCTGGTCGCTGGAGATCTTCAATGACGGTTTTCGCGCCTCGCCGAACGGCGCGACGGCCAAAGATGGTTATCGTTCGCTGCTGTGGCTGGAGGAGCAAACCCGCCGTCGGCTCCCGACGTGCGATGCCGATCTGTTTTCACCGCCGCCGCTGCCGGTCTATCACGGGCTGGAGTTTATCGAATTCGCCGCCAGCGCCGCCGAGGCGCAGCGCCTGGGGCAACATCTGCAGGCGCTGGGTTTTCAGCACGAGGGAAGCCACCGCTCCAGACAGGTGACGCTGTGGCGCAACGGCGGGGCGCGGATCGTCATCAACCATCAGCCGCACAGCTGGGCCGACCATTTTTATCAACGCCACGGGGTATCGCTCTGCGCGATGGCGCTGCGGGTCGAGCACAGCGCGTCGCTTGTCGCCCGCGCCCGCGCGCTGGGGTATGCCACCTGGCAGGGCGACGCCGGGCCGAACGAAACGCCGATCCCGGCGATCTGCGCCCCCGACGGCAGCCTTATCTATCTCATCGACGCCGGTGAGGCTATCTACGAGCGCGATTTTCATCTGCGTGATGGCGTGACGGTGCGCGAGGATTATCTCGGTATCGATCATCTGGCGCTGGGAATGGAGGCCGACAGCCGCGATAACTGGGTGATGTTCTTCCGTACGGTGTTTGGTTTTTCCCTTGAGCATGAGCAGACGCTGCCGGACCCGTATGGACTGGTGCGCAGCCTGGCGGTGCGCAGCCCGCAGGGCGATATCCGTCTGGCGCTGAATATTTCGCAGAGCCGGGCGACGCAGATCGCCCGCTCCGTCGCCTGCTACCAGGGGGCGGGGCTGCAGCATGCCGCCTTTGCCTGCCGCGATCTGCCGGCCGCCTGCGACCAGCTTGCCGAGGTTGCCCGCCATACGCTGCCGATCCCGGTCAATTATTATGACGATCTGCTGGCGCGCTTTGGCGGCGAGTTGGACGTCGGGCAGCTTCAGCGCCAGCAGCTCCTCTATGACCGCGATCCGCAGGGGGGAGATTTCCTGCATCTTTACACCCGGCCCTTTACCGCCGGCCGCTTTTTCTTTGAGTTAACCGAGCGCCGGGCTGGCTATGCGCTCTATGGCGCAGCGAATGCGGCCGTCCGTCTGGCGGCGATGCAGTATTGTTAGCCTGAATCAAATGGTTCATTATGCGTTAAACACAATAACAACACCCTCTGTACCCGAGACAGGAACCGACTATGAGCTCATATAGCCCTAACCCGACGGCTGCCGCCCAGCCAGCCGTCACCGTGCGCCGCTCCCGGCGGCGTATCGGCATTCTTGCGCTGTTGGCCATTGGCACCATGATCAACTATCTCGATCGCACCGTACTGGGGATCGCCGCCCCAAAGCTCACCGCTGAGCTGGGGATCGACCCGGCGATCATGGGAATCCTCTTCTCCGCCTTCGCCTGGACCTATGCTCTGGCGCAGATCCCCGGCGGACTGTTTCTCGACCGCTTTGGCAACAAAGTGACCTACTTTTTGTCACTGACCCTGTGGTCGCTGTTTACCCTGTTCCACGGCATGGCGGTGGGGCTGAAGACGCTGCTGCTGTGCCGCTTCGGGCTCGGTATTAGCGAAGCGCCGTGCTTTCCGGTCAACAGCCGGGTGGTCAGCGCCTGGTTCCCACAGCAGGAGCGGGCGAAGGCCACGGCGGTGTACACCGTGGGGGAGTATCTCGGGCTGGCCTGCTTTGCGCCGCTGCTGTTCTGGATCATGGACGGTTTCGGCTGGCGGGTGCTGTTTGTCAGCGTTGGCGCCGTCGGCATTCTGTTTGCCCTGGTGTGGTGGCGCTGCTACCGCGAACCGCATGAAGATCCGCGCCTTAGCCAGCAGGAGCGCGAGCATATCAAAAACGGCGGCGGCCTCAGCGCCCCGACCGACCAGCAGGTGGCGTTCAGCTGGCCGCTGGTCCGCCAGCTGCTGAGCAAACGGCAGATCATCGGCGCCAGCATCGGCCAGTTTGCCGGCAATACCGTGCTGGTGTTTTTTCTCACCTGGTTCCCCACCTGGCTGGCCACCGAGCGGCATATGCCCTGGCTGAAGGTTGGCTTCTTCTCCATCCTGCCGTTTGTCGCCGCCGCCGGCGGGGTGATGTTTGGCGGCTGGCTCTCCGACAAACTGCTCAAGGCCACCGGGTCGGCCAATCTTGGCCGTAAGCTGCCGATCGTTGCCGGCCTGCTGATGGCCAGCTGCATCATCACCGCGAACTGGCTGGAGAGCGACCTGGCGGTGATCCTGGTGATGTCGTTTGCCTTTTTTGGCCAGGGGATGGTGGGTCTCGGCTGGACGCTGATCTCCGATATCGCCCCGAAGGGGCTGGGCGGTCTGACCGGCGGCCTGTTTAACTTCTGCGCCAACCTCGCGGGGATCCTCACCCCGCTGGTGATCGGCTTTATCGTTGCCGGGTTCGGCAATTTCTTCTACGCCTTGATCTACATCGGCGGCGCCGCGCTGCTGGGCGTGGTGGCCTATCTGTTTATCCTCGGCGACGTCAAACGTATCGAGTTATCGCAGTAAGCAAAGGAGCAAGGCATGGTGATTAGTGGGAATACGCGGCTGATAGCGCACCTTGGCTATCCGACCGCCAGTTTTAAGGCGCCGATGATCTACAACCCGTGGTTCGTTGACCAGCAGGTGGACGTGAAGGTGGTGCCGATGGGGGTCAGGCCGGAGGACTACGCCGCGTTTATTCCGCCGCTGTTTACGATGACCAACATCATCGGCGCGCTGGTGACGATGCCGCATAAAATCGCCACCTGCGATCTGGTGCAGCGCCTGAGCCCGACGGCGGCCATCGCTGGCGCCTGCAATGCCATCCGCCGCGAGGCTGACGGTAGCCTGAGCGGAGACATGTTCGATGGCGAGGGATTTGTGCTGGGCCTGCGTCGTAAAGGGTTTAACCCGCAGGGGACGCGGGCGCTGGTGGTTGGCAGCGGCGGGGTGGGATCGGCTATCGCCGCC